>JBGSYQ010000148.1:0-13790 GCA_041750795.1 Pirellulales bacterium | reverse complement strand
GCTCGGCCCATGCGGCGGGCGAAGAGACGCTGAAGATCGGGCTGATCGGCTGCGGCGGGCGCGGCACCGGCGCCGTGGGCAACGCGTTTGCGGCCGACTCGAACTCGAAGCTGACCGCTGTGGCCGACGCGTTTGCCGATCGCGCCAAGTCCAGCGTTGACCAGTTGCGCAATATCGCCTCCGATCGCGTGACGGTCGACGCCGACCATACGTTCGTCGGGTTCGACGCCTACGAGAAGCTGCTGGCCTCGGACGTCGACGTCGTGATCCTGACAACTCCGCCGCACTTTCGCCCGGCTCATCTGAAAGCGGCCATCGCCTCCGGCAAGCACGTGTTTTGCGAGAAGCCGGTGGCGGTCGACGCTCCCGGCGTGCGCAGCGTGTTGGAAACCACCGAGTTGGCGCGCCGCAAAAACCTGGCCATCGTGTCGGGCCTGTGCTATCGCTACGATCGCCCCAAGCGCGAGCTGATCCATCGCGTACACGACGGCGCCATCGGCGACATCCTGGCCATGCAGGTCAGCTACAACACCGGCACGCTTTGGCACCATGGCCGCGAGCCCTCCTGGAGCGAGATGGAGTACCAATTGCGCAACTGGCTGTACTTCACCTGGCTGTCGGGCGATTTCAACGTCGAGCAGCACGTACACAGCCTGGACAAGGCCGCCTGGGCCATGAACGACGAGCCGCCGGCCAAAGCCACCGCGCTGGGCGGGCGCCAGGTGCGCGTGGAAGAAAAATGGGGCAACATCTACGATCATTTTGCCGTCGTGTACGAATACGCCAACGGCGTCAAGCTGTTCGCCCAGTGCCGGCAGATGGGAGGCTGTTCGGTCGACGTCTCCGATCATCTGATCGGCTCCAACGGCTCGGCTGAAATGATGAAAGCCGTGATCGAAGGGCCCCACGAGTGGCGCTATCGCGGCGAAAAGCCCAACATGTACGAAGAAGAGCACCGCGAGCTGTTCGCCTCGATTCGCGCCGGCACGCCGATCAACAACGGCGTCTACATGGCACGCAGCACGATGATGGCCATCATGGGCCGCATGGCGGCCTACACGGGCCAGACGCTCACCTGGGAGCAGTGCCTCAACTCGACCGAGGATCTAACGCCCCAGAGCTACGAGTGGGGCGACGTGCCGGTGCCCACCGTCGCCAAGCCAGGGCTGACCAAGTTCGCCTGACCCGCACGGCATCAACGACCGGCCGGTAGGTGCCGCAATACCGACACGTGCAATCCCCAAATGTGCCACGGGTGGCGCAGTCCACCCGTGCTGTCGGCGAGAATCGTGCCGCCGGCAACAACGTCCACCCGTGCCGCGACCATCGCCAACCTGACTCTAACAGTCTGTTGAAAAATGCCATCGTGGCACTATTCAACCTCGCTGAGCGCGAAGCAAAGCTTCGCACGGCTCGCAAAACAACGACTTGCGTCGCTATTCTGATATCGCATCCATGCGATGTCGCAGCCCGTCGAATTTTTCAACGGGCTGCTAACCTGCGCGAAGTTGTTCCTCGACGCGGCGGATGGCTTCTTCGAGGTTTGCTGGCCGGTCGTTCATGCGGACCGCGGCGCCGGCGGCCATCCAACCTTCCACCTTGCGCTGCGCCGAGATGACGGTACTGTGGCTGCGACGGCCGAAGTAAGCCCCGATCTCCGACAGCGGCGCCCGCGTGTACTTGCGCGCCAGAAACATTGCCAGCATGCGCGGGTGGCTGACGGCCTTGGTCTTAGCCGCCGATTGCAAGCTGGCCGGCGTCAGCCCGAACACGCCGCAGACGGCCGCCTCGATATCGACCAGCTTGACGGCGCGACCCTGATGATCGACCAACTCGGCCAGTGCCTCTTCGGTCAGCGCCAGCGTGAGCGGTTTGCCCAGTGCAAAACTCGTGGCTTGCAGCCGCTTGAGGGCGCCGGCCAGCTCGCGCGTTTGCGTGGTGAAATTGGCGGCAATATACGTTTCCACGTCGCGCGGCACCGCCAGGTTGAGCTCCGCAGCCAGTTGCCTCACGATGCCGACCCGCGTTGCGTACTCCGGCGGATCGAGCCGGCAAGCGACGCCCCCCGACAACCGAGCCACCAGTTCCGGCCCCAGCATTTTGAGCTGCGCGGCCGGACGATCGGCGGCAAACACCAATTGGCGCCCCGCGCGCAGCAGTGTTTCGACCGTGTGCAACAGTTCTCCGAGCGTGGCCTTCTTGTTGGCAAAGAATTGCACGTCGTCGACGATCAGCAGTTCCAGCCCGCGATACTTGCGGCGAAAGCTCGGCAAGCCGCTGCCGCGCAGCGCTTCGAGAAACGTGCTGGTGAACTGCTCGGCCGTGAGATAGACCGTTGCCGCGCGTGGCCGCAGGCGACGGAATCCGGCAATGATGCCTTCGAGCAGGTGCGTTTTGCCGGTGCCGATCGGCCCGTGGATCAACAGTGGCGAGTACGTGCCCGGCTGCTCGACCGTGATTTGCGCCGTTTTATGAGCCACGCAGTTCGAGTTGCCCACGACGAACGCGTCGAGCGATGCCAGCGGACGTCGCGGCGTCGTTGCTTCGGCCACGGAGAGCGGGCGCCTGCGCGCGGAGTTTGCGCTGTCTGCAACGATTGCCGAATCTGTCGATCGCGCGGGTCGCGGGCAAGCCGCGGGCCTTGGCGACTCTGCCTCGATCTGCGGCGTGATGCGGAATTCGAGCAGCACCGGCGCGCCGACGATCGCTTCGGATAGTGCTTCCAAATCCTTGCGGAAGTGCAATCGCAGCCAATCCTGGTAGAATTGATCGCGGACGTGGACGACGAGCGTGTCGCCACGCAGCACCAGCCTGGTTTCCTGTCCGAACCAGAGCTCGTACCGATCTTTGCCGACGCGATCGGCCAACTGGGCGCGAATCGCCGCCACGATCTCTCGATCGTCCATGATCACTTCCTGTACACGGCCGGCGCGCAGTTCCATCGACGCAATTGGCACCATGGTTAGGGTCAAACCAGAGCCGCCGTCTCTTACATCCGCGAGCGGCGAAGTGGACGCGCTTTCCTGCGGCAGTCGTATGGCCTGGGATCGATTGTTGTCACCCGTTGTCACCCGAGACGACGATTGTACGTTCGCTAGCGTTGCTGTCAAACACCCGCCAATTCGCGGCGCGCAACGATTCAAACTTACGTCGCGCGGCCGCGCGCAAATCTACGTGAAATGCCCAGCGCTTCGCACGATGCGTCGCGCGCAAATTTTTTTCCAGCGCGCGATGATCCGTGGAAAATATGTTCGGTCCGTTCGCGCGGCGCGCGATGGCGTTGAATTGCACCGGTTGCAACTGGCGGCGAATCCACGCTTTGCGCCGCGCGATGCCCGTCGTGTGATTTTCCCGCGTGCCTCATGCATGGCGAGCACTACCCGAACGCCCGCAAAAACACGGTCCGCCGGTCCCAACCCGTGAATCCCGCGGCCGCATATGCGGAAATGGCCGGGCCATTGTCCGCGTCGACGGCGGTTGTCAGCCGCTGGCGGCCCGCCTGCGCCGCCAGCCACTGGGCGCGTCGCACCAGCGATACGCCTAATCCCCGACCGCGGGCGCTGGGGACTAGCCCCATATAAACCAATTCCCACGCGTTGTTGTCCGGATGGTCGGCCAGCAGCAGGCAGCCGATGTCGGCGCCGCGCTGCCGCACGATCAACCACCGTGCTGGATCGAACGCTCCCACGCCCCGATAGCCGGTCAGCACATCGTCTAGCGAACGTTGCTGCTGAATCTTCGGACAATCGAGCGATCCCGCGTACGATTGCGCGATCACACGGCACAAGCAATCGTGGCCGGCAGCCTCGTTGGGAATCCACTCCAAGTCATCGTCAGGCGGGGCGGAAGGGAATGCGCCGCTGAGAGAAACCAGATAGAGCAGGTCGCACGCCGCCTCAAACCCGGCCGCCAACAGTACGGCCACGTCGCCTGGCAAGTGCGTCAGCGGCAGGGATTGCGCAAGCTGTACACCGGACTTGCGCAATTCCTCGCTAACGTGCGTCAAAACCGCCAGTGCCGTCTCCGCCGTCTCGCCATCGGCAACTCGCGGGCAACCGACCACGGCGGTTCGGCCCGGCTGAGTCTCGGCCAACATCGCGGCTACCACGCTTTGCCCACGGCAACCGATCCACAACGCGGCACTGCCCTGCCCGAGGGCAGTTGTCCAGGCGGCCAGATGTCGCGGTCGGTCTGCCGGCGGCAGATGCGAAAGCGCCAGCATGAGAGCTTCCGCCTGCAGAGCGGATGACGATCGCCGGACCACGAGCGGTTTCGAGACGGTGCGGGGCATTTGCGGCCATTATAATCCGCCCGGCTGCAATTTGTCCCGCTGGACACGGGCCTGGCAGACCTATAATGAAGCTAGCCCGTTGAGGAATTCGACTGATAGTCTCCGCGAAACAGGCAGAGTAACGTCGCCAACTCCCAAGGTGTCGCATGAGAGTCACATCGCTCTTCGTTGCCGGTCTGGTTTGGTCGGTCGCCGTTGCCGGCAGTGCATCGGCCCAGCCCATTCTCAATCGTGTCGAGCAGTTTTTGCGCCAGCAGTTGGGCGAGGGCGAAAACGCTGCCCCGGCCGCGCCCGCTGCCAGCGAACAAGGCTACCTGGGCGTGAACGTCGACGATCGCCAGGATCTGGGACGTGGCGTGCGGGTCGCGGGCATGACGGCTGGCGGGCCCGCCTCGCTCGGCGGACTGCTCATCGGCGATCTGATCGTCGGCATCGACGGCAAACCGGTCCGTTTGATGGGCGACATGTCGCAAGCACTTGAGGGGAAGCGACCGGGCGACAAAGTCGCGATCGCGGTGAATCGTCAGGGCGCCGAGCGGACCTACGAAGTCGCGCTGGGGCACCGTCCCGAAAGCCGCCTGGTCGATCGCGTCGCGGCCGAGTTGCCGGCACCATCGGTGGCAGGGCAGGGCGCCGTGTTGGATTTGCCGCCACCGCCGCGTCCGCGACTGGGCGTGTCGACCAAGCCGATCGACGAAAATACGCGCCTGCAAAACAACCTCGCCTCGCCGCACGGCGCCATTGTCGACTCCGTGACGCAAGGCTCGCCCGCCGAACGGGCTGGAATTCCCAAGGGGGCCGTCATCACGGCCGTCGATCGCCAGCCAATCCGCACGCCGCAAGAGCTGGCGGCGGCGATCGCTCGCGCCGGTGATCGGGTTGAGTTGACTTACATCGAGTTGGGCGTGCCCAAGCACCAACTCGTCTCGCTGACAGCGAACTTGCCGCCGGCCGGCGAGCCCACGCTCGAATTGCGCGGCCGGCCGATCGATGCCACCGCAGAACCAACACCAACGCCAGCCCCGGCGCTGGTGCCGCCGCAGCCGGATGCGGCCAGCGTCGAAACGCTCACCGCGCGCATTCGCGAGCTCGAAAGCCGCATCGAAAAGCTCGAAGCGGCGCTGGCCGAACCAACGAGCGAACCGAAGTAGCAGCGGCGGAACTCCGGCGTCGACGAAAACGCCAGCGTTGCCAGAAAGGCGAGTCTTGCCGCCCGCCTTGCCCGGCACGATCGTTACGGGCGCTTCAATGCCAAATCGACCGTGTAGCTGAGATTCGGCTGGTCGGCGCGCAGCACGCGTGCCGTCTGGATCCGCAGCTCGCTTACCGGTTTGCCGTTCCATTTGACCATGTAGACGGCCAACCCTGGATGGTCGGTGCGCTGCGGCTGGAAGCCGTGCCTTTGCACCACGTGCGCAATCAGCTTGCGCGGATCGCCGGTCACGCCGTGAAACGTGATGAACTCGACCGTGCGATTGGCGCCGAAATAGTACGTCAGCGAGCCGGCCAGATCGTCCGTTGCCGTGCCGGTCACCAAGGGCACGCGGTAGCCCTGCAACTCTGGATGGGCCAGTCCCGTCGTCACGCGCGGCCAGCGAGCCGTCACCGCCTCGGGCGTGCTGTTGAAGTTGAGCACGTCGACCAGATTCTGCGCGTGCGAGCCCTCGATGTTCTTTGCGCGAGCCGGCGCTTGCTGAAAATCCGAGAGCGCCGAGTTGCCGAAGCCGCTGGCCGTTTGTGGCGTGGCCGCGTTGCCGGGGGCCGGCTTCGCCGTCGCATCTGTCGCCGCTGCGCTCGTCGAGGAAAACTGGCCTTTGACGCTGTTCCACAACTCCGACGAGGAACTGAGCAGATACGGCACGCCCACCGCGCTGGCCATGAACGATAGAAAAAAGAATCGCTTGATCACTGTGTACCTCGCCGCCTGGCAATCTCCAGGACAGACTATCGCGCGCCGGTCGTTCGGCGATTGCCCCGAAGCACGAACCGCACGTGCGAAGCGCCGCTGAATCCGCGCGTCAACTAGCATCGGCAATCGGGCGCCGAGACTTGCCATCGAGACGCGCGGCGTGCGACAAGTTGCCCCCCGCGAACAATCGCTGCCGCCAATGCGATTGCCACAACCGCGCAACGCCGTCGCTGGCAGCCTGGTGAATTCTGCAACAGGGCTGCTAGGGCTTCCGCTGCTAGGGCTTCCATTGGCGCACGACGCTCGCCGCGATTGCCAACACTAACACTCCGAACGCGAATGGCCCCCAGATGACCAGCATTCGCCGAACGCGCGGCGACGACCGGCCGTTTTCGCGCGGCTCGTCCGGCGAGGATCGCTCGTCTCGTTGGGTGCCCCGCCGGGATGGCCCAGGAGCGCCGCCGCGATACTGGAGCAACTGCTCGTCGATGGACTCCGGATCGGTGCCCAACAGGGCCGCCGCGTATTCCAGGTCGCTGGCGTACAACTCGCGTTCGCGTCCCAGCTCGATGCCCAGCGAGGCCAGCATGTGCTCCGACTTTTCCGTCGAATAGCGGCGTTCGAGCTGCTTCAAATAGATTCGAAACCGCTCGTCGGCAAGCGCCGTTTCCAGCGTCGGCCAGTCTCGAATCATGTGCCGCGCGTTGTGCGTCAGCACCTTGTGCCGGCAGAGGGCCGAGATCGGCGCCAAGCCCATCGACTCGGCCTGAACACCGGCCAGCACCAGCAGCTTGTCGCGCACCATCGGTTGCATCCTCATCTGGCTGGCTCGCGCCAGGTGGAGGTAGGTGCCCAGGAGTCGGTGCGCGTCGGTCATGGAGACGTGTGGCCGTCGTGAAGGCGGGAGTTGCTCGCGTGCGATCCGTTTGTCGCTATAGTAATGATCGAGCCGCCCGCGGCAAGGGTGGCCGCGTTTTCGTCCGGCGCCTCCGGCGGTTTCCGCCACAGACACTTTCGATGCCACAAACCCGCGCGCACCGGCCCAGCGACGTCGAACCGGCTGACTACCACTGGCTCACCAGCCCGGAGGCCGCGCCGTGGCTGGAGTCGATTTCCGCGTCGTCGCGCCCCTTGGCGGCCGAAGTCGCCGCGCTGCGCCGCCAACTCTCGCCCCAGCGGACCCACCTGGTCATCGAGCAAGTGGAGCTGCGCCGTCGCGCCCGGGCCAAGTTCTCCGCCGCCGAGCAGATGTTCTTTACCCGCCGCGCGCTGGAACAGGCCACCGACGAAATCATCGCCACCTACAAGGCGTCGCGGTATGAGAGGCCAGCGGAGGTATTCGACTTGTGCTGCGGCATCGGCGGCGATCTGTTGGCCCTGGCGCCATACGGCAGCGCGACCGGCGTCGATCGCGATCCCGTCATGTCGATCCTGGCCGAAGCCAACGCGCGTGTAGCGCTGAATGACGCGGTTCGACAGCCGGCAGTGCGCACGTGCGATGTTGCCGACGTCGACGTGGATTCCTGCACAGCCTGGCACATCGATCCCGATCGGCGCGCATCCGGGCGGCGGACCACGCGAGTGGAGTTGCACGAGCCGGGCATCGACTCCGTGGAGCGGCTGCGCAAGCACAATCCCAATGCCGCGATCAAGCTGGCGCCCGCGGCCAAAGTGCCCGACGCCTGGCTGCCCCAGGCCGAGCTTGAGTGGATCAGTCGTTCTGGCGAATGCCGGCAATTGGTGGCCTGGTTCGGTACTCTGGCAGCGCACCCGGCGGAACGTCGTGCCACTGTGCTGGGCGATTCGGCCACGCCGCCGCGCAGCGTCGTGGGACTGCCCGGCGAAGAGCCACCAACGACGGGCCGCGTGTCACGCTACGTATTCGAACCCGATGCGGCTGTGCTGGCCGCGGGCTTGGGGCCCGTGCTGGCCGCGGAGCATCACTTGACGCGCATCTCCAGCGGCATCGCCTATTGGACGGGCGATGCCGCGTTGGCTGACAACGCCTTGGCCTGCTTCGAGGTGGACGAGGTCCTACCGCTCGACACGAAGCGCTTGCGCTCGCTGTTGCACAAGCGCGGCATCGGACGGCTGGAAATCAAGAAGCGCGGCGTCGACGTCCAGCCGGAATCCTTACGCCGCCAACTGCGGCTCAAGGGAACCGCGAGCGCGACTTTGATTGTGACCTCGATCGCAGGGCGCGTTACGGCCGTCCTGGCGCGCCGAGTCGACAGCCGCGATTGAGCGACGATTCCGAGTCTACGGCTTGCGGGCTACCGCGGCTTCGCCCGCCAGCGCTTTTTCGGTGAAGCGCGTCAGGTAGTGCATGCTGCTGGAAGGGCCGCTGAAGTTGATCACGTGCCGGTCGAGATCCATCTGCTGGTCGATGATGCGTCCGGCCGCGATGTCGAATCGCAAGTGGCCCTCGGACAAGCGCTGGATGAGTTGCGCTTCGATGGTCGGATCGTGAATCGGCGTGAGAATCTGCGCGTCGACCTTGATCGTGGCCACGTCGGTGCTAACCTTTTCCAGCGTGAACTTCTGGCGGGTCTTGATTTGCCTGGTGGCGCCGTCCTTTTGCACCACGTCGATATCCAACGGCGTCGACCAGCTTTCGCCGACGGCCACGGGCTGCTCCGGCAGCGTAATCGCCAGTTGCATCAAGCTGACCGGCTGCGAATGCTTTTCGACGCGCTTGAGGATTTTGCCGCGGTCGTCCATGGTGACGACCGTCAGCGGCACGCCGACCGACTCGGCGGCCGTCTCATAGCCGGGCGGAACTTCCTTGTCGGTCTGGCTGTTGTAACGCACCTCGGAGCGGCCCTGCGTCTTCTGCCACATGTCGATGCTTTCAACCGAGTGCGCAAACGTAATGGCGCCGTCCTCGGCCACTTGATCGATCACCCAGCGCTTCACCGACTTGCTGTGAGTTTCGGCCGTTTGGCTGGTGCCCTGGATGGTGGTCTGCACGGTGGCGCGATGCACAACCTCCCAGCGCAGGACTTCGCCCGGAACGAACTTGTAGCGCAGGTCGTACTTCTGCCCCGGGTCGCTCGTGCTGCCCGGCGCGGCGTCGGTCACGCTGGCGTCGTCGGCCTGAGCATAGGAGCCCCAAGTGATCGCGGCGCAGGCCACGAGAACTCCGATCACGTGATTCGCCATGACACGCATCCTTTCGAGTCTGGGTCGCTGTTCGAGTCCGTTCGAATCCTGGCGCGGCAAGCGCGGCTCAATTCTTGGGATTCAGCCGGCCGCTCCATCCGAGCTTCTCGCGAAGCGTCTTATAGTATCCGTGCCCTGGCAGCGAAACGAGCTGGAATCGCGCTTCCGAGCGCTCCACCCGCACACAGTCGCCAGCTTCGGCGCGGCACAACACGCGTCCGTCGGCCACGATCGACGTGCCCTCGTGCGGACGCGGGACCACGACCTCGTAAACCCGATCGGCCGAATCGACGACAGGGCGGTTCGTCAACGTGTGCGGGCTGATCGGCAGTATGACGAATGCTTGCAAGTCCTGCCGCAAGATCGGTCCGCCGGCCGAAAGACTATGCGCCGTCGAGCCTACCGGCGTGCTGACGATCAAACCGTCGCAACTATAGGTCGTCACTAATTCCGAGTCAACGTAAAGATCGACGTTGAGAATCGCAAACGGCGGGCCGGCTAGCACCGCCACTTCGTTCAGCCCCAGGTGCTTGTGCAACGTGCGCCCGCCGTGAATCACCTGGCACTCGAACATCAAGTGCTCGACCACCGGCAGCGGCCTCGTGCAGATGGCCGGCAGCGAAGCCACGAATTCGTCCGGCGACAAATCGGCCAGGAAACCCAGTTTCCCTAGATTTACTCCGATCACTGGGCGTTGCTGGCGCCCCATCTGATGCGCGGCGCGGAGCATTGACCCATCGCCCCCCACGACCACGGCCAGATCGAATTCGGCTCGTCCCAGATTGTCGCCGGCACTCAGATCAGCGCGCACGACGTCGGCATGCTTGTCGACCAGGGTGGCCAGCCGGTCCGCCTCGGCGGCCAGCTCGCGACGTTCGCCGGCGGCTAGTAGCAACAACCGCATCCGTGTGTCGGTTTTGGCGCGATCGGTCGTGTCGGTTTTGGCGGACATGGCAGCTCATGATACGTGGCGGCAAGTGCAGCGCGAAGCGCGGACGCAGGTCGACTGTGACTTTTGGGACGCATTGCGCCACGCGCACCGGGCACTGGGGCGACTGGCGTTGTCGCCTAACCTGCCATACTAACTCACCCGACGTCGCTGCGTGGCGTTGATGCCTGTGGCCGCGGCCAATTCCCGGCACGTGTTGGCAATACCGGCGGCATCCAGCCCCAGATCGGCCAGCAACTCGTTCCGTTCGCCGTGCTCGATGAAGCGATCGGGGATGCCGAGCCGGCGCACCTTCGCGGCGCTGATGCCCGCGTCGGCAGCGGCCTCGACCACGGCGCTGCCGAAACCACCGGCCAGTGCCGCCTCCTCGACGGTCACCACCCACGGACACTCAGAGACGGCGCGCAAGATGGTCTCCTGGTCGAGCGGCTTGACGAATCGCGCGTTCATCACGCCCACGTCGATCCCCTCGGCGCGCAGCGTGGCGGCGGCTTTCAGGCAATGGGTCAACAGCGTGCCGCAGGCGACGATCATGCCGTCGTGGCCCCACTCCAGTACTTCGGCGCGACCCAGCTCCAACGGCGCTCGCGCGCCGTCGACCGTCTCGGCCGTGGCCTTCGGATAGCGGATTGAGCAAGGGCTGTCGTGCGACAGCGCAAAGTCGAGCATGGCGCGCGTGTCCGCCTCGTCGCCGGGGGCCATGACCACCATGTTCGGAAACACGCGCAAGTAGCCCAGATCGAAGCAGCCGTGATGCGTGGGTCCGTCGGGACCGGTAAGTCCCGCGCGATCGAGCACGAAGGTGACGGGCAAGTTCTGCAGCGACACTTCCTGAAAGATTTGGTCGTAGCTGCGCTGCAGGAACGTGCTGTAGATGTCGACGATCGGCCGCAGCCCGACTTTGGCTTGTCCGGCGGCGAAGGCCACGGTGTGCGCCTCGCAGATGCCGGTGTCGAAGAAGCGATCGGGATGCGCCTGCCGCACGACCTCGAGCTTGGTGCCCTGGCACATGGCGGCAGTCATCACGGTGACGCGCGGATTGATTTCCATCTGCCGCAGGATTTCCTGGCTCACGACGTCGGTGTAGGCCTTCGACGAGCTCTTCTTGAACGCCACCACGCGTTCTTCTTCGCACGTGAAGGGGGCCGGCGTGTGGAAATAAACCGGGTCCTCGGCGGCCGGTTTGAAGCCGTGACCCTTCTCGGTCACCACGTGCAGCAAGACCGGGCCGTCCATTTCCTTGACCAGGGCCAGGTACTTGCGCAGTTGCGCGATGTTGTGCCCGTCGATCGGACCCATATAGCGGAAGTTCAGCTCCTCGAAGAGCATACCGCCGTGCAGCCCGGCCTTGACGGCCTCTTTCACCTGCGCCAAAAAGCGCTCGGCCGGATCGCCCAGCAATGGCACCTTGTTGAGCACTTTGAGCACTTCGGTCTTCAGCCCCGTGTAGATCGAATTGACGCGCAGCCGGTCGAGGTACTCTCCCATGCCGCCGACGCGTGGGCAGATCGACATCTGGTTGTCGTTGAGAATCACCAGCAACTTACTGCGCAATCCACCGGCGTTGTTCATCGCCTCGTAGACGATGCCCGAGGGAAATGCCCCGTCGCCGATGACGGCCACGGTGTGGCGGTCTTGCTGTCCGAGCAGGTCGTCGGCGCTGCGCAGTCCCAGCGCGGTCGAAACACTGGCTCCGGCATGGCCGGTCATGAACAGGTCGTAGTCGCTCTCGTTGGGATTGGGATATCCCATCAATCCGCCCTTGGTGCGGATGGTGCCGAACTCGTGATAGCGGCCGGTGATCAGCTTGTGCGGGTAGATCTGATGGCCGGTGTCCCAGATCAGCCGGTCGCTGCTGAAATCGAACGCGGTGTGCAGCGCCAGACACAGCTCGACCACTCCCAGGTTCGAGGCGAAGTGGGCCGTGCGACTGGTCACCAGGTTGCACAGCGCCTCGCGCATCTCACCGGCCAGTTGTTCCAACTCAGCGGGCGAGAAACCTTGCAAGTCGCGCGGCGATTCGATTTTGGACAGCAGGAGGTCCATCAATGGTCCCTTTCGAGAATGTAGTGAGCCAGTGCGTGCAGAGGTTCGGCATGCGGCGCCAACGGCTCCAGCGCCGCGCAGGCCTCGTCGACGAGCCGGCCAGCGCGTCGCACGCTTTCGTCGATACCCAACACCGCGGGAAAGGTCAGCTTGCCACGATCGGAATCCTTGCCGACCCGTTTGCCCATGGCGGCGGCGCTGCCGCGCACGTCGAGCAGATCGTCGGTGATTTGAAACGCCAGCCCGATCCGTTGGCCGTATTCATCCAGGGCAACAAGTTGTTCGTCGCTTGCGCCGGCCACCAGCGCGCCCAGTCGCAGCGAAGCCAGCAGCATGGCGCCGGTCTTGCGGCGATGGATGGCCTCCAGCGCTGCCAATCCTCCGTTGGAGAACTGCCCCGCCAAATCGTCGGCCTGGCCACCGACGAGCGAAGTGGCGCCGGCCGCGTGGGCCAACGTGGCGCAACAGGCCGCGGCGACGCGCGGAGGCTGTACGTCGCGCGCCAAGATCTCAAACGCCAACGTCAACAGCGCGTCGCCAGTCAGAATTGCTACTGCTTCGTTGAACTTCTTGTGACAGGTCGGGCGGCCGCGGCGCAGATCGTCGTCGTCCATCGCCGGCAAGTCGTCGTGTACCAGCGAATAAGCGTGTACCATTTCCACGGCGCACGCTGCCGGCATGGCCGCTTCTCGGTCTGCTTGGCAAGCCTCCGCGGCGGCCAGCACCAGCATCGGACGCAAACGTTTGCCGGGAGCCAACAGGCTATAGCGAATGGCTTCGGCCAGTTCGGCAGGACATCCTGGACCGAACTCGCTCGCTTCCGTCAATGCCCGATCGATGCGAGCGCGCGCTTCCTGTGCATAGCGATCCAAGGAGAAGGATGTGCTCCCAACCATGAAACGGTGTGCCGCCGATGTTAGTGATGCGTCGGTGCGCGCCGCGTCGTCGCGCGATAGCTTTCATTCTAGAAGAGACGACCGGGTCCGTCTATCTCGTCCTCGTCCGGCGCGGGTTCTGCCGGGGCACGACGCGAACGCCGCCGGCCGCGTTGTCGGGCCTTTTCTTCCAGCGAGGTCGAATCCTCGTCAAACGGCACGCACTCCTCATTACCGGCAGAGTCGACGCGATTTAACAATTCGATGCGCCGCTCGACGCCTTCGATCAATTGATAGCACTGGCGCAACAGCCGTACGCCCTCTTCGTAGTGCGCGAGACCTTCTGCCAGGCCGATGCTGCCCTCTTCGAGTTCCCGCACGATAAATTCCAGCCGCTCGAGCGCTCGCTCGAACGACGGCGGCTCTTGCTGCGGGGGATTTGTGGACGGTGTATCGCTCATGGTTCGTTGCCTTCGCAAGATGTCGCGCGCGAGTCGTCGTGCGTGCGGTGGACGTCGCCTGGCAAAACTTCTTCGACGCGGCTCAGCAACTCTCCGT
>JBGSYQ010000147.1:0-52761 GCA_041750795.1 Pirellulales bacterium | reverse complement strand
GACGAGCTGCGCCGGCTGGGTTGGAATCTGCCCGAAGCCGCCGTACGTTGCGGGCTCGTGGACGTGCGCTGGCCGGCGCGAATCGAAGTCGTCGCGCGGCGGCCGACCGTCGTGCTGGATGCGGCTCACAACGTGGCGTCGGTCGAGGCGTTGGTCCGCGTATTGCACGAGAGCTTCGCGCCGGCGGCGCGACTGGCCATTTTCGCTACCACCCGCGACAAGGATCTCCGCGGCATGCTGAGCGTGCTTCTGCCGGCGTTTGACGAGGTGATCTTCACGCGCTACTGGAAGAATCCGCGTGGCGTTCCGCCGGAAGATCTGGCGGCGCTGGCCGAAGAGCTTGCCGGGTCCGGCGGTCCGCACGTTCACATAGCGGCCGATCCGCAAACCGCCTGGAACCTGGCCACCAGCATCGCCACCCCCGAGCATCTGATCGCCATCACCGGCTCGTTTTTTATCGCCGCCGAGATGCGCGCCGTGGTGAGCGGGACGCTGGCGTGATGCACGGACAGCGTGTGCTTAGCACGGAAGCGCCGAATAGCGACTTGCGGCGCCATTTCGTCATCGCATTCATGCGGTGTCGCAGGAGCGTCGAATTCTTCAACGGGCTGCTGGATTGCTGCTCTTGAGCGCCTCCATTCCTCAGTCGCATTCTCATTGGTGTCTGAGGACGCAACCGGCGAAATCCTGAAACCTCGGGACAGCTTCTGCGCGTTTGCCATGCTGATCCCGCGTCGGTTGGCCAACACGCTGCTGAGCGTTGCCATTCGGCCCGAGGGCCATCAATCAGTCGACCACTTTCCGCTTCCCACCCGTGCTACAATATCCTCCATGCACACTCCCACCGTGGCGCTTCAGCCGCTGATGCCTGACTGGTCCGCTTATGCGGGCGAGGAGTTCAATCTCACCGAGCGCCGCCCGCTGGCGATCCTGCTGGAAACCGAAGAGTCCTTTGTCGTCGACGGCTTTTACCATCGCGGAGAGTTCTGGACGTCGGTCATTCCCAAGCACGGCGTGGCCCAGATCATCGGCCAGCAACTCAACTTTTCCAGGCCGAAGCGGCAGAAGGACGGCACGAGCAAGCCGTCGATGTTCTTTCTCAATCACGTACAGGCTCGGCTCGTCATGGCGCCGGAATGTGCGGTGCGGCTCTATCCGCGCGGGGCCGAGCCCAGCGGCGAGCCGGCCCATTACCTGACCGATTTTTGTTACTCGGTCGAAGCCGTCGGGCCGCACGGGCGGCGTTGGAATCCTGCGGACGCGCTGCTGGGCAACCTGGCGATCGTACACCGTTTTCTGTCGGTTCACGAGGTGGCGTTCGAGCGCATCGTGCTGGCTCGCATGACCGTCATTCAATCGCCGCCTTTGCCCTTGGAGCCGCACATTCGCAACACAATGCTGTGCGAAGCAGTTCGCGAAAGTCACGCCAACGGCATCGATCACCCATACTTCATGTTTCGCATGCCAGGCACCGCCACCAATTGCACTTCCGAGCCGCTCAAGCTTCTCGACCGCGTGTTGCGCACGCCGCGCGAGCAACGCTTTTTTCACCGGCTGCCAATCTGGCCGCGCGGCTACTTGCAGCTTCGCGGGCTATGGCAGGATGGCCAGCCCAATCCCACGCTCAACGAGCAGATGGCCGACTGGCTGGCAAGCGATGACGCCAAATATCGACGCCAACTTCACTTGGCGCGCAAAAAGGAGTTGCCCCGGAACCACGCTCCCCGCAAGGTTTCCTGGCTCCAGAAGATCGCCAGCTTCGTGCGGGCCGTCCGCGCCGATTCGCGCCGCAAGCGTCGCTGAGCCGCTGCGGTATCCTGCTCGAGGCGCTAGGGCATTCATCGGCTAAAACCGACTTTGGCCGCCACGCGCTTGTTGGCCGTGCCATAATCGGTATCGCCACGCTGGACTTGGGGAAAAGCGTGCAGGTATACTCGCAGCCACAGCGATGTTGGATCCATGCCAGGCTCGCCGCATCGGACAGCGATCGGCACCGTTCGATCCGGCGCCCCGCGGAGTCGGTCGCGGAGGTTGGGAGAAGGATCGGAAGTTTACGCATTCTTCCACCGTTACGCACAAACTTTCGTTCTTTGTTCCGGGAGGAAGATCATGGCACCGGCCCTGCGCTGCGACGCCGACAGCTTGGCCCAGCAGAGCTTCGCTTCGATTTACTCGACCGATCTGGTTTACGTCAGCGACTGCTGGAAGTTGTGCGGCGATGCTCATTGCTGCAGCTTTGCGCGCATTAAGAGCAAGTTTCGCCTGATGGCGCGCACGCCGTTTCAAGAGCTTCCGCTGCTGCCAGGTGAGTACGAGTATCTGCGGGCCAACGGGTGGTTGGCGCAGTTCGGCGACCACGACCACAAAGTCATCGAGTACCCGTTGTCGGACTTCGTGCTGCGAATCGAGTCGATTATCAGCCGCCGTCCCCAATGTGCGTGCGATCACGACACGCGGCCCACGATCTGCCGCCTCTATCCGCTGATGCCGACGTTCGACATTGACGGACACTGTCTGGGAACCGAGTTGCTGGGAATCTACGAGGAATTGGAGACGTTGGCCGGCCTTGCGCCCGCCTGTCAATTGCACGCAATTCCATTCGAGCAGATGTCGAAGTTTCTCACGATCACGACCGCGCTCGGCCGAGTGCCGATTTTCTTGTACTACCTGGAAGCGTATCGGCTGACGAAAGCGCACGTGCGCGATCGTGTTGCCGCGGCTTGGACTCCTGACCGCGACGTATTCAGCGTGTTCGAAGGCCAGTTCTTGCGCAACAAGTTGATCGATCATGCGGTCCTGCGACCGCAGCTTGAAGCGCTGCTGGCGGATTTCCGCCAGCGCTATGGCCAGCAATTCGCTAGTTCATAGCGAGCCGCACATCGCGAGGGGCCTCCGCCGCGTTTCGCATGTTCGATTTCGCCGGCGGGCGTTGCGGTGGCGTCGCATCGCGCGCAACGGACGATTATACTGACAGGCGCGAACCCGCCCTGGCCGACAACACCTATCCGCCTGCCGCAAGGACTCGCCGATGCTTCGTTCCTGCATTGTGTTGACATTGCTGCCGCTTGCGATTGCCGCCTGCTTGCCACCGCATGCCGCGGGTCAAGAGGCCGAGAAACCCGCGGACCCCGTCGTGCTCAAGCTCGATCAGCGGGTAACCCGCTTTCTCGACGCGGTTTCCACCACCGAAGCCGACGACGCGTTCGAAAGCTTGCTGCTGGGCAGCCCCTTGCTCAAGCAGACCGACGCGTTGGAGTCGCTCACCCGAACCTCCAGCGACGTGACCACGCGTTACGGCGAGTACCGCGGCAGCGAACAGGTCAGCGCCAAACGCCTCGGCAAAGACGTGGTGCTGATGAAGTACCTGTTCAAGTGCGACCAGTTCCCGCTGGTATGGTACTTCGTGTTCTACCGCGATTTCAGCCGCCAATCCAACAGCAGCATCATCGACGATCCCTGGATCGTGATTTCCGTGCGGTTCGACACGCAGGTCGAGCTACTGTTCGACTGACGCCGGCGCGGCGCCGCCGGCGAATCCGAATCGTTTCGCGCCGGCCTACTCGTCCGACCAGTTGCGCGGTCGCCAGTCGCCATCCCAACGGTCGTTGCGGCCATCGGGGCTGTCCAGCGGCGGCTCCAACTCGTTGCGCGGCACGTAGTCCACCTCGTCGCAGCCCGCCGAGCGGCGCAGCTTGTCGATCAGCGACGCAATGTACGGATCGGCCCAGGGCAAGAGTTCTCGGAAACCGGTCGTCGGTCGACGGCCCATCGATTCGCCCATGGCAGGTACCTCCAAAACGGCACAGTGAATCGTGCGGGGATTGCTGTGCGAATGGTTCCAACGAGGTGTCATGGCGACGTGCTCCTGAAGTGGATCAGACAGGACCTGCCAGGTGGCAGAATTGCCACAATCGACGGCAGCGAAAGGATGCACGTCCCCATTAGCAATTCGCGGGCCAATCGCCATTTTATTGCAGCCGTCCGAAGCGGGCGCCGCGAGACAAATCAAGCCCGTCAAGGATTTGCGCCGGGGCGCGAGCGCGGGAAGCTTGCCCGCAGAGGCATGCTAGCTGCCGCGGCGTCCTACCCAGAATTGCAAAACGGGTGCAACGCCCGCACCCGTGCCGAGACGGTCTGGCAGACTATCGCCCATCGACCGTCCACGTCGACTTTCGCGGTCGTACGTGTCAAGCGGCTTTGGCGGCGGCGGGGCCGTCGAGTTCCTGTTGCAGCACTTCGACCGCGCGGCGCAATTGAGAATCGAACTCCAGCGGGTCGCTGGTGTCGACGCCGTCGATGCTGGCGTCACCGCCCGGCGGCAATCGCCCGTCGCGGCGGCGCCGCGCTTCTTGCCAGGCGACTTCCTGTTTCCCGTCGAGCGCCACTTCGCCATCGGCGTCGGGCCTCACTCCCCACTCGTCCGTTTCCTTGCTGCTGCTCATGCGGTGGATGTTCTTCTCGCTGGGGCGCCAATAGGTGGCAATGGTCAGTTTCAGCGAGCTGCGGCCGGCTTCCACGGGGATCAGGTTTTGCACGGTGCCCTTGCCGAAGCTGCGCTCGCCGACGACTTTCGCCCGGCCGTGATCCTGCAAGCACGCCGCCACGATCTCGCTGGCGCTGGCGCTTTGGCCGTTGACCAGCACGACGATGGGCAAATCCAGGTAGGGTCCGCTGCCGCTGGCGCGCAATTCCTGTCGGACCCGCGCATCGCGTCCGCGCGTGGTGACGATCACGGCGCCAGACGGCAGGAGCAAATCGCAAATCTTCTCGGCGGCTTCGAGCAATCCGCCCGGATTGTTCCGCAAGTCGATCACCAGTCCGCGGCAGTGGCGCTGGCTCAGCCACTGCATGGCTGCGGTGAATTCGCCGACCGTCAGATCGCCGAACGACGCGATCCGCACGTAGCCGATGCGGTCCGGGCCGGGCAGCAGAAAGTTCCAAGAACCATCGTTTTCGCGCACGTCGCCCAGCACCGATTCGATCTTGATCAGTGCTCGCGTAATCTTGAACGCCAAGGGTTTTTCATAGCCGGCGCGTCGCACGCGGAGCGTGACGGTGGTGTTCGGCTTGCCGCGCAGCAGTTTCAAGGCGTCGTCCAGCGTGAAGCGTTCGGTGTTGACGTCGTTGATGCCGACGATCTCGTCGCCAGCCAGCACACCCGCCCCGTAGGCCGGTCCGCTGATCCGCGCACTGACGACCGTCAATCGCTTGTCGTCGCCGTCGCCAGCGAGATTCACCTCGATGCCGATGCCGCCGTATTGCTGTCCCAGTGCTTCGTCGAAAAACGTCTTCATCTGGCGCGGCAGGAACGAGGAATAGTCGTCCAGCCGGCCTACCATGCCCCGCATGGCGCCCTCGAACAACTTCTCCGTATCGACCGGTTCGATGTACTGGCTTTCGATGGTGTCGATCGCCTGGGCGAGCCAGCGTCCGTAGGGATTGCGCGCCGCGCGTGCATAGCACACCAGCGACACGATGGTCACCGAAAACACCAACCACATGCTGCGGCGCGACATGATGCACCAGTTCCCGTTGTTCCCAAAGAAGTGTGAGCTGCCGCCACCGGCCCTAGCTCTATCCTAGCCGCGCGCCAGCCCCCGGGCAAAACGGTTGGAATTCAGCCATTCGGTGTGTGGTCCACTTGCACCAGCCCCCAGCGCCGGCGATGGAAAGTAGACGCTACCCCGTTGCGCCTCAATACTCGTGCGCCTCGCCGCGCTCCGCTAGCACGGCGGCGGGCTTCTGTGCTACTTGCCGCACGATCTTGTCGGCCACCTCGGCCTTGAGCTTGGCGATCGCCTCGGCCAGCGGCATGGCCCCCAGATCGCCGTCGATCCGGTCGCGCACGCTCACGGTGCCTTGTTCCGCGTCGCGCGGGCCGACCACCAGCATGTAGGGAATCAATTCCAACTGGGCATCGCGAATCTTCGAGCCGAGCTTTTCGGCCCGAAAATCGCCCGTCACGCGCAATCCCTCGGCGCGCAGCCCGGCCTCGACCTCGCGGCCGTAAGCTTCCGACTTTTCGCTCACGGTCAGCACGCGCACCTGCTCGGGCGCCAGCCAGAGCGGAAACGCGCCGGCAAAGTGCTCGATCAACACGCCCACAAACCGCTCCAGCGATCCCAGCGGTGCGCGGTGGATCATTACCGGCGTGTGCGGCTGGTTGTCGGCGCCGATGTACTCCAGCGCGAACCGCTCGGGACTGGGAAGGTTGTAGTCGAGCTGCACGGTGCCCAACTGCCACTCGCGTCCCAGGCAGTCGGTCACCACGAAGTCGGCCTTGGGGCCATAGAAGGCTGCTTCGCCCCGCTCGACCACCAGGTTTGGCAGGTCCATCGAGCGGCACACGCGTTCGAGCGCTGCCTCGGCCTTGGCCCAGACCGCGTCGCTGCCCACGTACTTGTCGCTCTTCGGATCGCGAAACCCCAGCCGCACGCGATAATCGTCCATGCCCAACGCCGCAAGCACGGTTTGCGTCATCTCGATGCAGGCGCGAAACTCGTCGGCCACTT
Source organism: Pirellulales bacterium (assembly GCA_041750795.1). Taxonomy (GTDB): domain Bacteria; phylum Planctomycetota; class Planctomycetia; order Pirellulales; family PALSA-1355; genus JTS-RE94. Next base: position 46,249 of record JBGSYQ010000147.1, on the reverse strand, counting down.
GCTCCTCGGTGCAAAACAAGTGCGCATCGTCCTGAGTGAAGCCGCGCACTCGCGTCAAGCCGCCCAACTGCCCCGACTGCTCGTAACGATACACCGTGCCGAACTCCGCCAGCCGCACCGGCAGCTCGCGATAGCTGCGTGGCTTCGACTTGTAGATCATCACGTGGTGCGGGCAGTTCATCGGCTTGAGCAGGTACCGCTCGTCGTCCGACATCACGATCGGCTTGAACTGGCTGTCGGAGTAATAGGGAAAGTGCCCCGAGGTTTGATACAGCTCGACGCGGCCGATGTGCGGCGTATAGACCGGCTGATAGCCGCGCTTGCTCAACTCCTGGCGAATGAAGCCTTCCAGCAATCCGCGCACGGTGGCGCCTTTGGGTAGCCACAAGATCAAGCCCGCCCCCACGTCGGCGTCGGTGGCGAACAAATCCAGCCGTTTGCCCAGCACGCGATGATCGCGCCGCTTGGCCTCTTCCACCATCTTCAGGTGTTCATCCAGCTCGGCTTGCGAGAACCAGGCGGTGCCGTACAGTCGTTGCAACTGCTGACGCGAGGCGTCGCCGCGCCAATACGCCCCGGCGATGGAAAGCAGCTTGACCGCGCCGATCGCGCCGGCGCTGGGCACGTGCGGACCGCGACACAGGTCGATGAACTCGCCCTGCCGATAGAACGACAGCGTGGCATGATCGGCCAGTCCCTCGTTGATGTGCTCCACCTTGAGCGCTTGTCTCAGGTCGCGGCAAACGGCCAGCGCCTTGTCGCGCGGTTCTTCCAAGCGCTCGAACGCCTCGTCGGCCTTGATGATCTTGGCCATCTCGGCCTCGATGGCCGGAAAATCGGCCTCGGTGAGCGGCCGCGCCAACTCGAAGTCGTAGTAAAACCCGGTGTCGGTCGTGGGACCAAACGCCAGTTGCACGCCGTCGAACAGCCGCATCACGGCCCGAGCCATCACGTGCGCCGCCGAATGGCGCATCACGGCCAGCGCCTCGGGATCCTTCTTGGTCAACAGGCGCAGCGAAACTTCGCCTTCGGTGGGCAGCAGCGTGTTGGCGCCGACGATGGCGCCGTCGACCTCGGCGGCCAGCGTGGCCTTGGCTAGGCCCGGACCAATTTCCGCGGCCACTTCGATCGGCCGCACGCGTTTCGAATACTCCCGCACGGAACCGTCGGGCAATTTGACCTTCAGCATGGATCTCCTAGTCCCAATCGAGGGGTTTTGAGCCGCCACACCCGGCACATGGACCGGCATCGATACAAAGGATGCGCAACCGGGGCCCCCAGGTTCGCCCAAGTGCGGCAGCCGCCAGCCGCAAAGTATAGGCGCACGCCGTGTTGGAGCAAGACAAGCCGCCCTCATCGCGACTCGGCGCAAGAGCCGGTCCGGTCGAAAAGCCACGCCTTGACATGCAACCATATAGTTGCATAATGGGCCGATGCGTGCCGATCTGGACAAAGTGTTCAAAGCGCTGGCCGATCCGGGGCGCCGGCTGTTGCTCGATCGGTTGCACGCCGACAACGGGCAGACGCTCAGTCAGCTTTGCGAGTACTTGGACATGTCGCGCCAGGCGGTGACCAAGCACCTCAAGCTGCTGGAGCAGGCAAACCTGGTCGTCACGCTCTGGCGGGGTCGCGAAAAGTTACACTATTTGAACCCGGTGCCGATCCACGAGATCGCCGAGCGCTGGATCGGCAAGTACGAGCGCGGCCGGCTGCGCGCACTTGCCGATCTGAAGAAGCGCCTGGAAGGAGAGTCCGATGGCTGACGAGCGCATGACGACCGCAAGCACCGGGTGCGTCGTGCAACACCGTCACATTTTTGACGAGCATAACTCAACTCTTACTGCACGAGGTTGCCATGAAGACGAGCGCCATTGCACTGACGTTGGTCATGTTGGTTGTTTCTCCTCACCTTGCGGCGCAGGATACGCAGCTTTTGGAGCCGCAGAAGGAGCATGAGCTGCTGCAACGCTTCGTCGGCCAGTGGGAGACCGAGGCCGAGGCTTCGGCAGGCCCGGATCAGCCGGCCATGAAATGCCACGGCAAGATGCACACGCGCGCCCTCGGTCGATTTTGGATCGTGTCGGAGGTGGAGAACGACATGATGGGCACGACCATGCGCGCCGCGCAAACGATCGGCTTTGATCCTGAAACGAACAAATACGTCGGCACTTGGGTCGACTCGGTGATGAATCACCTATGGAAGTATGAAGGATCGTTCGACGAGGCCAGCCAGACGCTGACGCTGGAAGCGGAAGGACCGAGCATGATAGCGTCCGGCGAGACGGGCCTGTTTCGCGACGTCTATATTTTCAAGTCGCCCGACCGCATCGACACCAAGGCGCAGATGCAGCAAGACGGCGAGTGGATCACGTTTGCCACCGGCAGCGCGAAGCGCAAAGCGACCGATTGAGGATCGGCGGTCTGCACTGCAACCAGCGCGCGGTCGTGCGTCCGGCGAGTACCCACGACGTTGTTCTGATTCTGGCGTGTGCCGACGCTTGATGACGAGGAAAGACTGATGGCCAATTCTCGCTTCGTCTACGTGACTTATATTCGCACCACGCCCGAGAAGCTCTGGCAGGCGCTCATCGAACCGGAGTTTACTCGGCAATATTGGGCCGAAACGTGGCAGCAGTGCGCTTGGCAGCCGGGCGCGTCCTGGCGGATCATGATTCCCGACGGGCGCGTCGGCGACAGTGGCGAGGTGCTGGAGATCGAGCCCGGGCGCCGGCTCGTCTTGTCGTGGCGCAACGAGTTCATGCCCGAATTGCAGGCCGAGGGCTACTCGCGCCTGACGTACGAGCTCGAACCGCTGGGAAGCTCGGTCAAGTTGACGGTCATCCACGAGATCGACAAACCCGACTCGAAGCTCATCGAGGCCGTTTCCAGCGGCTGGCCGCACATCCTGGCCAGTCTCAAGAGCCTGCTGGAGACTGGCCAGTCGCTCGAGGAGACGCGCCGCTGGCCGGAGGGAGTTTAGCGAAAACGCCTGCTTGTCCTCCCCACCGTCGATCGCGTGTTCCGGGCCGATTGCCGCGATTATCCGCCAGCGCGAGAAATCTCGACCGCGCCGGCCGCAATTTGATTGCTGGCGCGCTCTAAGTAGGTGGAATCCGCATTCCTGCGCAGGCCATGAATGAACCAACTGAGTGACGAGGTGCTGGTAAATGCCGTCCTGGCGGGCGACAAGTCCGCGTTTGCCGAATTGGTGCGCCGCTATGAGCCGGCCGCCCGCTCGGCCGCCGTCGCCATCCTCCGACGTGCACCTGGCTCAAGACGTTTTGCAGGAGTCGTTTCTACGGGCATACAACAACCTGGGAAAGCTTGCGGACCGCTCGCGCTTCGGGCCATGGATCCTCAAGATCGCACGGCGACAAGCGCTGTTGGCACTACGAAAGCAAAGGGACACATACGTCGCGATCGAGACCGAAGCGTTGCCTGCCGTGTTCGACAGCAACGGCCGGCTCGACGACGCATCGCGCACATGACCGGCCGCACCCATCCGGTCCGGCGGAAATCACGTCGGCCTCGGTTTCCGCGAGGATTCGCTCGACGACATTCCGATTGCCAAGCGAAACGGCGTCGCGACACGCCCTTGCCCGCGCGAATGGCGTCGTCAAAAAAACGGCATCGCCCGAAAGTAGTCCTCAAAGAGCAATGTTCGCAGGGCGGGACTGAGGAGTTTCTCGAGCGACATGTCGGAACTCCGCGGATGTGTGCTGGTTGTGACTTATTCTAGCGGAACTTGCCAACGCATGCGTGTTCGTCGAGTCCCCTGCCAGAAGGCGGAACCGACAGCGCACCGCCGATGTTTGACCGCAAACCAACCCAGAGGTAGAATCCGCAAGAGTTACAAACACGCCGAATGGCTGCGAAGAGTCTGCGTTTGTCTCGCCGCATCGGTGGAAAGGGCGATTAGCTCAGTTGGTTAGAGCACTAGCTCGACAAGCTAGGGGTCACTGGTTCGAGTCCAGTATCGCCCACTTGAACTTACAACGACACCTCCGTAGGGTTGCAGAGAAGATTTGCAGACTACGGAGGTGTTTCTATGCGCTCCAAGCGATCCGGTAAGAAACAGAAGAAGGAGCCGCGGCCGTTCTTTCGTGCGTTCAATAAGACCTGGTACGTGCAGCTCGGCAAGCGGCAGATGAATCTCGGCCGCGACAAAGGCCTCGCGTTCGAGAAGTACCACAAGATCATGGGCGACCGGAAGGAGGTGGAGGCCACGGCCGACACCACCGTCGCCAATGTGCTCGACGACTTCCTGCAATGGCTCAAGGACTGGCGGGAGCACGGCACCTACCAGTTCTATCAGGCCCACTTGGTGAGCTTCTGGAAGCACGTGGGCGATCGACTGAAGCTGCTCGACCTGAACGCCCAGCACGTCACGAAGTGGGTCGATAAGAAGCACAAGGAATCCTCCCCGAACACGATCTACGGGGCGATCCGATCCGTGCAAGCCGCCATGAATTGGGCGGTGAAACGTGGGTACCTGCCGAAGAGCCCGGTCAAGGGAATTGAAAAGCCGCAGTATGAGCCGCGGGACATCGTCATCAGCCCCGAGCAGTACGCGGAGATTCTCTCCAGAGCCTCAGATCAATCGGAGCGCGACTTCTTCACCGTCATGTGGGAGACGGGCTGTCGCGTGCAGGAAATCCGTAGCGTCGAAGTGAAGCACTTTAATCGGGCCGAGCGTTGCTGGTCGTTCCCGCGGGCAAAGTCGAAAGGCAAGCGCGTGCCCCGTACGGTCTATTTGACCGACGCCGCTTTCGAGATTTGCGAACGGCTCGTAGAGAAGCATCGATCGAAGCCGCTGGCCAAGAAGAACACCTCGGGCAACGAAGAAACCTGGCTCCCGATCTTCCGAAATCGCAAGGGCGAAGCCTGGACGAAGAATGCAATCCGCCTCAGATTCCGAAAACTGCTCAAGCCGAAAGCAAAGAAGTGTGTGTTCTGCACTGGTCAGGCCGTCGCGTTCGTTCGAAGCCCGTACCTGAAGGATCGCGAGAAAGACGGACGAAAGCGCCGCAATATCTGTGAACGCTGCATCAAGAAACGAAAGCTGAAGCCTGAAATGCTTGGGCCGATTCCTCTGCCGATCGCCGGTCTTGAGGAAGGCACCTGTGCGACGTCGTTTCGCCATTCGTTCGCCACGCGTGCCCTCAAGAATCGTGTAGCAGGATTGACGGTCAGCGTGCTCTTAGGTCACCGGGATACTCGCATGATTTCTCGGGTGTACGGGCACCTTGAATCAGACCCGAATTTCCTTCATGAAGAGCTGAAACGTGCGACGGCTGGAGGCGAGTAACATTCGCCCAGGTGTCCACTCAGGCCTTCAAATGACGGTAGTTTCCCGTCGGCTTGGGAGCGTGCTGCGGCTCGTCCTCCGCACAAAAAACGAGATATTCGCGTAGGCTCTCTTCCGAGATTCTGATCGCCGTCCTACGGCCGAACCGATGGGCTTTCAGCTCACCGCGATCGACGGCGCCGTAGATCGTGCCCAGACTTACCTGTAAACGCTCGGCGACTTGCTTGACTGTCAGAAACATGACTTCACCTCTGTGAAGCCGTCCGTGGCAGTTACTCGATCCTTCGGAACTGACGCTATCTCTCCGTAGGTCCTGAACCTGATTTTTCGCGGCGCGACTACGGCCTCTCTATGACTTCGCCAAACCCAAATCCACCAACTTTTGACGTGCCTTGCTTGTCATCTCTTCGATGAGCGCAACCGGCATGTTCTTCATGTCGTCGGGGCCGGGCTTTCTGCCGTTTGAATACACTGGACCGATGCGAACCATCCCGTCTTCCGGCGTGTAGACCGTCACCAATCCAAAACCTTTTCCGTCTTCGCATTCGGCTAGAACAATATGCTTTTCCATAGGCCGAACACCTTTCCAGTGATTCCTGTTTTTGTCAATCATTCACTTCACTCGATACACACGTGCTCGACCGCCTCGGGCAACTCGACAATGGACCTTCGCAAAAACTCAGGAAAGAGCACCATCGAGTCGACTTCCTCGATCGGCCACCATTGCATCCGTTCCGCGCGCGCTCTCTCGATAGGGACATCCTCGCCTGTAGACAGCTCATAAATGGTCAGGAATTGATGCACGTGGATCCCGTTGTAGTCAAAGACGTTTTCGACGATCCACAGCATCCGCCCGACATCGACATGTACGCCCAGCTCTTCCCACATTTCACGCGCGAGAGCCGAGTGAGTGTGCTCAAGGAATTCCACACGGCCTCCGGGAAGGATGAACCCGCCCGGAGCATGCTGTAGCAAGACGTATCCCGAGCGCCGTAGTACTCCGGCCACACGCATGCAGAACACACATTTGCCGTCCCAGAATTCCAGCATCTCACACCTTCGCCGCTTCCGGCTTCTTATCCTTCTTGGGCTTCTTCGGCTTGTAATCGCTTCTTGCATCGAGCCATCGATCAATGCATTTGATGCAATGGTCGCCTTTGAGCGAACCGTCATCGGCGGCAACTTCATAGCAGCGGCCGTCCTTCCGGCAGAACTGACAAATCGCACGAACGCTTTTCACGACGCGTAGCATGGCTAACCTCCAATCGAACTACGGATTTTCAAAACAACGGACTGAATCTTGTGTTCGACATCCTTGTCCGAGAACGGCGGAAGGCACCGCGCGTTGTAACTCGCAATGATCGGCAGGGCTTCCGATTCTGTGAGTCCGAAACCTTTTGGCTTTGGGTTGAGCAATTTGCAAACGGCACGAAACATAGAATTGTGCCCGCCCTGTCCCGATACGGCAGGCTCCACTTTCTCGACATAGGCGATTGCCCGACGGATCACACGAAGTCGGCTTTCGATCGGATCAACCTCGATCGTCGACTGCTTATACTTCCGCTCTTCTTCGAGCCACGACGGATCGAACACCGGTAGCGATTCGATGCTCGACCAATCTCCCTGAGCTTCGTAGCGACGTCCGGACCAATGGAGAGAGCCAGGTCCGACGACGTATCCACCGTCGCCGCGAACATCCAAAGGGAGCTTTCGCAGCTTGGCTCGATTCCGAATTTCGACGCCCGGATGGCGAAAATACAAATGCCAACCTTTTGCCGTTTTCGTCCGCATCGGTGAATCCGCAAATCTCTGAATAACCTCTTCGAGCAGATCGTTGTCATCCACATCGATTACAACGATTCCCGACAATGCACCTGTGACGTTTCCGTATTGCCCTCGAATCGATTCCGCTTCGTGTCGGGTTATCCGGACTTTCTGCTGTGGCTTCCAGTTCCCCTGAGGTGCTTTCCCAGTCGTAGGATGTCCGGGCCGCACGTCGCGAAGCCGGATCACTGAGATACCCAGGTCGTGGCACTCGACCGCGCTCGTGGGCTTAGGTTTAACTTCAGGGTACTCTGTCATCGGTCGTTCTCTTCGTCGTTCATGGTTCACGACAAAAGGCCGGACTCCCGAAGGAATCCGGCCAGTGCCTCACTCACACTCGTATCGGACGCATGGTCTCTTCCATGCTTTCGATGAACGATGCAATCTGCGGATCAGACGCTTTCATCGCATCGAGCGCCGCTGTCAGGTGCATCGAAATCTGATCGCGGTGTGGCGCCATCTGCTTCCGAGCATTCCGACGCTCGGCACGCTTGATGGCATCCGCCACGATGGTCGAAGAGTTATTGTCGATGTACGCTTGGCCGATCTCGCTCTCACGAACGAGTGAATCGAGCAGCCGAAGCGCCTCAAGGGTTGATATGTGCTTTTTTGCCGGTGTTGGTGAAATCAAAGTATTCATGTGTGGGTCAGGAAATATCGGAAAGGGGAGTCGGCTGGAATGCTCGATCACGTTCGATCGGCATCCCACACTGGCCGCTGTTTCGAAGCAACTCGCTGAGCGAGAAGTAGCCCAGTTCGCGGACGTCGCCGTCGACGAGGCCGAAGAACGTGTCGTCGCCGTCGAACTCGGTGACATACCACGTCCACGAGAAGTCGGGATAGAAGAGCTTCAGGACCGCTTTCGGATCCTGTTGCCCGTCGGTCGACCCGAGGGGCGGGAGCGAGGAAAGCACTTTCTGCGGAAGCAGCTTGCTTTTCCGAATTGATTCAAGCACCGTATTCACGGCCTTGGCCTGATGTGTCAGAATTGATGGTTTCATGGTTAAGAGAGAAATGGCGGATAAAGCTGTTTCTCTTTTTCTTTGTGTGAGTGGTTCACCGCGCCCCGGCTCTTACTGCAATTCCTGCCACGCATTCTCGCACGCGGTTTTCATCACCTCGTGCCAGCATTCACCCAATCCCCATTCCACGCCTTTGCGAATATCGTGCTCCATCTCATCGAGTTGATTGGGCGTTGGATCGTGCCCAAGCTCGCGGAGTACCGCCTCCGCGTCTTCCATCGTCAGAAGGTGGAGCGGCGCGTGCTCTTTGTCTCTCACTTCCAGGCGATCGTCTGCACCGTACCTGCTGAGTAGGTCGCCGAGGAGGTTGGCAGTCAGGTCACTGTCGCCCTGCAGGATGTCCATGAATACTTCCAGGCGGTCGTCGGGCATGAGATCCGCCCAGCCGTTCTCGGAGCGAAAGAAGTCCATAAAGTCTTGGCGGGTGATCGCCGTCGGGGCCGATGGTGTTCGATTGTTTGAGTTCATCTGCGAATAGGGAAAAATATACGGAAACACGTCATATGGCTTGTCAGGCCGATTTGTGACGCACACGCCACAGCACCGCCAGTCAAGGTGGAGACGCGAAGCGTTCGACCTTGACCAGGTGCTACACTGGCGAAGTCACGAACGGCTCTCACCGTGACATCCCCACTACGCATCCGCCGACACACAACAGGAAGAAAACAATCGGGAGCACGAATATGGGCCACCACCCGTCGTCGCCCACCGTCGACATCGGTTGCGGAACTGGCTTTTGCTCGATACGCGGCTGCGGCCTTCTATGCACGAACTTGCGGCGGGTTCGCCTCCCGTCCTCTTCGATGATCTCAACGATCCGCTCGCGGATGATTCGCTTTCGCTTTGCCATGAGTCGTGCTCCGGAAGGGGAATAGTACGGTTCTGCCACCAGTCCTTAACTCGTTGCCACTTCGGTCCTTCGGGTTCGTTTCCAGTACGCTCAACTGCACACTCGCTGTACAGGTTGTTGTAGGGGGAGCCGTGGTCAGGCACGGCTCGGTTGTGTTATCCTTTCTTCCGATGCCAGTGCTTGCACCGCGTGTCAAAGTAGAAGCCAGCTTTCTCGGACGGTAATCCGAGGAGGGCGAGTCGGATCAGGTGGACGTAGATCATGAAGATCAACGCGCAACCGCGGCCCACTGCACCCAGTCCGAAATAGCCAAGGCGGCACAACTTCGGATAGCTTCTCTTGCCGATGATGTAAGCGCTTCCATAGGTAACTCGAAGGATTCTTCGGAATCGTTTCCACCGCAGAACGTCACTCTGACGCGCAACGGCTTCTCGCCTTCTCGGTACAAGAACTCGATAGAGAAGCGATCGTCGAAATCCAATGAATTGAGTAATCGTGTGTCCATACATGGTGTTGGAAAGAAACGGATAAAAAGCGCTTTCGCGCGAAAGCCTACGCCCGACGGCGATTCGCCTGACCGAACCAAGCGGAGCGTAGCTGCATAAATTAAAACGAACACTTGTTGCCATGGATGTCTTCCCACACGTTCTTGCCAAACGGGTCTTTCGATGCTTTTGAAAAAGTCGTCAGAAGAAGCTGGTCTCCCAGAAACGATCCGATCTCCTTCACTTGTTTGATTCGCCGATCGTGCGGAGCGACGAAAAGCACGAAATCGCTGGTCTTCGAATAAACACCGAGCCGTTTCGCAAGCGCGCGACGGCGCTCGTTATCCCGATCCAGCTCCAACCGAAACACTTGGCCATATTCCGAAATGTCCGCGTCAGCACGAAAAGTTCCATCCGCATCTTCCCCGCGCTTCCACGGAATACCCTCGACCTCAAAATGTACAAGCACTGTGGAAAGCTCCGCTTCGTGGGCCAACTGGTCCGCCTTGCAAGTCTTACCGTAGACATTGACGAACTTATCCTTCGATCCGAGAACCTGGCCAAGGATCTCCACTTTGCCATATTGCACGTAGCGCTCGACCCACCGATACGCGCTCTGCCACGACGGCCACCCGAGGGCGGCCAGTGTCGTCACGATCGATGGGCTCCGTTGGAGCCATTCGAGTGCCCGTTGAGTTCTGCCTGAAGTTTCTGCAATCGACATGCTGCACCCAATCTGATTGGTTCTTCTACTGTCTGCGGAGTTCGGAAATACGGACGCTCGCGCATTTCGCAAAGGAACTCCTGATATCGCTTTTCGTACGTCCGCTCAAAGGCGCACGGAAACGGAGAATTGAGCCACGGGACCGAATCCCAATATGCGCGGCCATTCTCAAGAACGAGACGATCTCCGGGCGCCTGCTGCATCACGTTTACCGCTTCATTGATCAATTGATCTTCGCTTCTCCAGTACGAAATTCGCTCGGTCGCGAATTCTCGGTACCGCGGCCGGAGGATGACGTCTGTGGAAGTCGTCGTGCTTTCCGTGTCACTGCTGTATGGATGCTCGCCGCCGTGATGCTGCTTTCCGACTGAATGGGATACTTTGTCGCGCTCGATTTCATCGAACCCGGCGTGGAACTGCTGCCAGCTCACATCCCGGTGATGTTCGCGATGGAAATTAATCAACGGCCACAAGTGATGAAGCATGTCCTTCAGAACTTCTGCCGAAGATCCAAACAGTTCGGTTCGCTGAAACGATTGCCAGAACCGCGCGGCAATCTCCTTCGGAAAATCGGGTGCCTGAACGCAGGCAGTAAGGCCCATGAGGAACTTCGACATCTGTTCGATCTGGTCGGCCATCATGTGTGAGGCAAATCCGCGATTGAATTCGTCGATGATGATCAGCAACGGAATCCGCTTGAGGCGAGCGTAGATCATCGCCCGCAGCACTAGATTCAGACAGAATGGCCGCATCACTTCCTGTGCCACGTTCCCGCCATCAATGAGCAAGGCGCCACCATCCTCCAAGAAGCCTAACCAGGGCCAGCTCCCCGACCGCTCCCTTATTTGAGGAACGACGTAGCTTTCCATGATCCGGCGGGCAGCGCCGACCTGCCGTTCAATCTCCATACGAGGAAGCGCACACAGTTCGGAAAACGCCACATGCACGGCTTGGTCGTTTGATTGCTGCACGAGCGCCCGCGACCGTTCTCCAAGAACTTGGTACATCTCGCGAACCTGTCGCAGCGGCTCTCGATCACGTATCAACGCACGGATCGGCCAATACAACCACTGGCGCACGAACGGATGAAGGTTGATCCGTTCCATGTGGCCGCGCTCATCGGCAAGTATCTCCACCTGCCGCATCACTTCGTTATGCACCTCGACCTCGGCCGCGAAGCCTTCCATTGGCACGGGGTTGTATTGAAGGTATCCCGGCACGGCTTTCTGCTGATCCAGCTCATCGAGCACCGTCCGCGCGCCTCTTCCGGCCGCAAAAAATCGCCTACTGAGCGATTCCACGGTATCCCCATGAGGATCGATAAAGAGCAATCCTTGTCTCTCGAAAGGCGTCAGCCACCATTCACACGCCTCCACTTCCGATGCCCCGGACTTCCAGCCACCAGGCGATCCAATGCGGAGCGTCCGCCTTGCGCGCGCCGTCCGCCGCCGGGCAAAGACGTTGCTCAATATTTGCTGCCTTCTTTCCGCCGGCAGCTCGATCGTGCGTTTAGCCACGGTCAAGTTCATCGCCCAATCTCCGTAGGTACTTCTCAAGCTGGCGAGCACTCAATTCCTGGATCACGTCCTTCGCCAACTGTTCGTCTCCGCCGATGTCCGTCAGCTCCGTTGCGATGACGTCCAGTCGCTCCTGCAACTCCTTTTTCTCGCGGGACACTTTCTCCCGTAGTGTCTCTTTCACCGGCTCAGACTTCACGTCGATGACCTGGGTCGACGGCAGGGCGAGCAGTCGTGCCGGATCAGGCCATTCGGTAGGCAACGGATCAGGGAACCTCCGCTGTGGGCGATCAAATGTCCGCTTCAGGCGATCCGAAACAAACCCGCCCACTGCAAGAACAATCCAAGAGCCGCCGAGCATCCAGCCACCCGCAAACAGTGCCCGGATCGTGATGAATAGGAATGTGTCAGCATCACGGGGCTCCTCCACCGATGCCGCGTACAGGCCGTATCCGACGAAGCTCACTCCTGCCAACCGGTATCCCCATCCGTGGAGATCCGGCCTGGAAGAAATCATGACGCTTCCGATCCAGCAGAGGGTCAGAATCAGCCCGAGCAAACTGCAAACGTCCGGCTTAGCCAAGATGTTGAGAATCGTGTCCATGGTTCAATTGAAGGTCGGAAGGGTTGGATAGTTGTTGATCCCAGCTTCCATGCGATACTGAATTCCTGATTCATTGAGCCCGCGTATCCACGGACTCACGACCTCGGCCCGTGTTGACGCGTAATAGAATCCGAGAATTCCACCGCATTGCTTGTAGTCCGCTAGTGCCTTCCTGAAACGAGAACTCGTATCGCCTCTCGCACTAACGACGTTGTTCTCAAGGTCCGAAAGCACCAAGCAGCACGATTTCACGGCACCGCTTCGTACGTTTGGGTCACGCATGACGTACTCAAGCACGTCCGAGAAACCATCCGCGATGCGCGACGCATTTGGATCGCTCTTCAACAGAAGGAAGTCCCGGAATGCCTGCGCGTTCGGAAACGTATCTCGCAGTTCCTGCGGGGTTCCTTGAAAGAGCAGAGGGGCATCGTTGCCGCTCAGTTGCGCGATGATGATGTGATCCGACGTTCGATCCTGCCCATACTTGTCCAAGACATTCATTAGAAAGTGATACGCGCGTCCCTGCTCGGCCATCAGATCGAGAAAGCTCCCGGACAAGTCGATCGCGATCACGGTCTTATGTTCGACGTCCGAATCGAACGTCATCGGAGCGTACTCCTGTCGCCGAGCGCAGCCGGCCAGCAACAAAGTCATGAGGATGAATTCACGGCGCAACATGTTCGATCTCCTTTGAAAAAATGGACGTTACCGGTTACGGGATTCTTCGACTTTGAACTTCAAATCAACCCCGATCAGATTCACCATGATCACGACGGCGACGTACACGGCCGTGCCGATCAGAGCGCTGATCGAGAACTTGGTTCCGCTCCAGCCGGCCTGCACGCAGGTCATGTAGAAGAGCAGGGCATCCCCGATGAGAATCGCGCTTCCCACGATCAGCGCAGCACCGGCCATCCTCTGCTTCTTCATCGAGGAACGAAGTTCCTCGCCCTCCACCCATGTACGGAGCAGATAGCTCCACGCTATACACACGACGAAGGCCATCACAATTGCGCCCACCATCGCGTAATCGAGTCGATAGGTGGCCTCGAAATCGCGCAGCCAATTCAACATTGGGAACCTCCACACCTTCTGCCCGAATGGCGATTTCCAGCGCCTCAATCCGTCCGCGATGAAGCCGACGTAGATCAGGAGCATCGCTCCGGTGATCCCGATCTTGTAAACCCAGTACACGAGCAGCGCCCAAACCCATCCCCAATTCACGCCGCGCTTTCGCAGCGGAAAGACTCGCTCCTCTCGCATCGCAGTCGCCATCGGAGTACCTCCAATAAAGAAAACGGACCATCGACCAGCCAACGCCTCTACCTCCGCGCATATTGCGATCCCTCGCCGTGAACGACTGCTTCCTTGAACAAGCCGAGCAGCCATGCTCGACCAAAAGAGAACCCCACAATGGCCTTTAGCCATCGCGGGGTTGAACGAACGAAAAGCGAAGAGTACGCTTCCCGTGTTGTCAGCCACCCCGATGGCAGACAATGATTCCCGTGATCTAGTTGACGCTAGATCGCGGGCAGGCCCTCGCTACGGCGGAGGTCTGTTTTGAAGGGCGATGGCCCGAAGGGCCTCATTTCGAGCCACTTTTGCCATCAGGCTGTCCTCCTTCGGGATAAGGGAATGGATCAAAAATGCCGCTTGAATTTGTTGTTGCACTTCAGACAGACCGCTTGATAGTCGGCAACAGCCACCCACACGCGAGTGCAGCCACAACTCCATGGTTTGAGTTTCGAAGTGCCGAGGCGATCGGTTTGTCGCGCCGGCAATGGCGGCAGTTGTGTATCGTTTATGCTGTATCGCGCCAATAATTGCGTGAACAGACTATGTGATTCGTATCCGGTGTGGCCGCGCTCATCGACCAGGAGTCCAAATTCGCGGGCCTTGCCTCGAAATTCCTTGTTGTGGAAGTTGTTCTTGCCTGGCTTTCCATGCGTTTGCTGCCACGCGTGCAAAAGCTCATGCAGAAGCGTACCGAGGATCTGCGAAAACGGACGGCTAGCCAGATGGCGACGATTGATAGCGATCTCGCCACGTAGACCAAATCCGTTGTGGCCGTAACGAAAATGGCCGAGCCGTCGACGATTCAGCCATTCCACAGATAGTGCAATCTCGGGAACACGAAGATGGAACTCTTGATTCATGCGCAGCGCCCAGATTTGCAACTCGTGCAACAGATGCTGCAATTCCCAGTTCTCATTGACTTGATGGTCGGCCAGGGCCTGGTAGATCGATCCGTCCGTGGCCGTTCCAGTTAATTTGGGGTTTAAACTGGAATCGCCTTCCCCATCGGCGACGCCGATGGCTCCATCGTCCGTCTTCTCTTCTTCCGGAGCCTCGTGAATCGGACAGCCGTCATCGAATAAGATCGCCAAGGCCAATTCGAGCTCGTTCATTGTCAAGTCTCTCTGTATGCGCGCACCGCGACCGAGCGAAGGTAAGGGTTTGTCACAACGCCGTTGAGTCAAATGCTTGGCTCGGCGCCAATAAAAGAAGCTCTGCGATCAGCCATCGGCCAATCCAGAGCTTGCGCGTCTACAGCAACAATGATCTACTAGCTGCGGACGAGTCACCTAGATTGGCTCGATCCAGCCTGAGACAACCCTGGCAGGTTGCTCGGGATGGGCCGCCCTTTCGGGGGCGGTCTTTTCCATGAGGTATACAGGTGTCCGTAAAATGGTCGGTTGGTTAGCTCACACGCAGTGTCGATGTCCTGGCTTGAACTCTCGCTAATCGAAATAGTCTTCGATGACTTGATTCTCGACCTCTGCATCAGCGATCGGGATTATGCGTCGACAAATACCTACCTGTTCATCTACATATGATCCCTGCGGTACTGGCGGGCAACGTTCGACAATTCTGAGTGCCTCAACAGCCGAGGCCCGAGCCTCCACGAAGTTTTCGCCCGTGAGTTCAACGCTTGCCTGCCACGTAAGTGCTTCGAACGTTAACTGATCGTGGCCAATGGTACGGAATAACGACGTCCCCAGTCGCACTTTGTGCCATGCATCACAATCAGGGCATTCGTGCCATCGTCCGACTCGACTGTCAGAAGAAATATCGGTCACGAATGAGGTTAGTCCGCTTTCGAGCAAATCGTACGCTGTTCGGACACAACGATTCCCCCATCGTGCCGCATGCCCGATCAAGTCGACTCTACGAATTCTCATTGACTGATCAAAAAACCCCTCGCTATCGATGCCCGCCCATAACAGTCCATCATGGTCAAATTGCTGCTGCTCTTCATCTCCACGACGGACTTCATAGCAACCACTCAGCGCAATATCTCGGATGCGCCCAATCGCCTTCCGCACCGCGCCGCGGGAAATACCTAATGCTTTAGCGACGAACGAATCGCAGCATGGCTGACCACGCGTAATGATGTGATAGACTTCGGCCAGACGTCCCTCAAGAAGAGTTCCGAGCCCGTTCCGTTCGTCGTCACTCAACGTCTCTAGCTCGTCCGCGGTATAGGCCGCCGCGCCTTCCACGTCCCATGCCAATTGCACATTGCTCCTTCGACGGTAACCTTTAAGAAAAACGCGTTGAGCGATAGTCCAGAGTAGCGCAATTGGATGTGTATCGTCGTTGCATTGTTGTGCCTTCCAGAATTCAAAAGCAGCATCCAGCGCCTCGTCCTCGTGGGTACGGCCGCCATGCAACCTCGCTAACGGGACGCCGTATCGTCGTCGAATTCTGGCTGATACTTCAAGCGCTATGTCCATTATGTGTCTGTCCAACCAGCCGCCTCCCAATCTCATAAGTGCTTCTTGACTCAAGCTGCCAAGGGCAAGGATTGCGGCGAGGGATTTGTTTTCGAGTGAAAATGGCGAGTCACTCTTTGGCATCAGATCACTCTTGAATTCAACCATGTCGTCAACCTCCACCCATAAGTGCCACGTCACGCCGAATTATGGACGAATCGGCGAGGATTTTCGGTTGTTTTTTCTTAAGCGGTCGTGTGGCGTTGCCTAACGCTTGTCTCCTAAGGTACTTAGGGTAAGGCGGCATGAGGCCGTTCATCGGCGAAAATACAGCCCGCACAACTGAGAGTCATCGAATCTGAATGTGCCTCGCTGCGTTTTCCGCGTCGCTCTCTCGGGGCTCGTAGTAGAGTTGGGTGGTGCGAATGTCGCTGTGGCCGGCGAGCTGCTGAACCTGCTCGATCTTGGCTCCGTGCTCCAGGGCGTTGGTCAACGCGGTTTTTCGCAGCGAATGGACGGCGACGCCTCGTCCGCTGAGTCGGTCAACATCAATGCCGGCCTGGCGGGCGTGCCCCTTCACGATTTTCCAGATGGTTGCACGGCCGAGGTGCCGACGTAGTAAGGTCGATCGGTCCTTCGCCACCGGCCGAAAGAGTGGCCCCTCAATGTCGTCGCGAATGCCGGCAGCCTCCAGGTATTCGAGCACCGACGGCGCCGCTTCAAGTAACGCTTTCCGCTGCCGCTTGTTTCCCTTCTCGCGCACCGACAGATAGTAGTCGGTGTCGGTTCGCTCGATGCTGCCGACGCATGCACTCGCCACGGCCGAACATCGTGCGGCGGTCTTGAAGAACACGAACAGCATCGCGTGATCGCGCATTCCCTGAATCGTTGATCGATCGGGAGCATGCAGAAGTTTCTTGGCCTCGATCTCGCTGAGCGCGGGCGTCGTGTTTTTTTCGATGCGCGGAGATTCGATCGCTTGAATGTCTCGAACGCGCTCCCACGGGAGCAGTCCGTGGCTACCGAACTGCTGATAGGCACCGCGGAGCACGGACAGCACGCGGGCGATCGTGGTCGCACTTTGGCCGGCGCCGAGCAGCGCAGCCTTGTACATCCGGACGTGATCGCCGGTGACCTGGAGCGGACCGATGCCTTGTTCCTGCATTGTTCGCAGGAACGCGGAAAGATCGTGGCCGTATGCCTGACGACTGTGCGGCGATAAGAGTCGATCGCAAAACCAGGGCAGCAGTGCCGCCGCCGGATCGCCTCGACTTCCCTTCGTCTGCGCGATCGCCTTCGTCAAGAAATCACGGATCGTTGCCTCGGTCGAAAGTCGATCGGGCAATTTCGGAACGGCCGAGAGATTGACGGGTAGGTTTTCTATGGGGGGACGAACGATCGGATTTTACGTCACGAAAGAGGAAGCATAAAGCACATTATGTCGACTCATGTTGCTCATTCGGCGCACTTGTGTCGTGATGCGCTGCAGTGATGTCGTCCGGCAATAAATAAGATTCTGGGGCAAGGAAGGGAGCGACCCAAAGGACATCAGGTTGGCCAAGCGGCCTGGATCAGTCATCACCAAGTAAGACCGGCGTCTAGTGCCCGAGCATTCTGCCGAATTCGAGCCAAAGCTTCGGCGTCGACCCGGACGGCAGGGCGCCGCGGAAGGAGGCCGATTCGCCGCTACCAAAAGACATTCCTACCTGATAGTTCGTTAGGCGTCGTCGGTGGACACGATTCACGTGCCCTGATATCAAGATGGCCGCCTCCAGACTCCCGTCCAGCAACAAGCCGCCGCCAAGCTGATGGTCAGCTCGAAGTGCACCGCCGAGCACGACGCCAAGTCGCATCCTCCGCACCATCGAACCGCAACGACCTGTACGTCTTCCTCCCCGGCATCCCAACCACCTTCAGACGCCTGAAACGCCGGCTGCCGCGGTCGATCCTGAAATTCGTGTAGGCGATGTGCCGCGGGTACCGCTCAGCGAGCTCTTGTCCGCGTGACACGATCGAGCGTGACAATCAAGTCGTCCGCTTGAGCGTCGGCCAGTTCCCATGGTTCGTCATCACTTATTGCGATCAGCGCACGCTCCGCGGCTGAAGCGATTTCCGGCCTGATAGGGGTCATTACCATACTCCGCTCCTCGCGAGAGCGAGTCTCCACGCCCTTTTCCTCAGGGCCGGCGGATAGACGCTGCTGCTGGCGCGGCGAGAGTTCGATGATCTCATCGACCGCTGTCAGGGCCAAGGCAGCTTGCGTGGCGAGTTGGCGGTCCGCGTCCGTCGCCCAATTTCGTGGATCTGAGAAGGAGCCTTTGACGGTCGACGAGAGCGGAGCGGGTTCTGGTGGGAGATACCATCGGTCGGCCCACTCCCACGGGTCCAGCCAGCGGAGGCCCGAGGCGTCGATTACATAGTCTAGACCTTGAAAAGCCGGACCCCGTGGCGAGTCGCCCGTGAGCCCCCATTTTCCGGGAAATCGCACCCAATCGAATGCATCAGGCGAATCTAAACGATGGAGATA
This sequence comes from Pirellulales bacterium, assembly GCA_041750795.1. Taxonomy (GTDB): domain Bacteria; phylum Planctomycetota; class Planctomycetia; order Pirellulales; family PALSA-1355; genus JTS-RE94. The sequence goes on along the minus strand of JBGSYQ010000147.1, from coordinate 27,672 downwards.
AACAACTTCTGACGGAGAGGGAACGTATGTCGCTCCATTACCGCGATGATATTCATCCTGCCATAGAGGTGGCCATGGCGTGATATCGCTATATGCGTATGTGGCGTGACCGCCAAGTCCGACGTATAGGTCGACGCGTTCCCCTCCATGATCGCGGTCGATGCTCAGGTCGCTCCATTCAATTGTCTCGACACCACCAACTCCAACAAAATCCACGTGTTGTGCGAGGGAGACTCGCCTTGGAACCCAAGCGCGTCCTTCTCGCCCGAGAAAAATCGTCACGCCTTCCCAGTCTCCCTGGTGAATGTTAAATCCTCCGTGCTGCTTCCAATTGCTGAGCGGATAGTGAAAGTAATAGTTGATCGCCAGTTCTTGGTGGCTCACATCGTACAGGAGTGAGGCATAGATCGCCGCTGGAGAGTTCTCAGGGGTGAACGATCCACTGTCCCAGGTTGTCAGATCGAGGGCCTCCATGTTGCTACCTAGTCCAAATTCCCGGGTGAGATCCGCTCCCAGCGAGCGTTCGACGGGAAACGGCACCGCGTATCGTTCACCACCAGATCCGCTTCCTTCGCCGTTGTCGAAGTGCAGAATCGGCGCGAAGTGCCGCACAAGGTCTTCGGGACTAAAGGATCTTTTGCCGTCGCCGACCGGGTACTCACCCCGGGGCGACGCCCCGCCAATGTCGGGGCTGTGATCGGCGATCAGAGTGGTCGTCATGGTCGCGACTTGATCTGCCCAGGTGGTAAGGGACAGCTTCATTGGCCACAATCCTACGCTGTCTGGGACGTGAAAAGCATCGATTCGAAACTGGTGCACTCCGGCCGAAAGCTCGGGCAGATCCGCGTCGAAATAACCTTTGTCAATATTGAAGTTCGCCGTCGGCATTCCTGGCTCGGTTAGAACGACCACCCGAGAACCGAAAAGCCCCCAGCCACCAAAAACGTTTAACGAATACCATTCTCCCGCCTCCGGAACTTCGACGGTCCAGGTCACTGAAAGTTCCCCGTCACCCGCCGTTGCCCACCAGCGGTCGAGGCCCAGCGGCGCACTCAAGGGGATCGTCACCGATACGAAACTCGACAGCGCCGAGTAGCCCCCCGAATTCGAGGCCCGAACTGCGTAGTGGTATTTTTGACCTGGAGTCAAGAACGATCCCACGTCGTGATGCTGTGATTGCGATCCCTGGTACAACGGCCTCTGCAATTCCCAAGGGCCGGTCGGCGACGTCGAGCGATAAAGCGCGTACGAGTCTGCCCCTGCGACGTCGTTCCAGTCTAAGGCAACGGCCGAATTGCCTGTGAGCTGGGCAGTCAAGCCTTGCGGCGTTCCCGGCGGCGGGATCGGCGCGATGCGGAAAGCGCTCACGAAACTACCAGCCGTGTTGGCGTTCTGGTTCATAAGATTGCCAGCAAGATCGGCGATATTGGGACCAACGATCAAGGTATAGATCCCGGGCACGGTCTGTGCCGCGAACGGAATCCGCCATACGTTGTCGCCTTGGTGGGTTGGCTGCTGGACGGGAATAATGGCGGTGCCGCGACGCAGGGATATATCGGCTGGTGTGAAACTCGTCGGATCGATTGGTTCTGAAAAGGTCACATCGATATAGCTCACTGGGGCAGTGAGAGTTCCAAACGAGCCTGATGCGGGCGAGATGATTCGCGGGCCCGGATCGAATTCGGTTGGCTCGGCGAATGTCTTCGCTTCGGCGACTGCTGAGTAATCGGAGAAGATGCCTGTAACCTTTGATCGCACACGGTAAAAATACGTTGTGGAAGCGGATAGATGCGGGCCACTGTCAATGTAGTTGCTTTGGCTTGGTGAGCGGATCGCGATTTGCGAAAACGGTCCACTCGGTGAAGTCGATCGCTCCAGGAAGTAATCTCCTATTGAAATAACAGCATTCCAATCAACGAAAACCGACTGCGCGCCGTTGGCCTGCGGGTTCAACCCGGTCGGCACGGCGGGTGCGGCTGGGAAAGTGGTGGTGGAGGCCGGCGCGGTGAAGGCGGACTCGCCGCCGGTGTTGCCGGCGCGGACGCGATAGAAGTAGGTGGTGTTGGGGTTCAAGTGCGCGCCGGCGTCGGTGTACTGGGAGGCGGCGGAGAAATAGATCTGGGTCCAGGGGCCGCCCGAGGAGGTAGCACGTTCGAGCTTGTAGTGGGTGGCGCCGCTGACGTTGTTCCAGTTGATGACGACCGACTGCGCGCCGTTGGCCTGCGGGTTCAACCCGGTCGGCACGGCTAGCGCCGCCAAAGGCACAACTGAGCCGAACTCGTCACTTGCTCGGACAAGGGGACCAATCGAGTTAACCGCTTGCTCGTTCGCGCTCACGTCAGAATCTAGTAGATCGACGATCTCTGTGGCGCGCTCACCTGATAGAACGCGTCTTTCCTCAAGGTGCTCGATTTGAAGGCGTCGGGCACGATGATTCACTTTGTTCCGTATGCTGGCCATCCGCTATGCTCCCGAACGGCGGGACCTCCAAGTTTTCCGACTAGTGGTGCGAATTCGTATTGCTGGTATCGTGAGCGAAATACCAAGGGCTACGAGCCCCAATGGCGCCGCACCCCACTTCGCAAGAGTAGCGCGACGACCACAATCAGACTTAGGGCGCTCGTAGATGGCTCAGGCACGACAACAGTCGCAATTCCAGACACGGTTAGATCATCAAACGATTGTGGATCGGTGTCATAGGCTTGCAGGGCAAACGTGCCGATCGTATCACCGTCGTCCGACAGCAGGATCGTGATCGTGGCGAATCCGCCGGGAACGATATCGCCCAAGGTGAACCCCAATGCCAGCGATACGTCATCGGCGGCGGATTCTGGGACTGCGTTGGTGTTGTCCAAGTCACCATTCAAGAGATTGCTGAATACGTCTCCGAAGACGTAGCCAGGCTCGTCGATCTCCCAACTGTCAGCCGAACCTCCGCCGCCGGGACCTAGCGTACCGAAGGGGAGCCCCGCCTCGTTGAAGTAGTCGTTGATCGCCACGTCGATTTCGGGATCGATAAAGAAACCGAACCACACTGCCGGAAACGTGGCCCCGGAAGTGTTCGACAACGTGTAGGTCAGCGTGAGATCGGATTCGTCAGGGCTGAGTTCAGAAGAGAAGGCAAAGGAGAGACCGGCGGGCAATGGATTGATGGAGAGTTGAGCGCTAGTGCCGGGTGCGACCCCATTGAGGTCCAGGCCCCCTATATTTACAAACGCGTCCAACTCGAACACTTCGCCGCCAGAGCCAAAGAAGAGAACTTGTCCGTTGATCGACCCACCTTCGCCGTTGGGACCAAAAGGCGTGTGAGTGAACGCGGCGTTTGCGGTGGAGCTAGCACTGAGAACGAAAATCAGCGCTGCTCCAAATCGGATGCAGCGAGACAGTGCAAAAACACGACTTGCGACGACTTCAGGGTTGGAACTCACAGGTGACCTCGCTATTGAGCAGTAGGAACTAAGTCCGCACGCCTCGAACGGCGTGACAAAACACAGACGTAGGTCGTTGCTCATTAGCAGCCCTATGAGGTACTTGTTGTCATGAGGATAGTCGTTGATGGGCTTGCGTCAAGGAGTTTCTTGCGACAAAGAAAAATACGCTCCTACGGTGCTGCAAGCAGATGCGCACGGTTTCTATTGATCTAGTACGCTGAAACGTCGCGCAGCGTGACACAAAAAATCAAGAAATCTTCAGGGGTGCGGCGAAGTATCGCTTGGGACCTGGAAATCCGGGCGGAATGTGCGGAGGTAGCCGGCGTCTGGAGAACTGCAAACGACGAGTACGACAGGTCGGCCATCGGGAGCGTAATGAAGGGCACAGTCGACCTGCTGCGGCAAGTTGGTGGACGCCCGGCCAGGGCCTCGCAATACGCGCTCGACGTTTACCCTGCCGTCCGCGACTGTGATGTGCCACACATCGCCATCGACATGGCTTGCTGCCGCGAACGCGACTTCGCCACGGGGGCTCATCAGCAGGTCAGACATGGCTAGCTGGAGCGGCTCTCGATTGAAGATCGTATGATGCTGCCAACGGTTGCCTTGGCGAAGTGCAAGACGGAGTTGCTGGTGCGCGTCAGGAGATCGCGTTCGGTAGAGAATCGCCGGTTCACCGTTTTGGAGCAGGGTTAATCCTAATACGGTCGGATAGAACTCGGTGCTGAAATGGTCGCGTGTTTCCACCGACCGTGACACCTCGGCTGTCAACGGTACAGCGAGCACGACCGGTAATGCACGGTCGCCGTTGAATCGAGTCGGCCGGAACAATAGGTACAAGTGCGACTCGTTGGCGACGGCGTGAAACCGATAGCCATCTCCCTGGCGGCCCATGCGTGTGGTCCGCCAGTGGGCTCCGTCATGCGTCGAGCGCAGCAGGTAATGGCCAGCGTGTGTAAAGTGCACGACCGACGGCAGCGCCCGATTCATTGGAACCAGAAATGGATCGAATCCGGCGTGAGGATTTAAGTTAACTGGAAGCTTGTCGTCGACGCGGTCGCGGCCGGCCTCGACAGTGCCGACGATTAGATGCGGTGCCGTTGCGTGATCCTTGGACGCATCAACGTCCAACTTAGCGAAAGCAAAAAGACGGTCACCCACGATACGAAGCGTATGCGAGCGATCAAGCGCATCGACGCCACGTTGTGGCAAGGCCCCGTAATCTCGGAGCGTGATGGCCTGCCAACCGGCGCTTGTTTCGCGACCCAAAACCAGCCGCCAGTCCGCTGGAGTATCGGGAACCGTTTGTAGGTAGATTGCGTGGAGAAATCCCTGAGCGTCGATTGCGGCCGACCAAGGGTGAACTCGCGCGTTAGGTACCTCGGCGCCGGTAGCATGCACGCGCTCGACCCACATATGGGTTGTCATCGGCTGCGGTGGCAGTGATTCTGCGAGTCGTAGCAGATGAACGGTGCCGTCCTCGTGACCTATCGCCGCGAACTGCCCGTTTGGAGACAGTGCCATTTGCGTCGCTGGCGATGCCACGCCGGGTGCAACCTCGAATGAATGCAACGGGCCCAAGCGATCGGGCTCGATGACGATCAGCCGCCCGGTGGAAGTGGCCGCTAGCATGCGGTTTCCGTTTGCGGTAAACGCGAGGTCGACTACTGGATTTCCGCCAGCCCACTCTTCGGCTTGAGTGGGCCACGAGGCTTCCGGCCGGCTTGCCATGCGGCCCACTCTGTCTCCGGTGACGATCACGCCAGATTTGGTCGGATGCCAGGCGAGTGCAGTTCCCTTGCCCACGGACATCTCGAAGCTGGCTTGTGTCTCCAGCGTCGTTGCGTCTAGAACATGGGTCGTCGTTCCCGCGAGCAACGCCAGATGCCCGCCCGAGCCGTCGAACTCAAGTCGTCCGGCAGAGGTGCCTTCGAACATGCGTGATGCGATCGCACGTCCGCCTGGAAGCGCGCGCACTTCCACTTGTCCACTGACGAGTTGGACTGCCAAGTGGTGGCATTCGCTATCGATTGCGAGCGAGTCGATGTCATCGTCAAACGTGATCGGTGTGTACGCCGACCGAATGTGTTGGCGATCCTCACGCCAAAAATGAACGGTCCGCCCGCAACCGGTCACCACTAAATTCGCCCGCTTGGCGGCGGCGATGTCGGCGACAGTATCCTCGCCAACGCTGACTCGGTCACACGTGTCTCCCGAATGCACATCGATGAGCGCCAGTTGCCCGGTGTCATCGATCACCCAAAGCAGGTCGCCGGAGTGCGTTTCGTGAAAAGTAAACCGAGGATGGGCGGATACCTGAAGCTCCGTGTGCCAGTGGGGCGGATTCTTGCGCCAGAGTTTGATCAGCGTGTCCCCGCCGGCCGTCGCGAAAGCTTCGCCTTGGGCGGTAAATGCGACGCCCGCCGACCGACGTCGAAGCGGCGTCGGCCAGCTTTGCATAGCCGCGGCAGAGAGCTGAAAAGCGCCTTGGTCATCGCTGCTAAATGCAAGAGAGCCGGAAGGCAGTTCAAAGCATGCCAGTTTACCGAGATCGTCGACTGCGAACAGTCGATCTTCCGCTGGCGAAATCTGCACCGCATGAACCGCTTGGGCACGGGTGGGCTCCGAACTCGGCACTTTGAGCGCGACCACCTCACGAAGCTCACTCACTTGAGGGTCGCAGCGTAATAGTCGTACCTCCGGAGATTGGCAAGCTACGGCCACGGAATCGTCCGCTGCCGCGGCAACTTGCCAAATAGGACCAGGCAACGTCGCTGATGCAATTTGCACTCCATCGTCGTCGACAATCCGCACCGATCCGGTTTCATGGCCAACCCACCAACGGTCAGGACCGGCGGACGCCAGAGCAGTGATGCCGTCGTCGTCGTACGCCATGCTGCTTGCGACCTGTCCCTCGACGCTGCAAATGGTGAGCGTGCCGGCGTCATCGCCGAATACAATCATCCGCGTTTCCGGATTTACGGCGACGCTCAGCAACGGTCGCTGGTGATGGGCCAGTAACTGCCCCTGTTTCTCCGATGTGTTCCATCTCACGACGTCCCCGGCCAAGTCCACGGAAACGAAAGTGTGTCCGTGGTTTATCCAAGCGAGACTAGTGATAACCGCTCCTGCGACCGGAACGTCCGGATCGACCTCGAACGGTTGTAGATAGCGGCCCAACGAAGAAGACCAGCGGCCCGCGCGAAGCGACAGAGCGTCCCCGCCAGACATGCTCCACACGACGAGCCGCCCGTCATGTCCGGCCGACACTAAACATCTATCACTTCCCAGGATCGCCGAGACGCCCCAGTCGTGCATGCCGATCACGTGATGCCGAGTCGGAAACTGAGCCAGTTGCCGCGTGAAAATGTCGTACTCAATCCCACGCCGGGAATATGGCACGCGTGCCAAAGCACGGCTGGCGTCGTCGATCCGGCCTCGCATAAACAATTGGCGAGTGTCGACAATCGCATCGCGATGCAGTCGCGCATCTGCCTGTTCCTGCTCAGCAATACCTCGCCGCTTGTCCTCGGCCGTCCTTTGCTGATCGCGGATGATCAGCGCCTCATTGCGGGCAGTCGACCGTGATATTTCAACGGCGCCTCTCGCTAGGATCAATGCTAGTACGGCAACGATTCCCGCCACAGCGATGAACTTGCGACTACGGCGGAAGTGCGTCTTCGCGCGGTAGGTCAAGGCTCGGCCGGGCGTTAGCGAGACACAGAACGCTTCCACGGGAAAGTCATGTAACCAATGTGAGAGATCTGTTGCCAAGCACTTCGCGTTCGGATATCGATCATCCGGGCTGTCGGCCATACAGCGTCGTATCACCGCATGCAACGCCGCGGGACATCGTGATTTGACAAGCGAAAGGGCATCGCCTGGACGTCTCGAATTGCATGCAGAGTTGTGCGGTACTTCGTGGGGTTGAACAGGAACACTCCCCGTTGCAAGCTCGTGGAGTATGACCCCCATTGAATAGATGTCGGAGCGGAGGTCGCCACGCAGTCCCTTCGCTAGTTCCGGAGCGCGGTAGCCGGGCGTTCCGCCCCCGATACAGGAATGCGCGGCGTTATTGGAAATCTGCGGGCTAGACTCGATTGGTGTGCCAATCACGCGTGCGAGGCCGAAGTCGATCACCTTCGGTTGCCCACGGCTCGTAATCAGAATATGAGCAGGCTTGAGATCGGCATGCATGATGCCCAGGTTGTGCAGTTCGGCGATGGCCTCGGTGACTTGCACGAACAATTGCACTGCACATTTCAAGTCCAGGCGATGCCGCGAAGCGTATTCTGTCAGCGGTTCACCCGGTACATGCTCCATGGCATACCACAAGCGACCGTCGTCCAGACGTCCGCCGCGATAGACGCGGACGATGCACTCATGCTCAAGTTGACCGATGTGACGTTGCTCGCGTGCAAGCAGCCTCTGGAACACATTCGCTTCATCGTCGCCACGCCCGAGGTGCGAAACCTTGATTGCCACGGTACGAGAAAACTCGCGATCCGCTGCCAGGAAGACCTGCCCCGTCGCCCCTTCTCCGATAAGGCTCGTGGCTTGATACGGTCCGCCAAAATCCGGCAGCGGTTGACCGTCGATCGGGCCTTGGACTTCGGGAGTGTCCGATGCATCGAGGGTTCGCCGTAACGCACTACGTTGACTCGCGAGAAAATCGTCAAACCAAGCGATGTCTTGAGCCGTCTGGTGTCCGATTGGCCCGTCGGTGGTCGACGATGTGGCATCAGGCATTGGTTCCTGCCGCAGAGCCCGCTTGAAAGGCCAACACCGCCATCGCATGCAGATACCTATTCGCTAGCCGCCGAGTCTAAGCACAATGTCCTTCAGTCGCCGCCGCATTCGCCCAGCAATCTGGCGCGCGGTGGCTGGCTCGATTCCCATTTCCCGTGCCACTTCAGCAGCTGGTCGCTTTTGAATGCAAACCTCGACGAAGAGTTTGAAATGCGCTGGGTTTGCTTCAACAGCGAGTTCCCGCTGTGCCTTTAAGAGTAAGTCCATTTGCTCAGCAATCAAGGCGGCGTCCTCGGGCCGGACGGCGCCTTGGTCGACGCCGCCCACGTGAATCACGGATGAGGGCGGTTGCTCGGTCGAGATTGTTTTCCTCCGACGCCGAAACTCGTCGGCAACCTTCGAGCGTGCAATTCTCATCAGCCAGCCGCCAAACGGGCCGACCGCGCGATCGTAAAGAAAATCCGGCAGCTGCCTACGCACCGCGATGAGTACCTCCTGAGCAAGATCCTCGCAATCTTCCGGACTAAGGCCGTGGCGGGCGCCCAAACGCAAGAAGATGGCGCGATAGCGGTTCTCAAATTCTCTCCACGCCGCATTGTCTTCCAAGCTCCAACTGAAGCGGGACTTCTTCAGGGCGACCTTCACCCGTTCAAGCAGTTCGGGATGCGTCGATGGCATCTTTGCAGACATAGGCAAGTCCTCGATGGTCGTGTACAGAAGCCAGATTCTACTTGCATTTCTATACAAGTCCAAATGCCTTCGATTCACTGGTCATCGTGATCCGGCAGTGCTATCGTCTCTCCCTTTTTGGCATGTCGCCAGAAAGGAGCGATTGTTTTCCTTCACTTCACAGTTTGGAGAAGTCCGATGGCAGAAAAGAAGAAGCCTGAACGCATTCTTAGAATCGGAGACGTATCGGCATCGATCTTCGTGCAAGAGGCCGGCAACGATCGAGTGTTTCGAACGGTCAGCCTGCAGAAAAGTTACATGGCGGACGGCGAACGTCAGTACACGAGTTCGCTGTCGATGGCTGAACTTCCGTCGGCGATCGAGGTTCTGCGAATGGCGCTCAGCTATGTCGCCGACGAAAAGGAAGAAGCCGTCGTTGTGTAGATGCGATGGAGGGAAATCGCAACGGAGCGGTGGGCAGCAATGCCTACCGTTCTTTTGAGTACATAGAAGAAAAGGCCCTCACATTGAGGGCCGAGAATGCTCGAACCCGATGCGGATTCAAGCGGCACGATGCACCTAACTAGCGATTCTGTCAACTTCATTCACTTCTCCTCCTTCAAACCTCGGGCATAGTGCTCGGCCGGATTTCAGGGATGTTCCTTGGCCGGATGCTGTTCCATCACACCGAAGGAGGATCGTCATGATCCAAGGCAATCTGGTGCTCCACCGTGGGGCACGCGAGGTCACACTCGACGAGCTGGATGCAGTGCCACTGCCGCCAAGCACGTCGACCTACTTTCCCGTCTCGCACGGGACGGTGCTCAATCGGGTGACCGAGACCCTAACTGCGGCCGGTTTCGGCATCGAGTCGATGCAACTCTCGCTTGCACGCGACAGTGCCAGGTTCTTCGGAACATTGACGCTGAAAAACAAGCTCAGCAATGATGCTTGTCTGGCCGTGGGAGTTCGTAACTCTACGGATAAGAGTTTCCCGATCGGCCTGGTCTGTGGCTCGCGCGTGTTCGTGTGCGACAACCTTGCGTTCAGCTCGGAGATCGTCATCGCTCGGCGTCACACGAGGTTCGGAGCCGACCGCTTCAACGAGGCGGTGTCCAATGCCGTCGTCGGGCTGCATGAGTACCAGGTATCGGCGCAGCAACGGATCGCCCAGCTGCAGAGCTGGGAACTGTCGCCACTCGAAGCGGATTCGCTGCTGCTCAAGTCGTGCGAAACCGGCACTGTCTCGTGGAGGATGCTCCCGGCGGTGATCGCTGCCTGGCGGAATCCCGAGCACGTGGAGTTTCAGCCAAGGACTGGGTGGTCCCTTTTGAACGCCTATACCGGCGTGCTGAAAGATCGCCAGAAGTCGTCCCCGCAAGAGGCTGCGATGCAAACGATCCAGTTGCAGCGGCTCCTCAGTCCTCCGGACGTTATCGACGTCGATTCGACGCCGGTAATCGCCGGCTAGATCGGCCGATCCATGGATGGAACAGCGCCCTCAGTCAGCAATGACTGAGGGCTTTTTAGAACGACGCCAGGCATCCGCCCCTACGAGAGCTCAAGTGCAGCCTTGAGGCAGTCGTTGATCTGCTGCATCGATGCGGCCGGCAGGCCACCAATCTTGCGAAAAAGAAGCTGCTGCTCGACTGTCAGCAAGTTCTCACACGTGATTGCGGATAGATGCAGGACTCCCGCGGCGTTGCCTTCCGGTGTGGCAGGATCGAGCAGATACTGCGTCGGCTCCTGCTTGGCCCGCTGCGTGGTGCGGGTAATCATCGCAACGATTGTGTTCGTCAGCCGAGAGTTATTCTTGTCGGCCTGCACGACCAAGGCGGGCCGCACTTTGGTTCCACGGTCGGAGCTGAATGGATAGTTCAAGAGAACGACATCGCCGCGTGAGACCGTCATTGGTTCTTGCGGTGAGCGTCATAGTCGTTGTAGTCGTCCATGGCCGGATCATCCCAGCCGGCGGCCGCGGCGACTTTGCCCTGGATCGGATACGTTTCGCGAATGTCAAACGTGTCGTCACCGAGCAACGCGCGAATTTTCTGATAAGTGCCGTCCGGAACGAGCACCCATTTCTCCTGTGTGTTGGCATCGACGACGTAGACCGGTTCACCGGGCTGCTGCTCGTTGATTGCCTGCCGCTGTTCGTTGCTCAACTTAGGAGTCATACCCCTATTTTAGCACAAAGGAGCCAGCCAAGGCTAGACGGACGCAAGCCGCACGGCCCGACGTGAAGACATGTCGCAGCAACATCGTCGGAAAGCATAAAAAAGGCCCTCACGTTGAGGGCCGAAGATGCAAGAAGCTGCAAGAGCTTCAAGCGGCACGATTCAGAACTTCCGAGAGGACGCGAGACCGAGGTCGGCGAAGCGGTGAACATCCCCGAGGCAATAGACGCCCACACTACTCCCGTCGGAGGCCAATGGGCGATCGTCGTCGACACGCTCGCGCTGCACTCGCGTCACCTTGGTAGCTCTTGTCCTCTCGGACGATTTGTTCGCCGATCCCCGGGGCTCTTGTAAGCAACGTGTCGAATGACGCACCATCGTTTGCATCGACGTGCACAGAGTGTGCTAAGATGTCGTCCGTTTGTGGAGTACGCTCGGCACACCGTCGGCAGTCGAAACCCGCTCAAGCGTTGGCTGCATGAAGCGCGTTTTGCGACCTCGTTGAAGTTGCTTCGCGTTCAGCCGCATGATCGCGTTCTTGACTATGGCTGCGGCGACGGGGAGCTGGCACACCGCATCAGTCGGACGAGTCCGACCAGCGACATCTTAGCCTTTGATCCTGCCGAGGAATTGTACAGCCAAGCTGAGCGTCGGCTTGCGGGCGACAAAAATGTTCGGGTTGTCCATAGCCTCGGCAGGGTATCTGGGCAATTTGAGCGGATCGCATGTCTAGAGACAGTCGAGCATTTGCCGCCGCAAGAACTGGCGACTGCACTCAGGAACATCGATGCACTCCTCGCGGCCGGAGGCCTCTGTCTTTTTACATTCCCGATCGAGCATGGAATGATGTCGCTGGTCAAGAATTGCTATCGCTTGGCGACTCAACGCGATAAATATGCGTCACTATCCCGAACGGCACGAGCGCTCCTTGGGCTGCCAATCCCAAGAGAGCCAAGTGCATCATTGAGTGGCTGCCGTTATATCTATTCCCATATCGGCTTCAATTGCCGTGACATGGTGACAGAGATTTCTCGACACTTCGTGATTAAAGACAGTCGTGTCCTGCCGGTTGGCACCGTCGCATTTGGCATGGGAAATGGTTTGGCCGTGATCGTCGGAAAACGATAGCGAACTGAAGCCGTCCAAACCGTCGACGAGCGGGCTTCTCTTGAAGGTGAGACAAGCGCTAGGCGTGAAACGCGCGCAGGGTGCTTGTCTCGGTGAATCGTGCCGATGCTGGAAAGAGCATCGAGCGCACAATGCACCTAAATCGTGACTTTGTCAACGAATCCGTGGCGTGGTTTCCCGGGGAAACATTTGAAGCGTTTGGCTAACCGATGCCATAAACGCGGAGAGTCAATCGTCATGCGAGAGCTTCCGCCAGGTGTCGATCGACTTGCCGTGCCGGCTTCGTGTAGCGATGGTGAGACGTTCGGCGAAGCGTGTCAGGGGATTGCCGGTTAGGTCGACCAGTCGACGGATGGAACAGTGCCCTCAGTCAGAAATGTTTGAGGGCTCTTTTGAAAAACCCTGTCGCGAGGACAGGGTTTCAAATGACGGCGATCCGTCACGCACAGAGGTGGCAGCGTTTGTGCTGCTCGGAGGATTCGAGCCTGGGTTGGACTTCACGGGCCCACTCGACTTCCAGGCCGATTTCGCCGGCGAGCGTCCGGGAGATAAATTCGAGCAGTCGCTCCTCGGTCATCCATGACGCCGTGATGCTTTCGAGTTGGATGTAGGGAGCCTCGGCAGTGGCCGGCTTTCTTACCACGGCATACTCCGCGGCTCCGTCTTCGGATGTGGCGTCGTTGAGTAACAGATAGTCGCCGATCTCGAAGGCGGTGCAAAGGCACCACGTCGACTCGGCAAGTTTGTGGGCCAGGTCTTCCGGCGTCGCAATCGGGAAAATGCACCAAGTTCGCAATGTGTGCATCATTGGGCACCCCCGGTCATGCTCCGGGCTCGTCGGTCATAGGAAAGCACCTTGTAACAAACGAACTCTGTCACGGTTCGGTGCCACTCGTTGCCCAGAGCCTTGTCACCGAGCGTTTGTGGCGGAAAGCCGCCCGCGCGGAGCCACCGCAAGAGGTCTGTTGCGCAGGTATCCACGTCGTTCCAGCGGAGCTCTTTGAGCGCCTCCAATAACGTACGCAAGGTTTCGTCAGGATCCATGTCTGTCCTCCGTTGAAGGAAATGAGCAAGCAGAGCGCTGCGGTTCCCTGCCCGAATGGGCAAGGTCGAGGAGAATAAACCTGATGAGCGCTGTCGACAAGCTATTTTGGTTCGTCGTCGGACCAGAGACTTCCCTGATAGCGAGTCGTCGTCGGACGATCGGGCTTGTCGGGCACGTCCGCCGGCTTCAGCTTATTGAGATGCTGTGCCCAGTGCGGATCGGCGGGGTCACTTGGCATACTCGTCAGATGGAAAATCGGCTGTCCATTTCGGACAGCCCACTGAATATCTTCACGTTTCTCGTCCTCGATGTCGCGGATGACGCCAAGCTCTTCGACGGCTTCCCGCACAACTTCGGTGACGTGCTCAAGCCGATCGTGAATTGCTGCAAGCTGTTCCTCGACGATGCTTTTAAGCTGCCCAAGGGCTTCGAGCAGCTGTGCTGCCTGATTGCCTTCGATGTGGTCACCGGACATAAGGGGCGATGATGCCGAAGCAGACGCAACTTGGCAAGGGGGCTCGGATTTGTCCGCTGGACTGCTGGCGCCGCGGCCGGAATAATTTGGAATCCACCGTTGATGATTCAATGATGGTCGAGGAGCTGCGCTCATATCGATGTGCCTGCCGGACAGTGATATTCGAACGTTGGGACTGAAGTGTATGACGAAGAAAGCCATCATCTCGGTCGATCTGGCCGCGTTGGCAGGAACAATGCGGTTCGTGCCAGGCACGCCGCTTCCCCGTCATGACAAGCGGCTGCTCGAATGTTCGATCGCGAGTTTCTTCCTTACCCATCTGTGTCAACGCGAGCGCACGGCATTCTCTGACGTGCTGTCGTGCGCGACGGATCCTCCGGATGTGACATTCATATACAACGGCCACCCGCGGGCCATGGAGCTCTCTGAGCTTGTCCCCGAGAATCGCTTTGAAAAAGACGCCATTCTTCGCAAACTGCGGGGGGACATTCTCGCGGGGCTCACGCTCGGTGATCACACCACCGGCTTTGTGGTAACTATTTTTCTTGCCAATGACTACGCAACCAAGATCCGCCCGGGGCGGATCCACGAGTGCCTTGCTGATGCACTCAATGGGTTCTTTGCAAGCCATGATCCCGACACACAAAGTGTTGCCGTACCCGAGTCGGTTCAGGATGTCGTGTCACGAATCAGCGTTTTCAAGGAAGACCTGACCGGAGACCCGCGGCTCGGCGATCAGCGCGAGCCGCTGATTGTGTTCGGCGCCCAAAGCACCATGTTGATTCCCGAAGATGACTGTCCTGCGATCGTCGAATCACGATTATCGCGGAATGGACGTCACGACTTGGCGGAGCCGACGTGGCTCGTTCTGTGGAGTAACCACCACGCGCTGGATTCCTGTCGGAACGAACTCGATAACGCCATTGGCTTCTATCTGCAAAGTCATCCAATGAAGTATGAACGCATTTTTCACCTGCATCTGTTTCCTGGCAGCGGTGCAACGGAGTTTCCTGTGCCGTCCAAGACGGAATTGCCGCGACACTCCAACTGATTCGGGAGTTCCGAAAACAGTGCCCCTTATGCGAGAGCCGCGGCCAGGTGCCGATCGACTTGCCGTGCCGGCTTCGTGTAGCGATGGTGAGACGTTCGCCGAAGTGTGTCAGGGGATTGCTCATCGCCGCGACGTTTCGCGGGCGGCAACGTTCGTACCGAGAACGGTGCACTCGGCACGCCATCCGCGAGCATGCGCACGTACGCTTGATACTTAGGGAGAGCGAGCAGATCCGAGGGGAGCAGACCGCCGCCGAACTCGTTCGCCATGATCTCTGCATCGTGCTGCGATAGCTGAAACGCAACGGTTGTTCCGACGTTGCCGAACAGGCTGGCTCGCGTCAGCTCATCGAGCTGATCCAGGAACTGCGTCGCTACGGTGAGGGAGAGGCGATACTTTCGTGCCTCAGAGAACGCCGATGAAAAGGCGTCGGTTGTGAACGAACTGAACTCATCGATATAGGCGAAGAAATCCCGTCGATTCTCTTCCGTCGTATCCGCTCGACTCATCGCCGCGAGTTGGATCGCCGTGACCAGCAGGGATCCGAGCAGCTCGCTGGCGTCGCTGCCGACCTTTCCTTTCGAGAGGTTCACGATCAGGATCTTCCCTGCATCCATCGTCTGTCGGAGGTCGAGCGTGCTGGCTGATTGTCCGACGATGTTTCTCAGAACCGGGCTGCTGATGAAGTGCCCAATTTTGTTGAGCACCGGGGAAATAGCTTCGCCGCGGAGCCGCGTCGGCATCTCGGCAAACTCTCGTTCCCAGAAGCGACGCACGGCCGGATCGCTCACGTACTTCATCACGCCGTCCCGATAGTCGTCGTCACCGAGCAGCGGCAGGATTTGCACGAGCGATGAGCCGGGGACTTCAAGGAGTGCCAGGAGCGCATTTCGCAAAATATGCTCCAGCCGCGGTCCCCACATCGTGCCGTAAATCTTCTTAAACGATGACACCAGGCCCGAGGCGACGAGCGGCCGTTGCGCCGGATCGGCACAAGCGAGCAGATTGAAGGAGAGCGGATGTGACGCGTCGCCGACGTCGAAGAGCACGACATCATTCGTTCGGCTGCGGGGAATCAACTCCAAGAGCGAATCGGCTAGGTCACCGTGCGGATCGACAATGCACACGCCTTCGCCGTTCTGGATGTCCGCCACGAGCAGATTCTGAAGTAAGGTCGTTTTTCCGGTGCCGGTCTTCCCGACGATGGCGAGGTGCCGGCGGCGATCGTCGACGGCCAGGCTGACTGGCTCGCGTTGCGAGCGGAACTGCGTGCGGGCGAAGGACACGTGATCCGGTCGATCGCTCCGGGCGGCCAGTCCCTTCGGTGGTGCAAACTCGCGACTCTCCACCTGGGCCAGGCGTGGAACGCGAACGGTATCGTTCGGCGGATGGAACAGGGTCGCCACTTCCTCGCACGACAGCAGAAATACGGGTCCGAGCCGACGCGATTGATGCGGTTTTCCGATCTGAAAGGATCCGGTCCGCGGCGAGTTGAAATGCCCGAGACTTCCGGCCAGCTGCTGCAGCCGCTCTCGCACCTGGTCCCGCTCTGCCACCGGCGCCGCAAGCGACACCCGGAGCCGGGCCTCGAACAGTTGCCGCCCCAACTTATCGGACGCCGATTGCAGGTCCTCCTCTCTTTCGTGGAGTCTAGATCCCGAGACACTGAGCATGCTGCGTGACGCCTGATCGGTCGCCCTCCGGGCGGGAATCGAAAGCACCCGAGCTGCCAGTCGTCGCCAGAGCCTCGGCGAAAGAGCTGCCTTGGCATAGAACTCCGCGAGCCGGGGCTTGGATCGAAAGAACGGATGATCGAGTCGGCGAAGCGTGCGTCTCGCTTGTGCCGGCCTTCTGTAATCGGCCGGACGCACCACAAGCTCTAGCTGACCGGTGAACCTTTCACGTTGTAAATGATCGAGTGTCGTAAGAATGCCCATGAGCGGATCCGCAGTTACCCGATTCAAGGCATCCTCGAATTGCCCGTAGCGTCGGCACGGAAACAGATCGGGCGTGAGCATCAGATCGATGCTCCAGGATTCACAGTCCCGGGGACAGTCGAGAGCGCCGGCCGACAGCGGGTCTAACGTGCAATCGGGATAGTTCGCGTAGAACTGCTCTTGGATGAGTGGTCGCAAGACATTCTGGCCTGCGACGAACAGCCCCACACCATCCTCGTGGATTCCGAACATCAAACGCAGCGGTAACCGCCGGACGTTGGCCTGATGGAGAGCCGCAAAGGCGTTTTCCGCGTAGAGCGGGCCGCGATCGTTTGTTGCCGGAGTGCGGAGCCGGAGGAGCACGACCGGAAGAATAGCACATACACCATCGGCGCATGGGTCACTCTATCGCTCACACGATCACAATCAATCTGTCGCAACGAGGCTCCGGTTCGCCGACGCCAACTAGTGAAGCCGCAACCAGAATTGCAATTCGAACCGCACGAAGTTGGCGGATGGCACGTCGACACCGAACAGGTCGTCGACTCGGCGCAGCAACCAACGGACTGCACGTGGATCCGCAAGGGCGTTCAGAGTCGCCTGGATCACTGCGCTTTGCTTCAGGTCACTACAGCTTGACCGACGAAGCCGCTGCAAAAGCTCAACTACGATGCGCAACTTCGCAGATATGTGTAGATGCGGCTTTCCGATTAGGCCAATGCATTTAGAAAAGGGCCAAGCAGTGGTCTCCCACCCTACCTCCATTCCAGCTGCAATGATTGTTTCGGGATTCCAAATGATGTTTTGGTAATCCGAAGCGGCCAGCTTGGCAGTCACAAGGTTGAATTCTTCGATCGTCATCGCGCCGCCCCACTTCATGAGACAGCGCAAAGCAAGCTGTGTCCAACAGTTCGTTACTCCGAAGTCTGTTTCCGCAACGAAGCCCACTAGAACATCGTCACTCCATAGCAGAGCCTGATGGTCGTTGGCGACACTAATCGCTTCGAGATTGTGGATGCCCAACGCCTGTGTGTATAAATCGCGCTTCTCCGGTGGCAGCTGCGCAACCGCAACCGAGGATGATTTGTGGCAGTGCTCGTCAACCATCTGCCTCATCGTGTTCAGCTCTTCGAGGCGGGCTGCGTGTACTTCGGCGGTCGTATCGGTGATTGCAAGTTGATTGGCATCGTTGAGGCTTGCCGTTCCACCTTTTTCGGCATGGTTGTCGGTGATTTCATGAATCCACTCATCGATAAGCTCACTTGTTAATTGAGAGACGAGATGCTGCGTCGTGGATTCCAAGTACCTCCAAGCATTGAGTAGAGTGATTGTGACGATCGATGAGATGCTCAGAACAATGGCCGGCGGCGTAACGGCCTTGTCGAGCGCCTGCTCAAAGTCGTGCGGCGTAGTCTGGCACGATTTCACCCGGCCTTGCGGGTGCTGACCAAGCACTTTTATCGCTTCCAGTTCGTTGATTCCGATGCTATTTGCGAAGAGATAAAGCGAACACGGGTTTTCACTGTAGAGCTGGATACATTCTTCGATGTGCGCGCGACGACTCTTGAGACTCTCGATGAGGGGAGACGGATCGAAGTTCTCAGCATCGCCAAGTTGGACGCGTTGAAGCACGGATGTCCCAGGAAAGCGCCGGCGGAAATTCTCAAAAGTGTCTTGGAAGGCGCGCACATACTTTGTCTGAATTTCGCGAATTGACGCAGTTTCAACCTGGACGACATTTCCCGGCAACTCGATGGCGTCCCCGACCTTCCGGCCGAGCAAGAGCTGGCCAAGTTCGCTGGTCGACGCAAACTCACCTCTGCTGGCGAGGGGTTGCTCGTCCTCCAATGTAACCCAGCGGCGGTCACCCGTCGTGGATTGGAGGAGGACGGCGCAGTTGTTGGCGACTGTGGCCGGAGGATCGCGCAGCTCGAGTTTGGGCTCATGCCTCAAGAAGAAGAACAGATACCGCCCATGAGCGTCTTCGTCCTCGAAGTAGATTCGCCGCTGCGCATACAGGAATTGCAAAGCCTCGTCGTACATTCCCGCCGTAACGTATGGCAGCAGAATCATGTTCGCTTCGCGCGGCGACAATTGCGCAGCTGTAGGCAACGCCGATGCGTCGAGATTCATCCTCTCCGTCTGCTTAAGTCGCACGGCCAGCACGTTGCGAGCGGCGACACAGTATGCGGGGCTGCCGCCCGAACGAATGAACTCATCAACAAGCGCCAACGCGTCATTCGGCGCATACTCGCTGAGCAGCTGCAGTTCTAGCTTCTGCAATCGCTCGTCGTTGACTCCGGCAGCCCGTAGCTCGCTGCAGAGTCGCAGCAGGAGATCATGTCGCCCCAGTCGCTGGGCGCAGTCGAGTAGCGCTCTCATGTCGTCATCAAGAACACCGGGCGTAGCGACTTGCTCAAGCAAGCCAACTGCGTTGGCATCGTCTTTGAGCTTTACCAGAATAACCGCAAGGAGCCGCAGTTCCTGAGAATGGGCGGCGCGGATACTTTCGTCGAGTGCCTTTAGCGCCTCGGCTTTGGCTCGCTCTTGATCGCGTGATTCAAGGTATGTCCACGCCAGCATCGTATGAGCTTGGAACGGATGTGCGCGCTGAAACGCTTCAGTAACGTACGACTCCGCCAGATCATATTCTTTTAGGTCAAGGGCCCACTGCACACACTGGAAGCGACATTCGACCGCTCGATCCCAATCCTGTTCCGCTAGGGTCGCCATCTCCTGTATGTGCCTTCGCTTGGCCGTCGTATCAGCACTGTGGTATTCAGCGACCAAGGCCAAGTACTGCCCTTCGTACGTTGTGCGATCAAGGGAACCAGTCAGCGCGCTGGCACTATCGAAATCCAGCGCTTGCAGAAAGTAGCTAACCGCGCGGGCTACATAGATTGCTGGCGTAGTGGCTGAATCGATTGACGCGCGATAATCCGCTGTCGCTCCGGAGTCGTCACCCAGAAGCGCCTTTGCGGCCGCACGATTTACAAATAGTTCGGGCAATATCGTGGTGAGGTGCTGATCGTGAGCGGCTTGGGCGGCGGTATCATAGTGCGCCAGCGCGAGCCGCAGTCGCTCTATGCGATTCTTCGGATCACTGTGCATGGCAAGACTATGGAGCGCCATCGCAATCGCAAGCTGGGCTTGAGGCGAATCCGACTCCATGGATAAAGCGCGTTGAGCCGCTTCGTACGCGACGTCGTAGTCATTGAATCGAATGTGCTTGTACGCGAGAGCAGTATTGATGCCCGCATCTGTGACGACGAGAGCACGAATGAGAGATTCGTGCTCCTCCAATTGCTCCTTCGATGTGACATTTTCGATAAGCCGAAGGATCATAATCGGCGTTGCCAGACCTTCGGCGACATACTGCTTGGCATGCTCGTAGGCCTTTTCTGGCTCACTGCGAAGGGAATATGCAAGAACTCGATTCTGTTTCGCCTGGTCCAAATGAGGTGAGACTGTATACGCCTGCAAAAACAGTTCGCTCGCCTGCTCGAACTCGCCATTCTCTAGAGCGAGTTTGGCGCGGAGGCGCAGAAGCTTGTATTGCTGATCTGTTGGCAACGATTCAAAGGCCGGAAGTTTGCCTAGCTCGTGGCGAGCCACATCCAGACGCCTCTCATCCAGCAGGCGTTCAATAAGGGTGTATGGATCATTCCCCTCAGAAGGCTCCTGCGCGTGAGAAGCGAAGACGGGCGACGTTGCACCGCCTTGTGTAGCCGTACTCGCGCCGGCGAGGACGTTCTCGCCGTATATAACCAGTTCCGCCATTAGCCGCCCAAGCTCATCGGCGTGTTGGCAGATTTCTTCCCAGAATTCGATATCGGCGGTGAACTGTTTGTCGGCTCGAAGGTTTAGCTCCGCAATAGCATCCTGTGCTTCACGACTTTTTCGAGCAGTCGTCGCGATCACATAGTGCTCGATGTGGAAATGCGACTTCTCAGCCTTCGCTACTTCGGCCTTGATCTCAGAGGGAGGAATTGTTTTCGTAGGCTCGTGATGCTTGCACTGGACCGCTCGAACGGGCTTGATACTGAGGGGATCAAAGATGTCGATGCCGTCCTGCTTCTCGCCTCGCTTCGCGTAGAGCTTCAAACTTTCATTATTCCACACCTTACGATATAGGCGCAGGCACAGCTGCTCGAATCCAACCTCGTTGTCCGGTTGCGGGTAGCGAAATCCCATGGTTTTCTTAAACGGTTGCAATTAGCCGCCGGTGCTCCGAAAAGTCCGTCGCATCTTAGCATCTTCACCATGAAGAGTAGAGGAGGCGGCTAGAAAGCTGGCGCCAAGCATCCGATCCAACCAAGTGGTCGTCGAGAATCACCCGCCTCGGACGTGCTGTCGATCCGAAGGCGGGGCCTGCCAGTTCAGCAACGTTCTTCCATGTGGCGGGACCCAATCCGGTAGGCAAGATCACAGAGGATCAGAACCCCGGGTGCCCACGACGGAGTCATCGGAAACCCGTCGCGACAGACCGGGTGCCTCCGACGTCGGAGAAGGGAGCCTGCACGGTGGCAGTACTCAAGCCGGGAATCCGAACGGAGAACCGACAGGGGAAGAGCCTAGCACGGTACTGCGGCCGGCTGCAATGTGCGTGGCGCAAGCAAGGCCTCGACACCAATGTCAGGGACGAGCGACTGTCGGCCGCCCCTGTGATCTCTGAAAACGGGAGACGTAACAGAGAATGTTGTCGTCAGGTATTCCATGAGCGTGATTCCGTAGAACAAGGTTCGGCTGGGATTCCGGGCAACGTCCATCGCGGTCTTGAGGATATGGTCCAGTCGCCCACGAGAATTTTGGCCGGATATGAAAAGGACCCGAAACCGCTCGCGTGGGTCCTGGTCCTGCACGGCGTCATAAATGCGAATCTTCCGCTCGATGCTATCTGCATCTTTCTGTGAGCGAATTCGCTCCGTTCCGTTATCGATTTCTGCGAAGAAACGCAGACTCTTGCCGTCGCGTGTGACGAGCGTGAACGACGCATCGGGAAAGAGGGTCAGTCCGTCGGCGGTCAGACGGATCGTATTCTCGCGGTAGAAGTCGGTGAAGCGGGCGCCGGAGCGAAAAGCACCGCAAGCCGTATGCACGACGAAGTCACTGACCGCACGTTGGTGCGGCTGTCGGCCGAGTCCGGCCGGCGAGAAGTAGCCTTTGGTTGGTGGCTGGCTGTCCGGTCCGTGCAGGAGCTGGTAGCCGCGACGGGAGAGCACATAGTAGTTCTCTGGTTGTCCACGATCCAATATCGCGTAGCGATGCGTGGTCACGAGCTTCGCCTCGGTGAGTCGCTGCAGCCGCTCACGCACGAGTCGGGTGGCGCTAAAGGGCGTCGCCCAGGTGATGCTGAGCTTCTCGATTTGTCGCGCCGTGAGGGGCGCGTAGTCGAGTGCTCGAAGCATCTCGATATCGCGCGGCGTGATGAGCCATCCTGGGGAAGTGCTTGTCATGGGTTACGCCGGAGCCTATCATCGCCGACCGTACTTTTCTCCCAATCTCACTTGCATGTCCGAACGAAAGTCATCCTTCATTGATGTCGACAAGCTGATGCCGCAAGTCTCGATCGAGCAGGCCGCCGAGTATTACGGCATTGCCTTGCCACAGATTCGGCATGTCGGCGATGAAATCCGAATGAAGTGCTTCCTGGCCTGCGGCCGGGCGGAGGAAACGGGCGACCGGGCAATCGCCGTGCGAGTGGAGAACCCGGTGAAGCCCTGGAAGTGCCACGCCTACGAGTGCCAGAAGGGCGGGAATCTGGTCGGTCTCTGCGATTTGATGAAGCCGGGTGAGAACGCTGGCGGACGGCCTCGGGGCGAGCGGTTCAAAGCGATCGCCGCAGACCTCGTTTCAATGGCAGGCGGTGCAGAACCTCCCGCGCGAACTGCCGAGGCTGCCATCATCGTGAAGTCTCCGAAAGCACCGGAGAAGCCGGACGTAAATGTGCCGCTGTTTGCGTCTGAGAATGAACGAGCGCGGGAGCTCGTCACCCTGCACGAACAGTTTGTCACGGATGTCGCGGCCATGCCGCCCGAGGCCTCGGCCTACTTTCGCCGTCGCGCCTTCCTCACCCCCGAGGTGTGCCAGAAGTTCTCGATGGGATATCTCCCACAAAGTTCAAAGTCCCTGGTCCGCGGTCATGTCGTCTACGGGTATCGGTCACCGACCGGTGAGATGCTGACCTGGTTCGGACGGAACGTCCGTTATGAGGAGCAGGTCGCAAAATGGAAAGCGTCGGATCGTTCCGAACCGGAGCCGATCAAAACGCGCTTCGTGAAAGGATTTCATCGGGGACTGGAAACCTATGGCGAGGATGTGGTTCGCCTGGAAGCGATGGGCCGAGAGTACAGCAGGAACCTCGTCGTCGTCGAAGGACCAAACGACGCAATACGGTTGAATACGATCGGCGTACCCGCGGTCGGACTGTGCTCGAACACGATCACGCACGAACAGGTGAAGCGGATCGCGACTCTCGCTCGCGACATTGGCGCGCGTTTCGTTACGCTGATGCTCGACTGTGATGAAGAAGGCATCAACGGCACTCAGCAAGTGTTGCCGATGCTCGCCGAGAGAATACCGGTGCGGCTCGCTTGGTCAGGCACGACCGCCGGCGGGAAATTCAAGGGCCGTCAGCCGGAGAATGTGACGGCGGACGAGTGGATTGAACTCATGACGGCAACCCAATGAGCGACTACATGCGAATTCTGAGGCCGCAAGTGGAACGTGTGAAGTCGCTCGTCGACGGTCCGGATATGGATGTCGCGGACAAAGCGTTCATGCGACGATGTGCCGCGGCGAGTATCGAAGCGTCCGAGCGTCGAATGGAAATCACAAGGCAGGAGCGCGACGAACTGATGAAGCTGCTCTATCCGTTCGACGTAGAGATATTTCCCGAGGAACGCTAGGCCGCTTGAATCTCTGGTCGATACGCTATAATGCCACCCCGAATCCCGAGCTGACTATGGTCACCAAATCCGCCTACACCCGTTCACTCGACTGTCCGCGCTACGCGTGGCTGTACGAATATCGGCGTGAGGAAGTCGCTGACGCGATCGATGCGCAGCGCACATGGAGAATGGAACAGGGTAACGCGGTCGAGAGCTATGCACGTCAATTATTTCCGGACGGCAAACTCATCAGAGCCTTTGGCGCAAGTGGGTCGGAACGAACCTATCGTCACATTGGACAAGGTGCGAATTGTTTGTTTCAGGCGACGGTCATGGCCGACGACCTGCACGCAATGGCGGACGTTCTCAAGAAAAGTCCGCGCAACGGAAGCTGGGACATCTATGAAGTGAAGGCTGCGGGTGAGGTGAAGGAGCGCCATCTGCATGACGTCTGCTTTCAGAAGATCGCGTTCGAGCGAGCGGGGTACATGATCGACCGCGTGTTCATCGTGCACATCAATCGGGAATATGCTCGAAACGGCGAGATCGATCCGTCTCGGCTGCTCGTCACGAACGATGTCACGGGCGCTGCTCGGGATCTCGTGAAGGATGTTGAATCCGGGATCGAGAAGGCACGGCGGCTTCTCACACTTCCGGACGTTCCCCCGATTGATGAGTTTCCGTGCAGTTGCTCTCCGAAGGACTGCCCGAGTCTCAATCATTGCTATCCCGACCTGCCGCCGAACTCGGTGTATTACGTCAGCAGACTCCAGCTCGCAAAAGCTCGCGCGCTCTACGCAGACGGATACCGAACGGTACGCGACATTCCGGACACTGCAAAACTGTCCGCACGGCAGCGATTGCAGGTGACGGCGACGAGGCAGGGCGTGCCCATCATTGATCGCCCGGCAATACGGGCGATGCTCGGCGCGCTGACGTATCCCTTGTACTTCCTCGACTACGAGACGTTCGCGACCATCGTTCCGCAATTCGCCGGGTACTGCCCGAACGAAGCGATGCCGTTCCAGTATTCCCTGCACGTGCTGCGATCGGCGACGTCAGAGCCGGAGCACTACGAGTATCTGGCACCCGCATACTGCGACACAACGCCTGGCGTCGTCGAGTCGCTCCAACGTGATATCGGGGACGGCGGAACGATCATCACGTGGAATAAGTCATTCGAGATGGGCTGTCATACCCGCATGGCAAGATTGCAGCCGACAGCCGCAGCATTTCTCGCGTCACTCAACGCGCGGGTGTTCGACCTCAAGGATGTCTTCAGCAAGCAACTCTACGTGGATGGCCAGTTCAACGGCAGTTGCTCGATCAAGGACGTGTTCCCGGTGCTGGTCCCGCATCTGTCGTACAAGAACCTCGCGATCCAAGAGGGAAACAGTGCATCGCTCGAATGGTATCGCATGTTCGACCCGAAGGTGACGCGTGAAGAACGAGCGACAACGGAAGCGAATCTGCAGGCATACTGCGAGCTCGATACGCTGGCGATGGTCGAAATCTTCCGGTGCTTGCGGGCACTGTAGGGAATCCCGAAATTCGCCAAAAATGGAGCACGATGCTGCGCACGTGGCCTTTCGTCTTCCGCTGCGTCTAGCAGCGGCCGCGTCCTGCTCCCGCTGATGTTCCCGCTGTAGGGCGGGAAGCGTGCGGGACAAGCGAGCGCCGGTCGGGCTACCCACACACACTGGTCACCCGCTCGGGCGATGATTCCTCGCGCATCTTCGAAGGCCGCGAGACCCCGGGCTGTGCCGCACATGTTGAGCGTAGCGAGCGGGCGTGTCGCAGGACGGGGTCTCGCGGGCGGAACGTCCCGCGAGCGCCGTCCCCTGACGGAGAGGTACTGCGCATAGCAGTGCGGTTGCCAGGTCGGCCTCCGGCCGCCGGCATCTTCGGTGTTGCCTTCGTCACCGGAAGCGGGGCGATGGCGGGATGATTTTCCATGGACGCGAGTCGCATTGGAAGAAAGTGTTGCTCACCCGGAATGTTGGAACTCAAACTGAAAGTGCCGGCCGCGGGGACCTTTCGACCTCCGAGTGCTTACTACTTTTCGTCCGTCTATCGAGGCGTGTTTTCTTCTTCAAAGCAGATAGAGGGTGAAGCCCTCCTTTGCTTAAGAACAATAAACCTTTGCTTAGTATTTGGTCAGAATCGAACGGAGAGAGAGTCAACGTGGATGGTTGGCTTCCACAAGACACGAAACTGTCGTCCAGGCCCGTTCAAGGTGAGATAAAAAGGTGCGGCAAAGTACACCAGTTGGTGCGGCAAAGTACACCAGGTCGGCAGAAATGAAGGTGCGGCAAAGTACACCTTTCGGTCCTGATCATAACTGTCATTCACGGTACGATTCGGCCAGCCTTCCAATCGCCGTAGCGGACGACCATTCGCTGTAATCTGGGAATCGGAATCCGGCGCCGAGGTGTCGCTCGGCCTCTTCGATCGCCTGCTGTTTCGCGACGTCTTCCGGTGCATCCTTGAACATCCCCATGAATGTCTCGACGGTTTTATGATAGCGATCACGATCAATCTCTTCGCGGAGGAATTTATGCAGTGCTTCCTTCCTTGCTTTGCGATAGGCGATCGTGAGATTTGGATCGTCGGCGGAGACGCCGCGAGCCTGTAGATCATCGTCGTGCTGCCGTCGACGTTCGTCACGTTGATGATCAAGAAACCAGTCCGGCGCGGATGTTCCACGCTTGATGCCGTCCAGGCAGTACGCTTCCGGACTCTTCGAAAAGAACTTCCGCCCCTTTGTCTCCATCGCGACCTGTGTGTATTGCGCCCAGCGGGCGATGACCTGGTGATCATACTTCTTCAGAATCGATCGGATCGCGGCATCCTCGAAGCCGATCGTTTTCAACGGGTCGTAGAGAGGGGAGTCAGCGACGCTCGTCACCGGGTGATGTGCGAGTTGATCGATCGAATGCTGCTCGAAATACGATCCGCGTTCAAAGCGAATGACATACGATCCGCGCCCTCGCTTCTCGAAGAGATCGGCAGCTCGGTCGACGCCGCTCGGCAAGGCAATGAAGTTCGCAGCCAGAAGCCTCTGGGCGCAGTGACTTATGTCACGCTTGAGATACTTCGTTAGTCGCTGGGGTGAGAACCCGAGTACGTTCGTGCCGAGATGCCGCAACTCAAACGGAGGAGACACCTTTCGTCGCCAGAAAATCTTATGGAGCAGTAACGCGAGCCGCCTCAATGCCGGATCAAAACTCCGGAACGTGTCGCTCGTCAGATCAAAGAAGAGCTTCCCGCCCGTCGCTTGCACGTATTCGAAGAACAATGGGTCCCAGACGATTCGCCAGGCCCGGGAGGAATCGTCACGTTGCGGCAAACTGTACTTGAGCAGGCCGAAGCCGGTATCTTGAAACGTCTGGAGGCGAGGATCGTAGAAGGCATCACATTGATAGAAGACACCGGCGAGGCGTTTGATCGTTGCCCGAAACTCAGCGTATTGCTTTCCGCCCTTGGCCTCCAAGTATCCGAGCTTCTTCAGGCAGAAGTGCGGTGTGGCCAGAAACTCGATCGACGGCTGCGGCTGATTGAACGTCAGGGCGAGGAGTCCCCAGAGAAAATACTCGTCGCGTGACGAAAGTCCGAGTGCCGCGAAAATGGAGACGTTGGCGAAGCGGCGTTTGTTGGCGTCCGTGTAAAAGTATCCGGTCTTGTGCTGGTATGGAGCGACGAGGGACAGAGACGGGTCGAGCGAACAGAGTGCGTGCTCGATGATCGATAGCTGTGCCAGTCCGCTACGCTGCTCGCGCGTCCGAATCGGCCGGGATGGACTGGCCGATGGGAGATTGAGTGCGGGCATCAAACAAGGAGAAGTGCTTCGGATTGTCTCGCGCGGTGTGCATTGTTGGCAAGCGAAGATATTTGTTCAGCGAATTTATGGTGCCCCCGGAAACACGAGTTCGTGGAATGACTTCGCGTGCTTAGTCCCTGTCAAATACCTCGGGGGTTCTGTAAGCGTCCGCCGAATCCATACTTGTCGGCCCTGTTAGGCTGAGCTTGTTGTCTCAGTTACTGATGGAGTCGAGTGATGGCGAAGAATGGAAGGCCTGCGGCGTCGTTGGATGAGTGGCTGGATTGGCAGCAGCGGCTG
>JBGSYQ010000146.1:0-6057 GCA_041750795.1 Pirellulales bacterium | reverse complement strand
CGAGCTGACCGATCAAATGAGCGTACTGCAACACCCGCCGCGGTGACTTGCTGGTCTTCATACTCCTTGTACTACGCACGCGGAGATGCTAGCAGACTAGCTAGCAAGGAGTGGATTTCTACAGAGCAAGAATGTCCCCTTTTCCGACCCTTGTTGGCTGGTGGCGCGGTGCGGTTTGAGGACGGCCCGGGGCTGGAAAAGAATCCC
Organism: Pirellulales bacterium; assembly: GCA_041750795.1. Classification (GTDB taxonomy): domain Bacteria; phylum Planctomycetota; class Planctomycetia; order Pirellulales; family PALSA-1355; genus JTS-RE94. Next base: position 5,850 of record JBGSYQ010000146.1, on the reverse strand, counting down.
GTCCCCTTTTGTCCATTCGATCTCCCCGTTGAGCTGGGGAAAATCGCGGGGGGCATCGGTTCCCAGGGCGTTGCCCTGGGCTGGTATGTTGCGGGCCTTTGGCCCTTAGGTCTGAGTTGGCGTTGGCGCGGTGCGGCTCGATTACGGCAACGGGCCGGAAAAGAATTCCGACCCCTTTTTTCATGTGGCGTTCGCACGACACGTCGTGCTACGCCGCTTAGCGGCCCAGGAATCCGGTTGAAGAATTCAACAGGCTGCGACATCGTGTGGATGCGATGACGCGATGGGGCGGCAGGTCGTTGTTTTGCGCTTGCGTGCGAAGCTTTGCTTTGCGCCTGGCGAGGGTGTCGTGGCGGTTACTCGAACCAGTAGGAATACAGTTTCGCCTGCTGGAGTGTGATGCGGAGTTGCACCGGCGACTCTGTGGAGACTTCGCGAAGCTGCTCGGCGTCGGCAATCTTGCAACGAGCCTGATCGCCCGAGACCGGTGGCAGGGTCAATCGCACTTGGCCCTCGCTGTCGACGATCGCTACGTCGATACGGCCATGGGTGGCGTCGGCATTGAGATGCAGGCCGCCTTGGGGAAGGGCGAACGGTCGAGTGACCAGCGTGCCCGCTTCGGCGCCGGCATCCAGCGACACGAAGCCGTCGCGGCGGAGCGTGGCGAGGCCGATGGCCGGGGGAAACTTGCGAGTCACGTTCGGATACTTTGGGCTGCGGTGCGGCCCGTTGACCATCGAGTAGTGCAGGTAGATGGTATCGTCGAGAACGTTGATGGCGCGTCCCACGCGGGACATGCCGTCGTCCCAGGAACCTTCCGGGGCGTTCGGCAAGAACGTCTGCCGGTCGGCGACCCGGCGCCAGCGGCGGCCGTCGCGGCTCACTGCCAGTTGCGTGTCGATCTTTGCGTCGATCTCTTCGCGATACATCCAAAACATGCCGACGAACAGCCCCTCGTAGCGATCGACAGGCATGCCGTAAATCTGCCCGCCGGGTCCGTCCAGCCGGTCGCATGCCAGCACGCGAGTCGGCTCGGACCAATGCAGCGCGTCGTCGCTTTCGGTAAGCGCGACCGTGCGGCCGAATCCCATTCGGCCTAGGCCCAAGTATTTCTCGCGGCGCGGATCGAACACGATGGTATGCGTGGTGTCGCTGTAGCACGGCAGGATCGGCCCATGGGTGGTCCATCGCAAACCGTCCGGCGAGAATGCGACCCACATTCCACCCGCTCGTTGCGCTTCGGTCAGGCCGGGCGGATCGAGGGGGATCTTCGCCAGCGCGTCGTCCACGCCGCTGGCATCGTCGGGTGGCGCAACGCGGCGGTCCCAGAAGAAGGCCTTGAATCGCCGGGCGGGGTCCGCGTCAAACGGGTCGTGCAGCACGCCGACCCCTTCCGGGTTGTCGATGCCGATCGCGATCAGATTGTTTTTCGTCGAGCCTTCGAAACTGAGCTGTTCCAGTACGGGCTTCGTCCATTGAATCGCGTCGTGAGACTCGGCATAGGCCAACAGGGTGACATTCGTGACGCGTCGAAACCCGCCGACCTCGACCCACTTCCGACCCGAGGCGGGCGACTCTGGCGAGCAGAGGTACCACAGGCGGAATTTTTTCGCCGCCCGATCGTACAGCATCGTGCCGTAGACCGATGCGGAACTTCGTTCCCACGGATGTTCGCCCTGCAGGACGGGGTTGCCCTGGTGCCGCTGCGGCTGATTCACGACTCGCTTCAGCCCGGCCATGCTTTCGATTCCGAAGCGGTCCAGGAACAATTGACGAACGCCGCGTTCGACGGCGAACCGCCGGCCGGGCTTTTCGCGGCCGCCGTTCAAATTCCACTCGGCAAAGTCGATGAGGGCGGTTCCCGCGCCGCGCTCGAAACTGATCTCGAACGTCGGATCGAAGGTCGCCGGACGTTCGTACCCGCGAAACTCCTTGACAAGCTGCCCGTCGATCAGCAAGCGACACGGACGCTCGTGTGGTCGAGGGGTCGGGGTCCACTCGAGTCGATAGGTGTGCAGCTCGTCGGATCGCCAGTCGGGCAGCTTCGCGCGGACGGCGGCCGTTTCGTCGCGCCGCTCGTCGGTGTCGCCGACGCGCTGCCAAAGGACGCACTTGCCGCCGCCGATATCGAGCGTCACACCGGTACCAGGAACCGACGCCGCCACCATTGCGGCCCCGGAGTAATTCGCTGCCATCCGCACGGTCACCGAATGCGACACGCCCGACTGGTCCGGATTCCAATCGTGAGTGCTCGCCCGCAACGTCATCGTGTACCGCCCCGACTGAGTCCCATCGGCTCGGCCGATGCGCAGGCCGTTGTTCCGGCCGTCAATCGGTTCAATCGTGATGGCGTCGGCGGGGTACTCCAGGTTGTCGAGGTTCCAAACCGGTGCCGTCGTATTTGGCAGGTGATCAAACTCGCACCGGCCGACGTTCGACACATCGATGGCTTCCACCGCCAGCGCGGCCGTGGCCATCCCGATCGTGAGTAAGACCAGTAGCAGCGTGCGCATCGCAGGTCCGTACATTCGAGTTCAGTCCGGCAAGTTAATTCAGTTGTGTGTCGCTTGCATTCCTCGCGCGCTGGCGGGTTCCGTCACGAGATACGGACGTTGCGCCGGAAAGGGGGCTGGCGGTTTGTGGGGGCTGTAAATTGCTTGGGCGCTACTTGAGCTTAGCCAGCTCGGCCTCGGCGGCGGCGATTTCTTGCTCGAGGCGCTGGACTTCTTCGGGATCGTCCATTTGCTTGCGCGCGCCGGAGAGTTGCTGCTGCAGCTTTTGCAGCCGCTGGCGAAGCACGTCGATCTTCTTCTTGACTTTCTTGTCCATCGCTGGCGCCGGCGGTTGGGGACCCTGTTCGAGATTTGCGAGCGTTAGGAATCGGCGTCGCCGTCACGGCCGCGGCGCTTGAGCGCGCGAACGATGGCCAGCGCTTCGAACGGTTCCGACTCGAAGCATTCGCTCACCAGCGCCACGGCCGAATGCTCGCTAACATGGTCGATTGTGACGGCCAGGTCAATGAGCCGCCGCGGCAAATCCGGACGGGCGGCAACCTGTCGCGCGAAGGCCGTGGCCCAGCGGCGCGCACGGCTGGGCTTCAAGTCGAAGCACTCCGACAGCAGTTGTGCCATGGCGGCGCTGTCGCCGGATTCTCCCAACGTGGCCAATCGGCACAGCGCGTCTCCCAATGGATCGACCCGCTCTTCGTTGTTGGGGGGCGCGGGCAACGCCAACACCACCGGCGGCGCGCCTTCCAGATCGACTCCGGTCGGATAGGCCGACGCCAGGTCGGCATAGATGATCTCCGTGGCGGTGGCATCGGCGCCGACGGGCCGCTGCGGGGGCGCCGGCGGCAGATTCGCCAGCATGCCGTTGACGTGCGCCAGACGACTCCCCAATTGATCGTAGATCGCCTCGATCTCGCTCAAGTAGGTTCCGCCTTCGGCGTCGGATTCGATCTCCTCGCGCGCCTCGACAATCCGTTGAGTGAGCCGTTCGCTCAATCGCTCGCGCGCGTTTTGCAGGATGCGGATGGCCAGGGTTCGTTCGTTCATGTTTCGCGTCGAAGGATAGGAGATCGGCAGCACGCAGCGCCATGCCGCGGCGCGGGGCCGCGGGTGCGACAGGCTCACTAGATCCAGCCTAATTGCCGCCGCGGCGAATGCCAAATCCGGCCCCAAAAACGCGCGTCACTCCGCGGGCATGGGCGACGGCTCGACCGCTTTGACCGGCGCCGCGGCTTCGGCAGCGTGCTTGGGGATTTTCTCGGCCGTGCGCAAAATTCCCGAAAGGCACACCACGAGCACCGCCAGCACGATGTTCAGGTTCAGCCAGAAGCGCAAATGGCGCCGCACGTTGTCGGCCGCCGGAGTCCTGCCGGTGAGCAAGCTGGCGACCGCGAAGATCACCAGCGCCAGCAGAAACTTCACGCCGAACACCGGGTGATACCATCTCGGCAAGCGATACTCGACCGTGATATAGCCAATGGTGTACAGTCCGCTGAGCAGCAGGAAGCCGATGGCCGCGGCGACGATGGTCGACCAGCGGGCGCGCATCGCTGCGTGCAAGGCGGCGCGCTGGTCGGGCGCCAAGGGATCGAGACTGGGCACCACGACAAAGCGGGCGAAGATGGTGCCTCCCACGGCGGTGATGGCCGCCAGGATGTGTAACCAGCGGGATACGAGGTTGACGATTTCGATCGGTTCCATGCGCTGCTTCTGTTGAGTGCGGTTAAGGAATGATTCAGTAATACTTCCGTGAACGCTCACACGTGCCACTGGTGGCGGCAGCCACCAGTGTCGTCGGGGGCGCGTTGCCCGCAAGGCCCGTTGTTGGACTGCACTGGTGGCGTGCGCCACCAGTGGCACGAACCAGCACCCAATTCGTTTTCGAGTCGATCCTAGGGTCCGGTGGAGCGCAGCTCGTCGACGAGCTTGAGCGCTTGTTGTTGGGTCACAATCGACTTTTCCAGTTGCGCGTCGCGCACGGCCTCGAGCAGTCGCTGATAATGCTTGCCGCGCGGCACGCCATGGCGGATGAGGTCGTCGCCGCTGATCAAGGGGGGCGGGTTCAGTTCATCGGCCGGCAGGCTCAGTCGCCCGCGGCAATGCTCGATGTGCGACGTGTCGCGGCCCGTGGCGGCGGCCTCGGCCTGGTGGAATGCCAGGAGCTCGTCGATGCCGTCGGACGTGAGAATCCGCTGCAGCCTGGGCCAGGCCGCGTGTTGCGCGTCGACGAGTGCGTTCTGCTGGGCCACCAGCCAACGGGTGCGCGCGGTTTCGCGGTTCGAGAGTTTCCAACGACGGCAGATCGCTTCTGCCCCCTGGGCGTCGACGAACGAATGCACCAGCACCGCCAAGGCCAGCGGAAACGAGGGCTCCGCGAGCACCGACAACATTTCGAGCGTCGTCACCCAGGCATCGTCCGCCGGTCGCCCGGTGGACGTGAGCGACTCGTCTTGATCGATGACGTTCAATTCCGGCAACAGCGCCGCCAACAGACCGGTTTCGTGCAGCAAGTGGACGGCACGCACGCGGCTGGGATGCACGAGCATCAAGCGCCACTCGGCGGCGATCCGCTCGATGCTGACGACCGTGATTTGCGGCGCCATCGCTTCCAGCGCATCGCGCGTCGCCGGATCGATCGTGAAATCCAGACCCGCGGCGAAGCGAGCAGCGCGCAGCAGCCGCAGCTTGTCCTCGGCAAAGCGCGCTTGCGGATCGCCGATGGCGCGGATCACACACCGCACCAGGTCGTCCTGCCCGCCGACATAATCGATGACGCGATCCTCCAGCGGATCGAAGAACATGCCGTTGATCGTGAAGTCGCGGCGCTCGGCGTCGGCCTGCGGCGTGCTGAACTCGACCGCGTCCGGATGGCGGCCGTCGCTGTAGCTCGCGTCGCGACGAAAGGTGACAACCTCGACCTCGATCGATCGTCCGCCGAGCACCTTTACGACGCCAAACGCCTCGCCCACGGCAACCGTGCGCCGAGCGCCAAAGGTCTCGCGAATCTCATCGGGCCGGGCGTTGGTCGCGACGTCGTAATCCTTCGGCGCCCGTCCCATCAGCCAATCGCGCACGCACCCGCCCGCCCAATAAGCCTCGAACGAGCGTGCGCGCAGCCGCTCGACGACTTCCACGGCAAAGGCACGCAGCTTCTGAGGATCGGGCTTTGGCACGTGCCATTCCTGGCGAGGGGCAAGGCGCAAGCGGAACGCCCGATTATAGATCGTCGCTACTCGGCGGATAAGTGGAGCCGGCGCCAGCCGCGACCCCCGGCGGAGCGATCGCGGCGGCAATCGCCTCTTTGACCAGCGACCGCGCGCGACGACGCGCCTCGTCGTCCCAG
>JBGSYQ010000145.1:0-9613 GCA_041750795.1 Pirellulales bacterium | reverse complement strand
GTTGGGCCAGCGCTTCGAGCACGCTGGAGGCGCGGCGCACGGCAAACGACTCGATCGCGCCGCCGCCGGAGAGCATCAGCACCACGAACGTGCCGGCCAGATACTCTTCGAGAAACAGCGACGTGACGATCGACATGCCGGCCAACAGGTCGGAGCCGAACTGGCGGGCCAGCAGTTGCCGCAGCAACCCAAACACAAGCGGCGCGCCGCCCAGCGCCAGCGCCGCGTACAGCGGCACGTTGTAGACCGCCTGCGACGCGCCGACGCCGAATCGCAACACGAGGCTGACGAGAATGGCGCTCAGCGCCAGCCCCGCGATGGCGCCTTGAGCTCGATCGAGGATGCCGTCCGACCGGCGCGCCGGCTGCGCCCCGTTCCGCACTGGGGGCGCCAGCCGGGATGCTGCGCGTCGGTCGTTCATGTTACTTTCCGGACGTCGCCTTGACGGGCGCGGGATCGCGCACCAGCTTGTGGCAGTTGACGCAACTGAGCGTCAATTGCACGTAGGCCAGCGCAGCGCCGTCGAGGTTCTCTTCGTCAGCCATCTCGATAAGCTGCTTGTTGGCGCTTTGAAAGATTCTAAGCTGCCGGCGATACTCGGGCGAGCCGGCGCGCACCCATCTCTCCAAATAGCCCAGGGTGTTCATGGTGCGGGCGTTCTTGGCAACTTGCTCGAAGTCTTCGCTCGTCAGGCCGGCCAGAATCTCGCCCGTGTACTCGAGCTTCTTTTTCATCCAGAAGCTGGCTTTGTCGTCTTCCTCATCGGCGCGTGCCTGCGTGGCGACTGCCAAAATCGACACCACACAGACCGCTGTCCACATCCATCGCGCGTTCATACAACCACTCCTCCTGAAAACGGCCCATGATTGAATTCAATGCTTGGAACCACGCTCGAACAGTCTGTTCTCGCTGGCGGATGCAGGGTGCAATCGGCGCGCCGCGGGGCGACGGCACGTGGCCCGCGAGCGGGCATGACGGGTAATCGCCGCGATACCTGTTATCGGAGCGTCCACGACTGTGCGAATTCGCGCAGGACAGCGCGGTTTTGATACACTTCTATAGGATGAAGTGCGGCCCGTCGACACTGGTTAGCAACGGTGTCGGCGATTCCGCCAGTTGGTATGGGGATTGCTCGTTGATAGCTCGGATGCGCGGCCCAGGACTGCGCGGGGGAGACAAACACGATGTTCGAGTTGAATAATCTGCTGGTGCCGGTCGATTTTTCGCCCGTCTCGCGAGGCGTCTTCGAGCAGGCCCAGCAACTGGTTCGCGGCGACGACGCGGCCATACTTCTGTTGCACGCGATCGATCCCTCGGCAATCGACTTTGCCGAAAATCTGGGTTTGGCGGCGCGCCAAGCGATCGTTGAGGCGGCGCGCTCCAAGGCCGAACAGGAGCTCGAGCAGTGGAAAGCCGAGGCCGCCGAGGGCGTGGACGTGCAGACCATCGTTTCCGAGGGCGTGCCGTTTCTGGAAATCCTTCGCAAGGCCGAGGACTTTCAGGTCGACGCCATCATGATGGGGCGCTTCGGCACGCGCGGCCCGATCGAGAAAGTGTTGTTTGGCACGACGGCCGAACGGGTGATCCGCGGCACCAGCCGCGCGGTGATCGTCGTGCCGGTGGATGTGTGAGCAAACGTTTCGGCATACGTGAAGGTACGACTGCGAAAAGGGGGTGCGATCATGTCGCTGGAATCCATTTACCAACGTAGCGTGGACACGGCTCGAGCTGATGAAAGTGCGTTTCAAGCCGCCGAGCGCATGCACCAGCGCACGGTGGGTGCGTTGGTAGTCGTCAATCAGGACAACGTGCCCATCGGCATGCTAACGGATCGCGATCTGGCGATCCGCGTGGTGGCGGCGGGGCGCGATCCTTATACCACCATGGTGCGCGACGTGATGACGCCCGAACCGGTGACCACCGGTCAGGCCGCTTCGATCGGCTCGGCCTTGTCGCTGATGCGGACGGGCGAGTTTCGCCGGTTGCCGATCGTGGACGGCCAAGGACGATTAGCGGGGCTGGTTGCGCTGGACGACATCCTGATGCTGTTGTCGGACGAGCTCAGCCAGGTGGGACCGATCCTCAAACGCGAAACGCCCCAAGCGGCCGCCGAGGCACTCGCGACGCGCTAGTGGCACGCGAGCGGATCGACCGAGTAAATTCGCGAATCCCGAGATCCAGTTCACCATGACCAGCAAGATTCTTTGTCCTGTCGATTACTCATCGGCCAGCCACGAGGCGCTCGAGCATGCGGTGTCGCTGGCGCGGGCGTTGGACGCCAGCCTGTTGGTGGCGCACGTCGAGTTGCCCTCGAAGCCGCCGTTGGGCAAGGTGGAACCGGCGGGCCGGCAACAGACCGAAGAGCAAGCGCAGGCCCGCAAGCTAGTCGACGAGTTGTGCGCGAATAGCGACACGCAGGTGTCTCACGAGTTTCTCGTCGTCAAGGGAGACCCGGCGGCCGAGATCGTGCGGCTGGCCAGGCAGGAAGCGGTGGACGTGATCGTGATGGCGACTTCGGGCCGCAGCGGCTGGCGACGCTTGTTGATGGGCAGTGTGGCCGAGAGCGTGATGCGCGATGCTCCTTGTCCCGTGCTCACCTGCCGGCAAGCATTGGACCCGGCCGAGACGCTCGGCGCAGCCGCCGGCGCGGAAACGGCCGACACCGAACTGGCCGAGATCGAATTTCGCGAAGATCCCGTCGATCGAATCACGCGCCAGGGCTCGCGCGCCACGGAACTTTTGACTCAGGCGATCCGGCGCCGCGCCACCGACGTGCATCTCGATCCGCTGGGCGACGACGTGGAAGTGCGGTTTCGCATCGACGGACGACTGGAGCATTTCTGCCGGTTGCCTCGGAGCGTTGGGCAGCCCCTGGCGACGCAGTTGAAGATCATGGCCGAAGTCGACATCGCCGATCCGTTCACTCCGCGCGAGGGGCGATTTACCTTGCCCGTCCCGCTCAACCATGACGTGCGGCTGACGCGCGTGCCGGTGGTGGGCGGCGAAACGGTTTCGCTGCGGCTGTTGAACCGCGAGACGTTGCTGCGCCCGTTGGAATCGTTGGGGATGTCGGACGACGCACTCGAACGGCTCAGGCAGATGCTGCGCCTCGGCGAGGGCATCGTGCTGGTCACCGGACCGGCCGGATCGGGCAAGACCACCACTGCCTATTCCATGGCCCACGCCATGGACAACGGGCACCGCAACATCGTCACCATCGAGGATCCGGTCGAGTATCGCCTGCCCAGCTTCCGGCAGATGTCGGTCGATCCGCGCCACGGCATCACGATGACCAGCGGCCTGCGATCGTTGCTGAGGATGGATCCCGACGTGGTGCTGGTGGGCGAGATTCGAGACGCCGAGGCGGCCGACATCGCGATGCGCGCCGCCAGTTCCGGCAAGTATGTTTTTTCGACGATCCACACGCGCGACGTGGCGTCGACCGTGACGGCACTGCGCGACTTGAAGATCGACAACCGCTCGCTGGCCGGCAACCTGACCGGCATCGTCTCGCAGCGGCTTGTGAGGCGCGTCTGTCCCGATTGTTGCCGGCGGCAGCCGATCGACGCCAGGTTGGAGCAATGCATGCGCGACGAAGGGGTCGAACCGCCCGCGGAAGTTCCCGTCGCCGGCGGTTGTCCGAAGTGTCGCAATACAGGATTCTACGAGCGCGTGGGCATCTTCGAGGTGGTGCTGCCCGACCGCGAGATTCGCGAAGCGATCGAGCATGGCGAAGGCGAAGGCGACCTGCGCGACATGCTGCGCTCGCGCGGCACGCGCAGCCTGGCGGCCGATGCGTTGCTGAAAGTGCGCGACGGCGTCTCGACGTTCGACGAAGTGCGCGCGATGACCTGGGTCGCCTTTCCCGACTGACGAGGATCGACGGCCGCGCGCAGTTCCGCCTGGCGACTCGGTTCACATGCTCTTGTTCGGCGGAAGCTTGACCACCGCAAACCAGAAATCGCCCACCGAATTGACGACCTTGTTGAACTCGATCATCCCCACCGGCTTGGTCACGAAACAATTGGCCTGCAAGGCGTAGCTCTGCGCAACGTCTTCGTCCGAGTCCGAAGTGGTCAGGATGACGACGGGGATCTCCTTGAGGGCCGGGTCGGCTTTCATCTCGGCCAGCACTTCGCGGCCGTCCTTGCGGGGCATGTTCAAATCGAGCAACACGACGTCGGGGCGGGTCGCACCGGAATATCGCCCGCTACGGTGGAGGTAGGCCAACGCCTCGACGCCGTCGGTCACGTGATGCACGGTATTGAGTATCTTGCCGTTCTTGAGCGCCTCGGCGGTCAATTCCGCGTCGGCGGCGTCATCTTCAACCAGCAGGATTTCAATGTGACGCGGAGACGGCCTGGTCGTGGTCGTGCTCATGGTCTGTTGCTCCCTGTTGCGGAATTCTCACAGTGAATACCGAACCGGATCCCAACTCCGACTCGACGGAAATGCGGCCGGCGTGCCGCTCGGCGATCTTGGCGCAGATGGCCAGCCCAATGCCCGTGCCCGGATACTCGGTCTGCGTGTGCAACCGCCGGAAAATGGCGAAGATCTTGTCGCGATACTCCGGCTCGATGCCGATGCCGTTGTCGCGCACCGAGAGGAGCCAATCCGTGCCGTCCGATTCGGCGCCGACATGCACGACGGGCGGAACTCCCGGACGATGAAACTTGATCGCGTTGCCGATCAGGTTCTGAAACAGTTGTGTCATTTGTTCGGCGTGGGCCGAGATCGCCGGCAGTGCATCGCGCGTCACGACGGTGTTCGATTCGCGAATGCCGACCGCCAGATTGTCAATGGCCGCGTCGACCGCGGCGTTCAGGTCGGTCAACTCGAGCTTCGTTTCCGCCGAGCCGATCCGCGAGAGCTGCAGCAAGTCGTTAATCAGCGCCCGCATGCGGTTGGCGCCGTCGACGACGTAGCCGATGTAGCGGTCCGCGTCGGCATCGAGTTGGCCGTGGTATTTCTGCGCCAAGAGCTCGCAGAACGACGCCATTTTGCGGAGCGGTTCCTGCAGGTCGTGGGAGGCCACGGACGCGAATTGCTTGAGCTGCGTGTTGGCCTGCGCGAGCTCGCTGTTGGTTTGCGACAGTCGGTCCGCCCGGGCCTGTGCCGCCTTGGCCAGCAGTTGCTGCAATTGCAGTTGCGCTTCTTCCAGTTGCTTGCGCTGGCTGATGTCGATGATCGTGCTCAAGACGTAGGTGCCGTCTTCCATCTCGACGGGGCTCAGGCCGACTTCGACGGCGATTTCCGTCTGGTCCTTGCGCAGTCCGTACAGCTCGCGCCCGGCGCCCATGCGGCGCGACTGGGGATCGCGCAGAAAACCGGCCCGCAGCGCGGGGTGATTCTGGCGGAAACGCTCGGGCACGAGCCTGTCGATCGACTGGCCGATCAACTCCTCGGTGCGATAACCGAAAATGCGTCCGGCCTCGTCGTTGGCCAGGACGATCCGGCCCTCTTCATTCACCATCAGCATGGCGGTGACGGCGCCGGTGATCGCCGATCGCAGCCGGGCCTCGTTCTGCTTTCGGTCGGCGATTTCGCGCGCCAGCCGGGCATTGACCGTGGCCAGCTTCGGCAGCCTCAGCATGCGCGGCACGATCGGTATCAGCGCCACCACGGCCGCCCACGACACAACGGCCGTACACACCTTCATCAGCGCCGAGAACCGGTACCAAGGGTGCCAGAACAACGTGGCTTCGACCAGGTGCCCCAGCCCGCAGAACAGAATGAAGGCGGCGAACAACCAGACGACCGGTGAGTAGGGAACGTCGCGGCGCCGCCACAAGAAGTAGCAAAACACGGCGGGGATCGTCATGTAAGCGCCAAAGACGGCGCAGTCGGCAACGATGTGCGTCCAACCGTGAGCTTCCGTCCAATGGCCGCACGACCAGCGCGGCGGAAAGCCGCTCGTGTCGAACAGGCTCCAGAATGCGTCCATGATCGCCAACTCCGTACCGCCTGGTTCCGAGCTTGGCTTCGCTTAGTATCGCGTCACAACGACGAACGCCCGTGTTTTCTCATCGCCCGGGTGCGATGCCTCAGAGGGTCGATTGCTTCAGCAGTCCGCTACACAACCATACCTCAGGCCCGCTTTGCCGGGCCGACGGCTGCCTTGAACCGTTCGCCCCAGCGGTGCAGTATCCTGACGCACAAGCCAGTTCGCAGCGCAGGCGTTTTCGCACTATCCCGGTTGCACAAAGACGACCGTGAGCCGGAAAAAGGCATTCTGTCCGCCGGCCCCCCCGCTGGAGATGCCGATTTCCTCATGTCCGCAAGGGCGTGTCGTACGCTTGAGATAGCAGGCCGAAGGGTGGGGCCGGCCGAGCGGAGAATGAAAAGCTCGCTTACCCGGGTGGACGAACGAACATGGGCGAGAATCTGATTCGGTTGCTGATCGTCGACGACGACGGCGCCGACGTCGAGTTGGCGGCGCATGCGCTGTCGAAATCCAAGCGTCCGCGCTTCGCGATGGAGTCGGCCGGCTCCCTGACCGGCGCACTCGAAGTGCTGCGCACGATGGTGTTCGATGCCGTGCTATTGGATCTCAACCTGACGGATAGCTGGGGTCTGCCGACGCTGCAAGGAGTGCGGGCGCAGTGCCCCGACGTGCCGATCGTGGTTTGTTCGGGCATGCACGACGAGGAGACCGTGCTGCAGGCGGTCAACTGCGGCGCGCAAGATTATCTGCTCAAAGGGCACGTGATGCCCGACATGGTCGTCCGCTCCGTGGTATACGCGATCCAACGGCAGAACACCGAGCGCAAGATTCGCAAGCTGCTGGAACAAGTCAGCGAGAGCGAGCACCTGTTGCGCGAGAAGAACGAGCGCCTGGCGCAGCTTAACGAAATCGCCCACCAGGTGGTCGACAACGTCTCGCATGAGTTTCGCACGCCATTGACCGTGATCCACGAATACGCCGCGCTAATGAAGGACGGCATCGGCGGCGTGCTCTCAGACGACCATCAACGATTCGTCGAGATCATCAGCGACCGCACCGACGATCTGGCCGTCATGGTCGACGATCTGCTGGACGTCAGCCGGATCGAAGCCGGCCTGCTGGCCATGGCGCGGCAAAGCTGCCGCCTCGACGAGATCGTCGCTCGTGTCCGCGTGGCCCTGGAACGAAAGGCCAGGATCCGCAAAGTCGCCATCCAGATCGACGTGCCCGCGGACCTGCCACCGGTATTCTGCGATCCCGACAAGGTCGGCAGAATCCTCACCAATCTGGCGGTCAACGCGATCAAGTTCGCCGGCGAGCCCGGTTGCGTGCGCATCGCGGCGCACCAGCGGCCCGCGACCAACGACGTGGTGATCGACGTCGCCGACAACGGGCCCGGCATCGATGAAGCGGGCATGGCCGTGATCTTCAATCGCTTTCGGCAGCTTCCGAATCAGGGGCGCGGCAGCACCAAGGGGTTCGGCCTGGGCCTCAACATTGCGCGCGAGCTGGTGGAGCACTCCTTCGGCGAGTTGACGGTCGATACCCGCGTCGGCGAGGGAAGCACGTTTTCGTTCTCGCTGCCGACGGTAAACCCGGCCGAGATCGTGCATCGCTATCTTCAGCGGCTGGCCAAAACGGACGATGGATCGCTGTGCATCTCGCTCTTGGTCGTGAGCGTCTCCGAGTCGGTCGATCGCGATGGCGCCAACGACGTCGATGCGTTGTTTACCTACTTGCAACGGCGCAACGACCTGCTGCTGCGGCTGCTGCCGCATCGCTGGCTGCTGCTGTTGGACGCAGGCGGCAGCGAGCTCGACGGATTTCGTTCGCGCCTCAAGGAAACCCTGGCCGAGGCGAATCGCAACCGGCTCCGCGGCCCCCTGCCCGCGCTGAACTGCACGACCATCGGCACCTGGGCGCTGTCCAAGCGCCGGGAAATCGAAGTCAGCGCGGAGGACATTCTCGCGATGGGAGAACTCGTACACGCGTGATCGCAAGCAACGGCGCCGCGGCGCCGCCCGCCAGATGGGGAAGGGCAGTTCCCATGGTAACTCGAAAAACGGCGCTGGTCATCGAAGACGACCAGGACATCGCCATGTCGTCCAGCTTGCGGCTGCAAGCGGCCGGGTTTGACACCCTGATCGCAGCCAGCGCGGAAGAGGGTCTGACCATTGCCGCCCAGCGACACCCGGACGTCATCATCCTCGATATCCGGCTGCCCAAGATGGACGGCCTGGCCGCGCAGCGGGCGATGTCGATGCAAGCCGGCACCGGGGACATTCCCGTGGTGGTTTTTTCGGCGTGCGTCGGCCAAAAGCAGGCCGCACTCGAGCAGGGAGCGCGCTACTTCCTCAAGAAGCCTTGCGAAGCGCGCCATTTGATCGATGCCGTGCAAGCCGCGATCGGCGGCCCGGCGCAGGCGGCGAAAGCAGCCTCGTAAACCACTTACCTTGCAGAGCCCACTCAAGCCCCGGAGTTGCAGTTATGAAACTCGGCGAGAAACTCATCGACCGAATGTTCGCGCGACCGCCGCGCGATCCACGCGCCGTGCCTCGCTCGCAGGAGGCGGTATGCGAATTACAAGGAAACTACCTGCCCGACCCCGTCATCCCGTGGGTGCTGTGCGTCGACGACGATACGGACTACAGCCAGGCACTCAAGCTGCGGCTCGAATCGCGCGGCGTGGCCGTGGTGCGCGCGTATGAAGGTGGCGAGGGATTCCACTCGGCGTGTTCCAATCGCGCCAGCGCCATCCTGCTCGACTGTCACCTGCCCAATGGCGAAGGCGACTACGTCCTGCGCCGGCTCAAGGAAACACCCACGACCAGGGACATCCCCGTGATCGTCGTCACCGGATCCAAAGACAGCTCAATGGAGCGCAAGATGCTCAACCTGGGCGCCGAGAAAGTCTTCTATAAGCCGCTCGATTTCGACCGGCTGTGCGAGGAGCTGTCCCGGCACGTGAACATCCTTCGCCGGCCGGCGCCCGGCTTTGCGGTGCCAGACTCCGAAACGGTGTACTGACGCTTACCAGCCTGTTGCATCCATGTGATGTCGCAGCCTGTTGAGTTCTTCAACCGGCTGTTACGGCGTCAGTTCGTCGCGCAGGCGGCGGCCTAGCGTGGCGGCTTGCGCATCGTCCAGGTGCAAGGGGTTGAGCAGCAATTGCTCTTCATCCAAGGCCCAGTGCCCCACATAGCACGGCGGCGAGCCGGCGCGCAAGCGCCGGCAGACCTCGACGGCCGAACGTCCCAGTCGCTGCTCGTCGACGGCGATCTGGAGCATGGGCAAGCATTCCGGCTGACCCTCGTGCAACGTGCAATGCGCCGCGGCACTGGACAACGCGTCGGCAATGCCTTGCAGGCGCCGCGTATAGCCCGCCAGCAGCCCGTCGTAGTGGCCGCTTGCGAACAACTCCAACGCCGCCAATAGCGCCGTGATCTGCTCCTTGGAAACCTTGCATCCCCGGCCGATGCCCTGTCGCGGCATGCCGGCCAGTTGCGCGCGGTCGATCAGCTCGGGCGGTGGCTCCCAGAGTTCCAGGTGCTCATCGATGTCGAGCATCTGCAGGGCCGCGGCCCCGACCAGATCGCGCCGGCCGCACAGGATGCCCGTGGCTTGTGGTCCGCGAATCGCCTTGCCGCCGCTGAACACGACCAGGTCGGC
>JBGSYQ010000144.1:0-3495 GCA_041750795.1 Pirellulales bacterium | reverse complement strand
TGCTCGGCGGCCTGCTCGGCATCGCGCTGCTGGCGCGACAGCACGAACGCCAGCGCCGTGCAGCCACCGGCGATGGCCACCAATGGCACCGCCGGCAGATTCGTAAACGCCAACAGCCCCACGAAGCCCGCGGCGATCGCCAAGGTTTGCGGGCGAGAGAACAACTGTGCGAGAAACTGCCCGGGCAGGTTGACGTCGCTCGAGCTGCGCGTGACGAGCAAGCCGGCCGCCAAAGCAACGAGGAACGCCGGCACCTGGCTGACCAGGCCGTCGCCAATGGTCAGTTGGGTGAACAGCGTGGCGGCCTGGCGAAAGTCCATACCGTATTGAACGACGCCGATCACCAAACCGCCCACGATATTGATCAGCGTGATGATGACGCCTGCAATGGCGTCGCCGCGGACGAACTTGCTGGCGCCATCCATAGCGCCGAAAAAGTCGGCCTGGCGCGTCACGTCCTGGCGGCGCGTTTGGGCCTGCTCATTGGTGATGGTGCCGGCGTTCAGGTCGGCGTCGATGGCCATTTGCCGGCCCGGCATGCCGTCCAAGGCAAACCGCGCGGCGACTTCGCTGATGCGCGTGGCGCCTTTGGTGATCACGACGAACTGGATGACCACGATGATGGCGAAGATCACCAATCCCACGACCAGGTTGTTTCCGGACACGAACTCGCTGAAGCCTTTGACGACGCCGCCGGCTGCCAGCATGCCCTTGCCAGGGGCCTCGGTGAGAATCAGGCGCGTGGTGGCCACGTTGAGCACCAGCCGAGACAACGTCGTGGCCAGTAGCAACGACGGAAAGATGCTGAACTCCAGCGGCGTACGCACGGAGATCGTCGTGAGCAGCACGATCACGGCCACGGTAATGTTGGCCGCCAGCAGCAGGTCCATCAGTGCCGCGGGGATCGGCACCAGAATCACCGCCAGACTGGCGACCAGGCACAGCGGCAAGATCAGATCTTGCGCCCGAGCGATCGAGAATGCAGCGCGTGGCATGGCGGCAGTAGCCATCCCGGTTGTCCGTGAGATTGTCAGGTACGTGTCAGAACGACGAGACGAGCAAGCTGCCGGGGCAGCGGAGATGAGGGCGGGACACTATCGGAATCATTCAGACGTGTCCAGGGCTGTTTGCGCCAATGCGCGATCGGGGGGCCGGCTCGATCACCGCGTGAGCGATCGGCGTACGCAACCGCCGTGCGCGACGCCGCTTCGCAATGGCTAGCATTTGGGGGTCCGGCTGCGCCGGTGGGCGTGCTAGCAATTCAAGCTTTCACGCGGGGCACGTCGATACAGTGCAAACGACACCTCGGCGCGTCCATTCACGCGCCGAACCGCGCCAGGCTCCTGATCGCCGCTCGCCCCCCGATGAACTGTCCCCGTAATACCATGGCGCAATGGACGGCCGTTGCCGCCAGCGCGCTGATGATTGGCTGCGAGATTCGCGACGAGCAGCAGCCCCACCTGCATGCCACGGCGCCCGTTGCCACTCAGAGCAGTCATCCGTCCGGCAGCCAGGCCGCGCGCGGCATGCTGCCGTTCGTCGAAGGCTACGAGCGGGGCTATGCCCGGGCCCAGGCCGAATCGAAGCCGATGCTGCTGTTCTTTACCGCCGATTGGTGCCACTTCTGCCACCAGATGGCCGACGAGGCGTTCACGCATCCGCAGGTGGTGCGGTTGGCCGGGCAGTTCGTGTGCGTCCTGGTCGACGCCGATCGTGAACCCGATGTTTGCCGGCAGTATCAGGTGAACGGATATCCGACGATTCAGTTTCTGTCGCCGCGCGGAGTGCCGCTGGAGCGCATCGTGGGCAAGAAGCCGGGGCACCAGGTGATGATGGCCATGCAGTCGGCGCTGCAAAATGTCGCGCGCCGCGACAGCCCCAAGCGCTAACTGCGACAACGCACGACGGCGCGCACGGGCAGGGTGCCAGTGGCGCGCGTCGAGCAGGCCACGGCCCCGAGTGGCCGTTCGGCCGAAGGCGTGTTATCTTGACGGCGCAGCGCCATGGCCGGCCGCCGTCGCTGCTTCGGAAACAGGAGGGAGCGAGCAACGTGCCCAACGGTCAACGCAAAGAGAACGTGGTGGAGGTAAATCCATACCGCTTCTGGCATGCGCGGTTCTGGCACGGCATGCTGTTCGGCGCCTGGCTGCGTTTGCTCGCCCACAATCGTTTGCGCATCGGCCTGACCAAGTGGGGGCTGGCCTTCACGATCTCCTGCGCCACGATCGTCAACTCCCTGTTGCGACCCTTGCAGGAACTCGTCTATCGCCGCGCGATCGAGCGCACGCAAATCAAGGATGCGCCGATTTTCATTATCGGCCATTGGCGCTCGGGCACGACGCTGTTGCACGAATTGCTGGTGCTCGACGGGCGCTACACCTATCCGACCACCTACCAGTGCCTGGCGCCAAATCATTTTCTGATCAGCAACTGGGTGATGTCCCGGCTGAAGTTTCTGCTGCCGTCGAAGCGGCCGATGGACAATATGATCACGGGCTGGGATCGCCCGCAGGAAGACGAGTTCGCACTGGCGAACATGGGCTTGCCGTCGCCCTACTTGACGATGGCTTTTCCCAACGAGCCGCAGCAATCGGCCGGGGCGCTCACGCTGGCAGGCCTTTCGGCCAGTGAGTTGGCGCGGTGGAAGCGCGGACTGGAGTGGTTTCTGAAGCGCGTCACCGTGCAGAATCCCAAACGCATTATCCTCAAGTCGCCGGGCCACACGGCGCGCGTCAAGACGCTGCTGGAATTGTTTCCCGACGCCCGGTTCGTACACATCGTGCGCGATCCGCGCGCCGTATTCAGCTCGACCGTCAAATTGTGGAAGACACTTTACAAGTTTCAGGCACTGCAAGAGCCCAATCATCGCGCCTTGGACGAGTTGGTGTTTGCCAACTTCGTCGAGATGTACGATGCCTTGGAGCGCGATCGGGCCCTGGTGGATCCGGCACGCTTCTTCGAAGTGCGCTATGAAGATCTGGTGCGCGATCCGCTGGGCAAGATGCACCAGCTATACGAGCACCTGGAGTTGGGGGAATTCGAGTTGATGCGCCCCAAGCTGGTCGCCTACTTTGCCGATCGCCAGAACTACAAGACCGGCACGTATCAGCACGACGAGCAACTGTACCAGCAAATCGACAACCGCTGGGGACCGTACATGCGCAAGTACGGTTACTGCCAGCCGGCGAAGCAGGCAGCGGGTTAGCAGCCCGCGCGTCGCACCTGGCGAGGTTGAAAATGCCACGACGGCATTTTTCAACGAAGCACTAGCTCAGTTCGCTGATGACTTGCGCCACTGCAGAATAGTATCGCCTCTCGATCGGCTGGTGCAGGCTCGTCTCTTGCGACAGGGCCTGCGCGAGCGAAGGACGATCGACCACGGGCACGCCATGCCGCTCGGCCAACGCGCGCATCGATTCGACGAGCGAGCCGGTTGCCTTGGCCACGACGATCGGCGGCGACGCTCCGCCGGGATAGTGCCGCAGCGCGACCGCG
>JBGSYQ010000143.1:0-39087 GCA_041750795.1 Pirellulales bacterium | reverse complement strand
CTCACCAGCCGGCACTGCCGCCGGTCCGCTCGCACCTGGACCGGTCGGCTCGGCCTGCTTGCCGGTGGCCGCGCCAGTGCCTGCTTCAGCCGGCGCGCGAACCGCGTTCTTGCCCAAGCCTGTATCGATCAGCGAGCTACTTCCGCTGCTGAACCATTTGACCGAAAACGCGCACAAGATGATCCAGAACGTGGCGGTGAAGATCGTGATGCGCGTGAACAGGTCTCCCGCCTTGGTGCCGAAGGCGCTTTGGCCTCCCAAGCCGCCAAAGGCGCCGGCCAGTCCGCCACCGCGACCACGCTGGACCAGCACCAGCAGGATCATAAAGACCGAGGTCACAAACAACAGCACCATCAATAGCCCGTCGATCATCGTTCACTCCGTCGGCATGATTGCCTGGTAGTCTGCCGGCCTTGCGTCATGCACCTATTGGCGACCGGCAGCCGCCACAATTCCCAGAAATTCGTCCGCCTTGAGACTTGCGCCGCCCACCAGCGCACCGTCCACGTTCGGCTGGGCCAATAATTCGGCCGCGTTGCTGGCTTTGACGCTGCCGCCATACTGAATGCGGACGTCGTCGGCAACCGCGGTATTGTAGCGACGTGCCAGCAAATTGCGAAGGTCCATATGGACCGCTTCGGCCTGCTCGGGGGTGGCCACTTGGCCCGTGCCGATCGCCCAAACCGGCTCGTACGCCAGCACCACGGCGGCCACCTGCTCGGCGGAGAGTCCGGCCAGCGAGCTGTCGAACTGGCCTTCGATCACCGCGGCGGTCTGGCCGGCCTCGCGCTCGCTCAACAGCTCGCCGACGCACACGATCGGCGTCAAGCCCGCGGCCAGCGCCACCTTGACCTTCTTGTTCACTTGGGCATTGGTCTCTCCCAGGACGTGGCGGCGCTCGCTGTGCCCCAGAATCACATAGCGGCAGCCCAGGTCGATGAGCATCGCGGCGCTCGTCTCGCCGGTAAAGGCGCCATTGGGCTCGAAGTACACGTTTTGGGCGCCCAGCGCCAACTTCGATCCCGACACGACCTGGTTTACCGCGTCCAGGTATACGTTGGGCGGGCAGACGGCCACGTCGGCGCTAGCGACGCCGGCCACGCCGCCAGCCACGGCCCTGGCCAGCGCCACGGCCTCGGCCCGGTTGAGATTCATCTTCCAATTGCCGGCAATGAACGGACGTCTCATGCAACTCACTCGCGCGGGGTAAAGAGAAACTGCGTTATCGCGCCGCCCGCGCGGGAGAAATCGTTCTGCCCAGCACTTCGGCCATGGCGCGAATCTGCTTCGCGACCGCGGCGTACTGGTCCGGCAGCAGCGCCTGGGCACCGTCGGAAAGCGCTTCTTCGGGGCAGTTGTGTACCTCGATATGTACGCCGTCGGCGCCGGCGGCCACGCCCGCCAAGGCACAGGCCGGAATCAAGTCGGGCCGGCCCGTCGCATGGCTGGGATCAACGACGATCGGCAAGTGCGACAGCGTCTTGCACAAGGGCACCGCGGCGACATCGAACAGGTTGCGCGTCATCGTGTCGAAGCTTTTGATGCCGCGCTCGCACAATACGACGTTCGAGTTGCCTTGCGACAGGATGTACTCGGCGCTCATCAGCAGGTCGACGATCGTGGCGCTCATGCCGCGCTTCAGCAGCACGGGCTTGCGCGTCTGGCCCACTTCGGTCAGCAACACGAAGTTCTGCATGTTGCGGGCGCCGATTTGAATCATGTCGGTGTAGCGATCGACGACCTCGACGCGGCGCGGATCCATCACCTCGGTCACGATGGGCAGCCCGTGCTTGTCGCCCACTTCGCGCAGGATTTTCAGCCCCTCTTCCCCCATGCCCTGATAGGCATACGGGCTGGTGCGCGGCTTGTAAGCGCCGCCGCGGAGGATATTGGCGCCCGCGGCACGCACTGCGCCGGCAATGGCGTCCATGCGGTCGGGACTTTCCACCGAGCACGGCCCGGCGATCATGCCCAGGCTTCCGCCGCCGATCTTTACCCCGCCCACGTCCACCACGCTGGGTTGCGGATGGGCGTCGACGCTGGCCAGCTTGTAGGGCGGCAGCACGCGAATCACTTCCACCACGCCGGGCAACACTTGAAACTGCTCGGGCTGGTACTGCGACTCGTCGCCGATCACGCCGATGATTGTGCGATACGTGCCGCGGCTGAGGTGGGCCTTCAGCCCCAGCGCCTCCACGCGCTTGACCACGTGGTCCACTTGTTCGTCGGTGCTGCCGGATTTGAGGATGATGATCACGGTGGAAAGCTATCTGAGGTTCGTGGATTGGTGGTTAGTAACGAACGAGCTCGGGTGATTGGTGGCACCGCAATTCCGCCGGTGCGAAGCTTCCAGTGTAGTGCCAGGAGCCCGCCAGCGGCAGGCCCGGCTATTCCACCGGCGGCAATTTTGCGTACGAGCCCAGCACTTCCAGCCGGATGGTCTTGCGTTCCAGCGAACGGATCGCCTTGCGCACGCGGGCGTCGGCCTCGTGCCCTTCCAGCTCGACGAAAAACAAGTACCCCCCCTCGGGCCGAGCGATGGGAAATGACTCGATCCAGGTGAGGTTCAGACGATTACGCTTGAATACGTTCATGGCGTCGGCCAATGCGCCCGGCTGGTGCAGCACCTCGAACATCAGCGCGCACTTGTCGTTGCCGGTTCGCGGGCCCGTCTCGTCGCCGATGACGGCAAACCGCGTCAAATTGCCCTTGTTGTCCTCGATGTCGGCCGCCAACACGTCCAGCCCGTATTGCACGCCGGCTTGCAGGCTGGCGATCGCCGCCGCGCCGGGCTTTTCCTGGGCCAGTTGGGCCGCGGTGGTGGTGCTGGTGACTTCGATCGTGCGGGCGTTCGGCAGGTGCCGGGCCATCCAATTGCGGCACTGCGACAGTGCCTGCGGCTTGCTGTAAACCTCCTTTACGTCCGCCCGCGTACACGTGCCCAGCAGGTTGTGATGGATGCGCAATTGCACTTCGCCACAGATGCGGACCGGCAGCCGGGCGAACATGTCGAGCGTGTCGGCCACGCGCCCGTCGGTCGAGTTTTCGATGGGCACGATGCCGTGGTCGGCGTGCCCGCGGTTGATCTCCTCGAAGACCGCCGCAATCGTGGCCACGGGCACCATTTCCACACTCTGCCCAAAACGGTGGATGGCCGCCAGGTGGCTATAGGTATAGGCCGGGCCCAGATAGGCGATGCGAAGTTGCTTTTCCAGCGAGCGCGAGCCGCTGATTAGCTCGCGATAGATGGCACGCACGCAGCGCTCGGACAGGGGGCCCTCGTTGAGAGCCGCCACCCGGTTGAGCACTTCTCCTTCGCGTGCCGGGGCATAGGCCGAAATCCCATTGGCATCCTTGACTTTGCCGATGGCCAGCGCAATTTTTGCACGCTCGTTCATGACCCTGACCAACTGCTGGTCGAGCCGGTCGATCTTAGCCCGCAAGGCCTCGATCGCGGGGGGCTTGGCGCTGCCGGCGGCCCTCTTTTTGCCCGCTTTCTCCTTGGTCATAAGGTTGCCGATCCGCGTACGCGCGACGTGAGCTTTTGGGGGCGCAAGCCATCGCCAAGCGTGCGATAGCACAAGCAGTAAAGAGTTGCCACACCTTGTACTTGGGTCGATTGGGGGTGTCAAGCGACCGGACCAGATAAGTATAGGCGACGTTTTGTCGAGCAGGATCGACGTGCGGCGGCGGCGCCACGTATCGCCAAAGTAGCGAGAAACCGCGGATCCGCAGCAGCCCCTGCCAATCTGGCAGGGGGGCTCCAACAGCGAATTGAACGGTGCCAAAACGGCAGAATCCGCACGCTTCAATTTCGAGCGCCCGGCGTGTGTCGCCCGGGTGCTGTGCATAAAGCTCTATACTTTATACAGTTGCAACTATCGGTGGCCGGGCGATCAACCTCGGCATATTCTTTGCTCTTAGGCTCCGCTAATAGTCTCGATCAGCTTGCGTTGGACGCCCGTCCGGAACCCGCTGCAAGTGAGGCTGGTTCAAACGTCCCGCAAGTCCGCTGAACGGATCGATTCGCCACGTCAAGTCAATGGACGAACAACCCACAAGCAATCAAAACAAGCAACCCATCAAACACACCACGGCACGGGCTTCGATCTCGCCGAGGCCGCCGCGCTGTTGAAAACCGGTAAAGAAAGGAGCACGGCATGGCTCGCGGTGGAGAGAAAATCATCGGCATCGACTTGGGTACCACCAACTCGGTAGTCGCGGTCATGGAGGGCAAAGAGGCCAAGGTCATTCCCAATCAGGAAGGCAACCGGCTCACGCCCAGCGTCGTTGCGTTCACCGACAAGGCGGATGTGCTGGTGGGCGATTTAGCGCGCCGCCAGGCCGTCACCAATCCCACGCGCACGGTCTATTCGATCAAGCGCTTCATGGGCCGCCGGCACGACGAAGTGCAAACCGAAGAGAAGATGGTTCCCTACCAGGTCGTGGGCGGCGCCAACGACTACGTCAAGGTGAAGATCGGCGACAAGGAATTCACGCCGCCGGAAATCTCCGCGCGCATCCTGCGCAAGCTGAAGGAAGCCGCCGAAAGCTACTTGGGCCACAAGGTGAACAAGGCCGTCATCACCGTGCCGGCTTACTTCAACGACGCGCAGCGGCAAGCCACCAAAGACGCCGGCCAGATCGCCGGCCTGGAAGTCGCCCGCATCATCAACGAGCCCACGGCCGCGGCGCTGGCTTATGGTCTCGACAAGAAAGTGCAAGAAAAGATCGTCGTGTTCGACCTGGGCGGCGGCACGTTTGACGTCTCCGTGCTGGAAGTGGCCGATGGCGTGTTCCGCGTCATCAGCACCAACGGCGACACGCACCTGGGTGGCGATGACTTCGACGAAGTGCTGATCAACTACGTCGCCGACGAATTCAAGAAGGAAAACGGCATCGACCTGCGCAAGGACACGATGGCCTTGCAGCGCCTGCAAGAGGCCTGCGAAAAAGCCAAGAAGGAGCTCAGCTCGGCCAGTTCGACCGACATCAACCTGCCGTTCATCACGGCCGATGCAAACGGTCCCAAGCATCTGCAAATCAGCATCACGCGCAGCAAGTTCGAGCAGTTGGTCGATCACCTGATCGAGCGCTGCGCCGGACCGCTCAACCGCGCGCTCAATGACGCCAAGCTCGACCCAAAGGAAATCGACGAAGTGGTGCTGGTCGGCGGTTCGACTCGCATCCCCAAAGTACAAGAGATGGTCACCAAGCTGTTTGGCAAGGAGCCACACAAAGGCGTCAATCCCGACGAGGTGGTAGCCATTGGCGCCGCGATTCAGGGCGGCGTGCTGGCCGGCGAAGTGCAGGACGTGCTGCTGTTGGACGTCACCCCGCTGAGCCTGGGCATCGAGACCGAGGGGGGCGTGATGACGCGCCTGGTGGATCGCAACACCACCATTCCCGCCGAGCGCAAGCAAACGTTCAGCACGGCGGCCGATAACCAGACCGCCGTGACGATTCGCGTATTTCAAGGCGAACGCGAAATGGCCACCGACAACCGGCTGCTCGGTCAGTTCAACCTGGAAGGCTTGCCCCCCGCGCCGCGCGGCATCCCGCAGATCGAGGTCAAGTTCGACATCGACGCCAACGGCATCTTGAACGTGTCGGCCAAGGATCTCGGTACGGGCAAGGAGCAGAGCGTCCGCATCGAACAATCGAGCGGGCTGAACGAGGCCGAGATCAAGAAGATGCAGCGCGACGCCGAAGAGCACGCCGAAGAGGACAAGAAGCGCCGCCAACTGGCCGAGCTGCGCAACCAGGCCGACTCGATGTGCTACCAGGTCGAAAAGCTCATCAAGGAGCATGCCGACAAGATCAAGGAGTCGGACAAGGGACCGCTGGAAGCCGCCATCACGAAAACGCGGGGCGCAGCCAAAACCGACGACGTCGACGCCATCAAGAGCGCCATCGGCGAGCTGGAGCAGGCTTCGCACGCCCTGAGCAAGACCCTCTACGAGGCACAGCAGGCGAGCGGCGGTGCCGCCGCCGCGGGCGGCTCGGAACCCACCGACGGCAAGACGCCCGGCGATGACGAAGTCGTTGACGCCGAGTTCGAAGTGAAGGAATAAGCGGTTCGCGATCGCGTGCCGCAGTGGACGGTTGGGAGAGGCAATCGTGGTGTTGGAAGGCGGAAGAGGCTCCTACTTCCAACGCCCGATTGCTGCCCAAGTTCCGGTGTGCGTTCGCGCCCCATCTCAGGAGCATTTCGCGCCATGGCCATCCGATTCGACAAGCTGACGATCAAGGCCCAGGAAGCGCTGCAGCGCGCCCAGTCGCTGGCGGCCGATCACGGCAACCCGCAGATCGAAGCGCTGCACCTGCTGGCGGCACTGGTCGCCGAGACCGAGGGCGTCATCCGGCCGATCCTCGAAAAACTCGGCGCCAATCGCGCGCAGCTCGAAAAGATCCTCAACGCCGAGATCGACCACTTGCCCAAGGTCTCCGGCGGCGCCATGCCGCAAATGGGCGACAGCCTGGTTAAGGTAGTCGAGGCCGCCCAGAAGCAGGCCGAGACAATGAAGGACGAGTTCGTCTCGACCGAGCACCTCTTGCTCTCATTGGCGCAGGTCGACGCCAAGTGCAAGAACGTGCTCAAGCTCAACGCCATCGACGAAGCGTCGCTGCTCAAAGCGTTGCAGGCCGTACGCGGCAGTGCTCGCGTCACCGATCAAAGCCCCGAGGAAAAGTTCCAAGCCCTGCAAAAGTACGGCATCGACCTGGTCCAGCGCGCCAGCCAGGGCAAGCTCGACCCGGTGATCGGCCGCGATCAGGAAATCCGCCGCGTGATCCAGGTTCTCTCGCGCCGCACCAAGAACAACCCTGTGCTCATTGGCGAGCCGGGCGTCGGCAAGACGGCCATCGCCGAAGGGCTCGCCCTGCGCATCGTGCAAAACGACGTGCCGCAAAGCCTGAAAAACAAGCGCGTGATCGCGCTCGACCTGGGCGCGCTGATCGCCGGCACCAAGTTCCGCGGCGAGTTCGAAGAACGCCTCAAGGCCGTGCTGAAAGAAGTGCAATCGGCCGAGGGCAACGTCATCCTGTTTATCGATGAGCTGCACACGGTGATCGGCGCCGGTGCGGCCGAAGGGGGCAGCGACGCCGCCAACCTGCTCAAGCCGGCGCTGGCGCGCGGCGAGCTGCGCTGCATCGGCGCCACCACGCTCGACGAGTATCGCAAGCACATCGAAAAAGACGCCGCGCTCGAACGCCGCTTCCAGCCCGTCTACGTCAACGAGCCCAGCGTCGAAGACACCATCGCCATCCTGCGCGGGCTGAAGCCCCGCTACGAGGCGCACCACAACGTGCGCATCAAGGATTCGGCCCTGGTGGCCGCCGCCAAGCTGTCGCAGCGTTACATCACCGACCGCTTCCTGCCGGACAAGGCGATCGACCTGGTCGACGAAGCCATGAGCCGCGTGGCTATGGAGTTGGAAAGCGTGCCGGCCGAGATCGACCAGATCCAGCGCCGCATCACGCAGTTGGAGCTGGCCGATCGCCAGTTGGCCGAGGAAACCGAAGAGCACGCCGTCGAGCGCCGCGAGGAAATTCAGGAACAAATGGCCGAGCTGCGCCACAAGCTGGCCAGCCTGCGCGAGCAGTGGGAGGGCGAGAAGCTGGGCCTGGGCAACGTGCAGCAAACCCGCCAACAGTTGCAGCAGGTTGAAACCGAGTTTGCCCAGCTCGAAGCCGCTATCAAGGACAAGCAGGCCGCCGGCGCGCCGATCGCCGAGGCCGAGTATCAGCATCTGTTCGAGCTCGACACCAAGCGCCGTAATCTGTTTAAGGCCGTCGAGGCCGAGAGCGCCGAAAAAGAAGAGCCCGCCGCCGATACCAAGACGGGGCGCCGGCTGTTGCGCCAGGAGGTTGGGCCTGAAGAGATCGCCGAGGTCGTCAGCGCCTGGACCGGCATCCCGGTCACCCGCATGATGGAAACCGAACGTGCCAAGCTGCTGGTGCTGGAAGAGCGCCTGCATCAGCGCGTCATCGGGCAGGACGAAGCGGTCGAGGCCGTCTCTAACGCCGTGCGCCGCAACCGCTCGGGCCTGCAGGATCCCCATCGGCCGATCGGCTCGTTCATTTTCCTGGGCCCCACCGGCGTCGGCAAGACCGAACTGTGCAAGGCGCTGGCCGAGGTGCTGTTCGACGACGAGAACGCCATGGTCCGCGTCGACATGAGCGAGTTCATGGAGCGGCACACCGTCAGCCGCCTGATCGGCGCCCCGCCGGGCTATGTCGGCTACGAAGAAGGGGGACGCCTGACCGAAGCGGTCCGCCGCCGCCCCTACAGCGTGGTGCTTTTGGACGAAATCGAAAAGGCCCATCGCGACGTGTTCAACGTGCTGCTGCAGGTGCTTGACGACGGCCGGCTGACCGACAGCCACGGCCGCACGGTTGATTTCACCAATACGATCGTCGTCATGACCTCGAACATTGGCAGCCAGTTGATCCAGCAAATTTCGCAGGAAGGGGGCAGCGAAGCGGAGATCGACGAAGCGGTGCGCGCGGCGCTGCAGGCGCAGTTCCTGCCCGAGTTCTTGAACCGCATCGACGAGACGATCGTGTTCCACCCGCTCAATCGCGAGCAGATTCGCAAGATCGTCGGCCTGCAAATCCGCCACCTGGCGCACCAGTTGGAAGAGCACGGCATGCAGCTCGAAGTGACCGAGGTCGCCATGAACATGATCGCCAGCGAGGGCTACGACCCGACGTACGGCGCCCGGCCGCTGAAGCGGGTGATTCAGCAGCAGGTGCAAAACCCGCTGGCCAGCGAGATCCTCAAGGGCCGCTTCGGCGAAGGTGCGATTATCCGCATCGACCACCGCGACGACCAGTTCACGTTCGAACGCATCGAGCAAGAGACGCCCGAGCCCGCCGCAGCGAAGTGAGAATAGGCGAAGTGAGAATGATCATCGTGCCACCGGTGGCGCAGCCCAGCCGGGCCGCCGGCAGTTCCGTTTGAGCCTTGGACTCCAGCGGAAGCCTCTCCACCCCCGGCGTCCTCCCGCCTCCAGCCTCCCGCCTGTTCCCTACCGATCGCTTTCGCGCAGCTCGTAGCGGTCGATGAGCACTTCGGCGCCGGGCGTCAGGCGGCGCAGCTTGCCCGCAATCATGCCCTTTTCCGAGACGGTGGCCTTGCCCAGCCGCTTGGACAATTGCGTCAGTTTCTTGCGACGATGGCGTCGCCGCTTGATCTCTTTGCCGCGTTCGCTAATCCCACCCACGTGCAAGTCTCCGAAAGAAGGGTTCGCCTCGGCAGCACCCAATCAGGCGCCGGGAAGCCGTTGTTTTTAACAGGAAGGCCGACAAGGGTCAACGCGTGCAGGTGTCCGTTACTGCTTGTGATCCAAAATCGCTTTTTCCTCAAATACCGCGTGGTTGATGATGGTGCGGTCGCCGGAGGTGTACACGACGTGGATTCTGCCGTCGGCGGTTTGGATGGCCGAGGGATAGGCGGCCGTGTCGCCCGGCTGGTTGACGACGTCGCGGCGGTGGGGATACGACTTGTCGTTGTCGGTGGAGATAGCCACCGTGAGCGGCATCCGCTCGCCTTCGTTATTGTCGTTGTAGACCAACAGCAAATGCCCGTTGGACAGCTTGATGAAATCGGCCGCCGAATTGGGATTGCGAAACTCGGTGGGTGTTCCACGGCTCCAGGTGCGGCCGCCGTCGCGCGACTCCGAGCGATAGAGCACGCCCTCGGGCAGCGGCCCGAATCGTCCGCCGCGGCGGATATAGGCAATCAGGGTGTCGTCGTCGATTTGCACGGGCGACGCTTGCAGGTTGCCCATCTCGGAATAAATGCGATTGGTCGGCGTCCAGGTCTTGGCTTTCGGATCGTAGCGCAGGAAGTAGCTGCACGTGTCGGGCGGCGTTCCTTCGCGGTCCTCACCCGTCTCGTGATACAGGGGCAACAGGTAGTCGCCATCATTCAGCAGGATCGGACGGCTGCGGCACATCGTGCCTTCCTCGAAGCTCAGCAGGTACGAGTCACTCCACGTGTGTCCGCCGTCTTTCGAGATCTTGCACTTGCTGCGTGCGGACGACCAGGTCGGGCCGTAGTTCGTCACGTAAAACAACCACACGATGCCGTCCGGCGCCTGCCACACCGCGGCGTTGCCTTCCGAACGATTGGGCGTATCGGCAATGATCTGCGGTTTCGACCAGGTGGAACTGCCCTTGGCCAGCCGCATGCCGTAGACGGCCGTGTCTCCTTCGTATTCTCCCTCGCCACTGTAGTAGGCGATGTAGAGGTCGCCGTTGGCCAACTCGGCGATCGTGGCCGGATGCTTGTACGGACCGGGAAATTCCGGGCCGATCACCCGCTGGATCGTGACGTCGTCGGCAGCGGCCGACACCCTCGCCACGGCGATGCAAACCAGCACGACGGCGGCAACACTCATCTTGCGCTTTCGAAGCATCTTCATTTCTCCCGGCGTCATGTCCATGTTGAAGTTGTTGAGTGACGTCGCGGCATCCGCATCAGCAACCGAGCTCCCTGTCGCCAGCGCCGCTTCGCGCGGAGCAGTCGACAGTAACCGTTCGCAATCAGTGCCAGCCCCACCCAGGGCACCACGACCAAGACGCTAAACAGCGCGCCGGGCACGATCAGGACCGCGACCATCGGATGGCTCGTCACCAGCCACAACGTCAACGCGGCCACAGTGGTCAGAGCGAACAGGGCTCGCAAGCTGAACTGCATGCCGTCCAGTATAGCGGACGGGAGTACCGCGCACTTGGCGCTGGCAAAAAAGCGCCAGGGCGGCATTTTCCAACAGACTGCCGCGGAGAGTCAGAGAAGCGCCGTCGCGTGCGGCCGGATGCCGACGATGCTGCTGAAGGTCCCGCCGCTGATAAACCAGCCGTCGCCGATGGGCGTACACCAGAGAATATCGGTGCGAATGCACACCGAGTAGCCCTGGTCCGAGGGGATGCTGATTTCGACCTCGCCCGAGGCGAGCCGCGCGTTGTGGAGCAGGCCGATGCCGACCTCGGATACTTCGCGGCTGAACGCCGAGAGGGAATTCCCGTCCACATTGACGGTCACCGGGCGGAAAAACGAGTAGCGCACGGCGCTGCGGCACTCGCGCGAGTTGTTGGCCCGCGCTTCCCGCAGGATCTCGTAGACCGCCGTTCCCAGCGGCCCTTGCTTCTCCATCTCGGTCGACACGTTACTGCCCATGGTGTTCTGCCCGATAAGTCGATGCCTTAGACCCATCCGAAGCATAGATTACCAGCGCCGCGCGCAACTTCCCCAATGCGGTCCAAGTTGCCCCGATTCCACCGTTACGACCGCTACGAAGAGCACTCACAGGCCAATGCCGATGCTCCCGGGACGGCGACCATTGCCCCCCGAGGCGGCGATCACGGGACGGCGACCGCGGGGCAGGGTGACGCAGCGCTGGCACGGCACGTCGGCCAGGCGTTTTCCCCTTCCCGTCGTTCTTCCGCACGCCGGGTCGCACCGTACAATAGAATTCTCGCCGGCAGCCGATCGATGCGCCGCCAGCGGAGCAATCGGACGGGTGGCCGAGTGGTCTAAGGCGGCGGTCTTGAAAACCGCTGTACGGGAAACCGTACCGGGGGTTCGAATCCCTCCCCGTCCGCTGGAATCGCGTGCGCGCCGCGGCGTTCGCATCGCAAGATCGCCGGCGACCTGCCGCGGTGCGCTGCGGGGAGCTAGCAGCCTGTTGAAAAATGCCGTCGTGGCATTTTTCCACCTCGCCAAGTGTGAAGCAAAGATTCAAACCGCTCGCAAAATAACGACTTGCGTCGCAATTTTGTCATCGCATCCATGCGATGTCGCAGCCTATTGAATTCTTCAACAGGCTGCTAGGTCGGCGCCACGACTTGACCGGCGAGGTTGTCCAGTTCGTCCAGGCAGACGTCGATGTCCTCGGTACAACCACGTTTGGCGAGCGTCTCCAAGCGCTGCGCCGGCTCGGTAAAGCAATCGAATCCGACCGTCCCTCCGGTTCCTTTCAGCCAATGTGCCAGTTCGGCCAGCGATCGCAGGTCGCGTTGGCCGAACGCCGCGCGCATGTCATCGAGCCGATCTTGCAATTCCTCGACAAACGCCTCGACGAACTCGCGGAACTGGGGATGCTCGACCAGCAAGGTCGAGGCGATCGACCGCGACGGTTTTGCCGCGTGCCCGTCTGTTGACAACACACTGCCGTCGGCGCCGGGTGCCTGGCTTTGGTCGGACGCGGTAGCGACGGCCTCGGCCACGGATCGCAGCAACTCGTCGATATTGATCGGCTTGGGCAAATAGCCGCTGCAGCCGGCGGCCAGGCAGGCTTCTTCGTCGCCGACCATGGCATGTGCCGTCAGTGCAATGATCGGTAGCGTGCAGCCACGATCGCGCAACCGCCGACTGGCGGTGTAGCCGTCCATGACCGGCATTTGCATGTCCATCAGAATCACGTCGAACGGCTCTCGGCCGGCCGCGTCCAGTCCCTCCTGGCCGTCTTCGGCGCAGACGATCTCCGCTCCGGCCTCCCGCAGGATGGCACAGATCAACTGCCGATTCGTTTCGCCGTCCTCGACCAGCAGGACGCGCGCCGACGACAGGCTGGCCATGCGCTTGCCTGCAACCTTGTGGCTGGACTCCAGAACCTCGGTCGGCGGCGCGTCGAGGATCGCCACGTCGTCGAGGGGGCCGGTCTCGAGCGTGGCGCGAAAGACGCTGCCACGGCCCAACTCGCTCTCGACCGTGAGGGCGCCGCCCAAGCCTTCGGCGATGTTGCGACAGATGGCCAACCCTAAGCCCGTGCCGCCGAAGCGCCGCGTAATGGAGTTGTCTGCTTGCTCAAACGGCGTGAAGATCCGATGGATCCGGTCCGCGGGTATTCCAATGCCCGTGTCGTGTACTTCGATCAAGAAGCGCGGCTCGGGAAAATCCGGCGTCACGGTGGCCAGCAATTGCACGCCGCCGCGCTGGGTAAACTTGATGGCGTTGCCCACCAGGTTCATCAGCAATTGCCGCAAGGCTGCCGGGTCGGTCAGGATGGTTTCCGGCACGCCGTCTGTCCAGCGGCATTCCAGGCGGAGTCGTTTTTCCAGGGCGCGAACGCGGAGCACCGAAAGCACCTCGGTGATGATCTGGTGCGGCGAGCATCGAATTCGTTCGAACTCCATGCGGCCGGCTTCGATCTTCGAAAGATCCAGGATATCGCCGATCAGCGCCAACAAGTGGCGTCCGCTGGCGCGAATCGTTTCCAGGTAGGTGCCGCGCTGCTGCTCGGTACCGACCCGGCGACGCAGCAACTCGGTGAATCCGAGAATGCTGTTTAGCGGCGTGCGGATTTCGTGGCTCATGCGCGCCAGGAACTCGCTCTTGGCGCGGTTGGCGGCCTCGGCAATTGCCTTGGCCTCGCGAGCGCGAGTGAGACCTTGTTCGGCGTCGAATCGATCGATGCCCAACGCGACGCTGTCGGCCACGACGGACAACGCGTCCAGCGTGCTCTGATCCAACTGGTGCCGCGCGAACATGGCCATCACGCCGAGCAGTCGCTCGCCCACGATCAACGGATATCCGGCGAACGCGATCATGCCCTCGCGCTGTGCCCACTCCTGATCGCCTACGCGCGGATCGCCCACGACTTGATTGGTCAGGTGCGGCTGGCGGTCGGCGGCAATCCTGCCGATTTTCAACTGGCCCAACGGCACGCGGCTGTGCGCGCCGTCGACGTGCGTGTACAGGCCCTCGCTGACTTGCAGCTCCAGAACTTGCTCCTCCTCGTTGAGCGTCCAGACGCGCGCAAAAGCGGCATCCAAGTGGTCGACCACTGCCCGAGCACAGTGCTGCAAAACGGCGTGCTCGCTGTCGCTCTTAGTGACCGCCAATGCCACTTCGGCGGTCAGTTCGGCAAGCACGGTCCGCTCGGTAACTAGCTCCTCCAGGTGATTTCGGTGCCGCGACAACTGCCGGTCGCGTTCTTCGATCTGCTCGAGCATCGCGTTGAAGCCATCGACCAGCGAACCGATCTCGTCGTCGGAAGTCTTGGCGGCGCGTAAAGTGAAGTTTGGCCCGGCCGTCACCTGCCCCACGGTGCGCGTCAACTGTCGCACCGACGCCACGATCGACCACGCCAGCCAGCCGGCCAGGCCCGCAGTGATCAGCACGACCGCGATGGTGACCGAGGCATAACCGTTTCGCGCCGCGTTGGCCGTGCCGATCGCGTTGGCGGCCGCGGCGGCCAGCGATTCCGCCATGTGGTGCTCGACCTTCTCCTGCAGATCGATTTTCGCCGTGATCGCGTCGAACCAGCGGGTTGCGGTGACGTCGAACCCTCCGGCAGCGGCGCGGTCCAGCGCGATTTTCTCGTACGCGGCCACGGCGTCAACTGCCGGTCCTGTGACGGTGTGGCGATAAAGCTCCGCTTCCTGGGCCGTGGCCGAGCGCAAGAACGACCGCTCGTACGCATCCTTGGCGCCCAGCAACGACACATACCGCAGGTACATGCCATCGGCAAAGCCATCGCGCGCAAAGACGTTGCTCAGCGTGGCACGCTCGATGCCCGTCAACTCCTTGAGTTGCAGGAAGTGCGAGTAGGAGTCAATCGCGTTGGCGACGTCTCCGTCGCTGGTGAGCCGCGACATGACCGTGATAGCGCTGAGAAACTCGCTATTCACGTCGCTATAGAACGCGATTGCTTCCGGGACGGTGAGCGATTGACGCGAAGCAGCACTGCGCTCTGCCGGCAGTCGATCGAGCAGGTCGAGCGCCCGGTCCAGCGGCTGCCGGCAGGGCTCTTTGAGATTTTCTCGCTCGGCAGGAAACGATCGCGCCAAGAACGCACGCAGCCGCGCCAGCGCCGCATCGGTTGCCAGGCGCTGCGCCGCCAGTTCGTTGCCGAACTGCGCGCCATCGAAGCCGAGGAACCCCGCCGTGCGGCCGCGCTCCTTTTGCAACTCGTGGACCAGCGCCCCCACCTCGGCGGACAGGTCCACAAACTGGCGGATGCCGGACATTTCGTGGGCGCGGCGATTTCGCGCGTGCGTGCCCAGCCCGCCCAGGAACATCACGGTCGCCAGCGGCACCAACACGACGGCGATGACTTTCGAGCGAAACGAGAGCCTTGGAAATTGCGGCATGCCTGCGACACCGAATGCAACGTCAAGAAACGTCCTGCCCCACGCTCGTAGACTCGCCGCGAATCATTGCTATGGTAAAGCATAGCTCACGACTCGCCGTTTCCGGCGATCGCGGCAAAAACACTCGCCGGCAAGCACGAGCCCGGAAGTGCGGGCAGAAATCGCCACTCGAGCAACCCCTGTGGCGCACATCGAGACCGTCCACGAGACGGCGACGCCGGAGATATTGCCGCAAGCGCGCCACGAGGCACAATCGGAGCCGCCTGCGCGAACGAGGCGAAACGCGCCTGTGCGACCAGGTGCAAAGACTCACAGCGAGCGGAACTCGATCGAAATCGGTCTCGCGGGTGTACAGATCCCGCACTTACTTTGCTTGTTGCTCGTCTGCCGTGTCGGAGCCAAACAGTTCCGCGAGCAAACGATCGAGTTCAGGCCCCACCGCGCGAATGCTGACGACGTTTCCGTCGCGTCCCACCAGGATCGCCGCCGAAGCGCCCTCGATGCCGTAGTGGGTGACAAACGGGTTCGCGTCGGGTCCGCCATCGTAGAGCGTGGGCCAAGGCAGCGGGTTCTTCTCGAGGAAGTCCACAAGCGCCTCGCGATTCTCGTCCACGCTGATGCCGACGACTTCGAATCCGCGCTGGCGATATTCCTTTAGGCGCCGTTCGACGTGGGCGAACTCTCGAATGCACGGCGTACACCAGGTGGCCCAGACTTCGACGAGGACGACCTTGCCGCGATAGTCGACCCAACGCAAAGGGCTGCCATCCACCTGTGTGCCGGACAACTCCAGCGGCTTACCCACCAGTTCCAGGCGGCGCGCCGCGCCCAGCATTTTCGCGCCGCTTGAGGCGATTTGCCGATCAGGCTTCTCGACCAGAATGCGACCGACTTGGCGATAAAACTCCACAGCAGATCGCGGATCGTTCCCCGATTCCAGCGCGCTAGCGACCTTGGCGGCCGCGGCCAGGAGGTCTTTCGACGGAACTTGGGCAGACTTCACGCGTCCCTTGATCTCCTGGATGAGTTCTGCACGCTGCTGCGGAGTACCACGGCGCGAGTCCTGCGAAAACAGGGCGGTTCGGAACACCAGGCGGAGATCCATCGCCTCCGGATAGCCGGGCAGCCGCTTGTCCTCTTTGGTGGCGATGGCATGAATCTTCTCCAGTGCTGCCTCGACACTGCGGTACGTTCTTCCGGGCGTGGACGGGGGCCGAGGCCCGGCCGTTCGATAGCCGTGTACGCCTCGGACGTGCTCCAGCAGTTGCCGGACATCGTCGGGCAATTCAATCGCCGCCTTGGCAGCCTTGTCGCCAACCGTCGCCGACTCGACGCCACCTGGGATTTCTTCCGCGGAGAGCTTGTGCGAAGGCCCACTCCATAGCCCAAGTACGACGACCATCCACGCCACGCTGTTGCTGAACGAGCCCATGAACGCACCTTCCGAGAATCAACTAATTGGTCATATCGTGGGCGTCAATGAACTTCACCAGTTCCTCAATGTACTCTGGCGGCATAAAGCCGGCCATGATCGCCGTGAGGTGCGACTTGCCCGGCAGGACCACCGCCTTGAAGTCGGCCAGCTCGCGCTGCATGCGATGCGTCTTGGCGTGCGGGCCGTCGAACTCGCCGTTGATGGCCAGCACTGGAATCTTGATCGTCGTCAGGTCGATATCGCCGCGACTAATCGAGTCCAAGCCCTGGCGGATGGCAGCCAAAGCCTCGCGATCGTTCGGCGCGCCGGCCAGCGTGTTGCGCGCTTCGGCTTCTTGGGGATCGGGGCCAGGCTTGTCGGCGGGCACCTCGGCTTGGTATTTCTCGTCGACCTCGCGCACGCCCGAGCCCCCGTACGAGGCCGTTACGAATCGCTCGGGCGCCTTTGCCAGCAATTGCGTGACGATGAATCCGCCCATCGAGTAGCCGTGTACGTGCGCCTGGTCGATCTTCAAGTGATCCATCAGCTCCAGCACGTCCTGGGACATTTGCGCGCCGTACTTTGCCGGGTCGTGCGGCTTGCCGCTTTGACCATGGCCGCGGCAGTCGATGGCAACGACACGATGGTTCTTGGCCAGCGCGTCGGCGACGCCATTTGCGAACCAGTTGCCGCGGGCCGAGCCGGTGTAGCCATGAATAAGGATAACGGGCGAGCCCTGGCCGGCTTCGAGATAGTGGATCTGCACGCCGTCCGAGGCCGTAAACGAGCCGTCGGTTGGGTCCACCGCCGCACGCACGTGCGACATGCCGGATAACAAGCCCGCCAGAAGTGCCGCCATCGCCGAGAAACGCTGTGCGCCGCGCATGATGCTGCCCTCGCCGAAAAAGCCGTCGATCCATGGCCACCAGCCGGCGATTCTGCGCCCGAGGGGTGCTGAAAGCAAGCGATTTTCCGCCGGCCATGAAATCGCCGAAGCATAATTGCGGGACAACACCGCCCGCCGTAGAATCGGGGGATTGAGATCGCCCAGCCAACGCAACCCGACGGCGCGAGACGACATCATGGCTAAAACGATGAAATACACGTACCTCGATTTGAAGGACGCCGGCGAGGTGCTGGTCGTGAGCTTCAAGCAGGCGTCGATTCTCGACCAGGCCATCATCGACCAGATTGGCCAGGAGCTAAGCCAGGCGGGGCTCGAGGCATCCAGCAATCGCAAGATGCTCGTCGACTTTCAGGCCGTGGAGTTCATGTCATCGGCCATGCTGGGCAAGATCGTGCAGCTTCACAAGCGCTGCAAAGCGGACAAGATCAAGCTGAAGTTTTGTGGCATTGCGCCCAACCCCCTCGAAGTCTTCAAGATCACGCGGCTCGACAAGCTGTTCGAGATCCACAAAGACGCGCCGACCGCTCTGCCCACCTTCGGCTAGCAGCCGACAAGGCGCGATCGAGCCGCCGCGCCATCAACCCCTTCGCCCTTCAGTCTTCCGCCTCATCGCGCGATAAACAACTCCGCGTCGTCCACGATCCACGGCGTCGACCAGTTGCCGTTGTTGCCGCTGACGATGTTGAAGAACAGCGTGTCCATCCGCTCGCAGTTGTAGCTATAAGGAGACTGCGACGTGAGGTGGTCGGCGGCGGTCAGAGGTTCGACGCCCTGGCGTGCGAAGTAGTGTACGCGTCCGTCGTAAGTGAACGACATGCCCAGCGTCCACCAGCCCGACTCGGTGATCTTCGGCCCGCGCAGATCCTGGCCATAGGATCCGGCGCGGACGGTGAAGAAGGCGTGGTCGGGCTTTTCGGCGCCGTCGCCCGGCACGAAGTGAATGAAGAAACCCGGCCAATAGGTCTCTTGCTTGACGCTGCGGCTCACGCTGCCAAACTTGCCGCGTTTGCTCTCGGTCTTGTGCGTTTGACAGGCCGTGCGAAAGCCGAACGAAGGTCCATTGCGGCGCTCCCAATATTCGAATGGCGCGATGTGTACGCGCACCACGACGCTGGGATGGCGCGCGATGGAAATCCCCCCGCCCAGCCGTTGCGTGACGTTGCAAATAAAGTCGTCCTGCTCGAACTTGCCGGTGTACCGTCCGGGGACGCCCGTTTCCTTTGAGCGCATCAGCAATGCGCCTTCGCTGCCGGGCAGACCGCCGTCGGGCGTCGGCACGCGCGAAACCTGGTCTGGCTGGCCGCGCTTGGCGCCTTCGAACCAGCGGCCGTTTTTCGAGTATCCACCCGGCAGCCGCTGGCGGTTGTCGTTCTCTTCGCTGCTCTTGGGCAGATTATAGACGTACGACCACTCGGGGTCTTCGAAGTCGTCGCCCACCTTGGTGAGCTTCTGACCGGTGCCCGGCACGAGCACTTGAGCCGATACCGACAGCGGCACGCAAGCGACGGCCGCCGCCATCGCGCAGCGAGTGAGCAAGCGACGTCCCAGGCTGATCCAATTCCGTTCGGCAGAACGACGCATAAGAACCTCGCATTCCATTGCGAAATCGGCGGGTCATAGCGGCGCGAAACGATGGCGCCAGGCGGGGCCGGCCGCAGCCGGCATATCATGTTCTATCGGAACACACCGGAGATTCGTCCACCCGTTTTGCGGCAGATGCCACGCGCCCCGAGCGACAGCACCAGATGGCGCAGCCTTTCTGGCGGGACATGGCTGCGCGATGTGAGAAGTTCGGTAAGCCGCGAGCAGTTTGCGGCACTGCTGATTGCGGCACCGCTGGCAACGGCGTTACTTGGCCGCCGCGCCCCGCAGCCGGTGCGGGTTGAACACGCTGTCGGGCAAACCCACGTTTACCTTCAAGTCGGTGTACGTATACTCGGCGATCAGCGGAGCCTCGCCGCCGGGCTTGCGCGGCCAGTCGGTATAATCGACTCGCACCGGCACGTGCAAGGTGTCGTCGACGAAAACGTTGGCCCGATGGAATTCCAGTCCAGGCTGGCTCGCCGGATGCGTGATGCGAATGACGCTGCACGAGCGTTCGTTCAGCTTCGCGCCCTTGATCTGTTGCACTTCGGTGTTCTTTCCCGAGGGATCGACCGCCACGTGGCGCTCCAGCACCGCGATCATCTGCGTCAGAATCTGGTTGAAACCGCTCTGCGTCACCGGCACCAGGCTTTCGTCCATGGCCGTGTCGCCATGCGGATCGATCTCGACCACCACGTAGTCGAAATGCTTGCCGCCGTTGCGCACCAGCAGCTTGTTGTCGTTGCGCCCTTCGACAAACAGCACCCGGCGGCCGGCCACCTTCTTGGGGGCCAGAAACTGCATGTAGATCGACAACGGCGAGATCAGCCCCCGCTCGTTGCGCTGCTCCTCGCGCACCCACATGTCGATGTAGTTGTAATCCTGCAGAATCCCGTGGATGCGCTCGCGCTTGGTCAACCGGCAACTAAAATCGCGGACCGCGCCGCGCAGGTACTCTTGTTCCTTGCGCGCATATTCGATCACCGGCACCAGCGCGTGACCATCGGCCACCAGCGACCAGTCGGGCGCCGACGGCAAGTTCGACGTCCGCACCGAAGACGTGGCCGCGACGGGCTGAGCCGGTGCGGGCTGTTGGGCTCGTGCGACGTCGGGCATCGTCAACGACAGGGCCAGCGCCATCGATGCTGGCGCCAGCGGGCGCTTGTACGAATTCGACATGGACGTGCCTTGGGTTCGTCGGCGAGTGCCGGGCCGGGGGTTGGTGAGCTTAATTATGCACCACGGTTTGCCAGGGGCAAATCCGTCCCTCCTCGGTTTGCTGCGCAATCGGTCGCGCGATGCATCGAACCAGCCGTGGACGCGGCACTTCGGTGGACCAGGAATTCTCCGCGTGCCGGGCGACATTGCGCCGGCGCCGTGCAAGTCAACGGTGATCTGGCACCGACGAACGATAGCGCGACGTGAGCAGTTTGCCCAACCGTTCGTTCATGATCTCGTTGGTACCATCGGTAAAACAGGCAACCTTTGCCGCCAGCATGTGGCGCACCAGCGGGTGCTCGGACCGCAGACCGTTGGCCCCCAGCGCCTGCACGCAGGCTGCCAGATGTCCCAGCGTTCGCTCACCGGCCAGCTTCTTCGCCCGGGCCGCGTCGGTTTCGGCGTCTTCGCCGGCATCGATCCGCCGCGCCGCTCGATAAACGAGCAACCGCAGTGCCGTCAGATCCGTCTCTGCGTCGACCAGCGACCAGCGCAGCCCTTGAAACTCGAGCAGAGTTTTTCCAAACGCTTCGCGCTTGCCGCCGTATTCGACGGCCAGCCGGATGGCCGACTCGAGCATGCCGGCGCACATCGCGGCCACGTACGTGCGAGCGCCGTTGATGCCGGCGATCGCGTGACGAAATGCTTCACCCGGAGGATCCAGCAGAGCCGCGTCGGCGACAAAGTAGCTACCCAGCCGAAAGCCACCGGCGCCGATGGCGTGACAGCCGTCAAGCTCGATCGCCGGATCGCGCGCAAAACCAGGGTGGTCGGCCTCGACCAGGAATGACGCCATGCCGCGAGAACGTTGCGCCGGATCGGTTTGCGCCAGCGTGATGAACACGTCGGCCACCGCGGCGTTGGTGATCCAGGTCTTGGCGCCGTTCAGAGTCCACCCGCCGGCGGTCTTGCTGGCCGTGGTGACGATTCCCGACAGATCGCTGCCGTGCCCCGGCTCGGTGTATGCCGAGCAGCCGATCAGCTCGCCCGCCAGCATCCGCGGCACGAGCGCACGCGCGACCGCGCCGCCCGCGCGTGCGACGCGCACCAGCGCGTTGTGATGATTGACCAGCGCAAACGGAAAGGCAAAGTCGAACCGGGCCAGCTCTTCGACCATCCGCAGCTTGGCGGAGAACCGCAGCCCCAGGCCGCCCAGTTCCACCGGCAACTCAACGGCCGCCAATCCCGCGGCGCAGGCTTCGCGCAGCGCGTCCAGTGGAACCTTTCGCTCCCGCTCCCAGGCGGCGGCGTTGGGCACAATCACTCGCTGGCCAAAATCCGCGGCGCGCGCGATCAGGTCCCGTTCCGGTGCAGTGAGTTCGGCATCAAACTCGCGGACGATTGCGTCGGTGGTCATGGTGCTCAACCGCGGGTGTCGCCCGTCGGACGGCCTGTCGGCCCTTCCTAAAAATCTCCGTTCGGTTCGCTGCCCGCTCTCGTGGCGGCGGCGCGCCACAGCGTCTGGTCGACCGAGTCGAACACGAACCGCACGCTGCTGTCGCAGAACAACACGTTGACGCCGTCGGTGTGTTGACTGCGCGCGCTGAACAGTCCCTTCTGTTGCGGCAGGTTCATGCAATCCCAGTTGGGCGCGTTGGGTGTGTAGAAGTGGTTGTAGATCGTGTTGCCGTAGTTGCCCAGGATCCACTTGCCGCCGCGCTCGCTATAGAATCCGCCCGAGCCCGCATCGGCGCAGCTCGTTGCGCCGACCGTGACGCTGTTGCTCACTTCCAGGACGTAGTCGCCCTGTCGCCCAGGGGGCGGCGCCGCCAGGCTATCGCCCGTGCCCAGCGTACGCTCGCTGATGGCGACCGTGTGCGACGAGCCATCGGTGATGTGGTGCAACCCGATGGCCGAGCCGTAGAAGAACACGCCGTCGCTGGGATTGATCGTGCCCGAGTCCACCGTTCCGCTGCCGGCGCACGCCGCATAGTTGGTGGCGGCGAACCCCAAGCCGGCCACGCGTCCCTCGCTCACGTCGCTCGGGCACAAGAGCAACGGCAACGGCGTGGTCGCCGCCAGCTTGTTCGCATTGCCCGAATACGGCACACCGGCCACGACCACGAACACCGGCGCCTGGGAGAAATCGACCAGCGCCTCGAGCGATTGCTCCTCGACATAAGGCAGCAGGTACGCCAGCGCCGAGAAAATCTTGGGCGGCGGCGCGCCGCGGCCTGACGGAAACGCACGCTTCACGTCGTGAATGTTCTGCAACGCCACGCCCAGTTGTCGCAGATTGTTCGTACAACTGCTGCGCCGACTCGCTTCGCGTGCGGCCTGGATCGCCGGCAGCAGAATTGCCACCAGCATGCCCATGATCGCGATGACCACCAGCAGCTCCACCAAGGTGAAAGCGGCCAGCGGGCGGTGACGGATTTGCCGGGAGTGGATCATCGTTCGCCAGTCCGAGACACGAAGCAACGCCGCGGACCGCTGGGGGGAAATACGGTTCCGGCAATCGAGCGACCGCCTCACATTGTCGATGCCGCCCGCGGGCGAGTCAACGCGATGGCCTGCCATGAACACATTCGTCCAGGGCGCCCGTATCTTGAGTCGTGCCCGTCCTCCCTTCGTGCCGCCTTTCCTCGTGCGCCGAGGCCCGTCGACGTGCTACAATCCCCGTTCCCATCGCAAAGTTGCCTCAAACGGAGCCATGCCGTGCGAATGCCCACCGCATTGAGATTCCTGGCGTTTCTCGTCCTGCTGCCGGTTGCGGTCCGAGATTGCGATGCCGCCAATCCGGCGGCCGATCTGATCATTACCAACGCGCGCGTGTGGACGGTCGATCCCGATCGGCCCACTGCCGAGGCCATTGCTGTCCTGCGCGACCGGATCGTCGCCATCGGCGCTGCGGCAGACGTGGCTGCCTGGCGCGGCGAAAACACTCGTCTCATCGACGCTCGCGGGCGAACGGTGCTGCCGGGATTTAACGACTCGCACGTACATTTCATCTGGGGCGGACAGCAACTCGACAACGTCGACTTGAAGGACGCCCCTACGCCGCAGGAGTTCGCCGCGCGCATTGCCGCGCATGCCAAGACCACTCCCGCGGGCGAATGGGTGACCGGCGGCAGTTGGGACGATCAGCGCTGGCCCGACGCGCAACTGCCCCACAAACGCCTGATCGATCCCTTCACGGCCGACGTGCCCGTCTTCGTCGTGCGCTACGACGGACACATGGGCCTGGCGAACTCTCGCGCGCTGCAACTGGCGGGCATCACCGCCGACACGCCCGATCCCCCCGGCGGACTGATCGGGCGCGACGAGCACGGTGCGCCGACCGGCACCTTGAAAGACGCCGCCATGCCACTGGTACAACGCTTCATCCCGCCGCAGTCGCCGGCACAATTGAAACGGCTCGCGCACCGCGCCATGCAGCATGCTGCCAGCCTGGGCGTGACCAGCGTGCAGCACATGAATTGCACCGGCGCAGAGCTCGCCGCGTATGCCGAACTGGCCGAGAGTGACGAGTTGCTCACGCGTATCTACGCCGCCCCCTCCGAAATAAACTGGCAGGACCAGGCAAAGCTCGGCATCCGCCGCGCCTTCGGCTCGGCACAACTGCGGCTGGGAGCGCTCAAGGGTTATGCCGACGGATCCCTCGGATCGTCGACGGCCTATTTTTTCGAACCGTATAGCGACGATCCGGCGAATCGCGGGCTGTTGTCCGACGAGATGCAACCGCTCTCCGGCATGCTCGACCGAATGACGCGCGCCGACGCCGCCGGATTGCAACTGTGCATTCACGGCATCGGCGATCGAGCCATCTCCGAAGTGCTCGACTTGTTTGAGCAGGTGCAGCAGGTCAATGGCGCGCGCGACCGCCGCTTTCGCATCGAGCACGCCCAACACGTCGCCCCCAAGGACTTCGCGCGCTTTGCGGAGTTGGGCGTGATCGCCTCGGTGCAGCCGTATCACGCCATTGATGACGGCCGCTGGGCTGAGGCGCGCATCGGCCCGGCGCGCG
Source organism: Pirellulales bacterium (assembly GCA_041750795.1). Classification (GTDB taxonomy): domain Bacteria; phylum Planctomycetota; class Planctomycetia; order Pirellulales; family PALSA-1355; genus JTS-RE94. The sequence continues at coordinate 14,895 of JBGSYQ010000143.1, read as the reverse complement.
CGCAGGGCACCTATGCCTTTCGCACGTTCCTCGATAGTAACGTGCGTCTGGCGCTGGGCACCGATTGGCCCGTGGCGCCGCTCGACCCGTTGGTCACCATCTATGCCGCGGTCACCAGGGCCACACTCGACGGTCGACGCAACGAAGGCTGGGTGCCCGAGCAGAAGATCTCCGTGGCCGAGGCCGTCGCGGCCTATACGCTGGGCTCGGCCTTCGCCGAGTTTCAAGACCTGCAGAAAGGCACACTGGCGGTGGGCAAGCTGGCCGACGTTGTTCTGCTCGACCGCGACCTGTTCGCCACCGCGCCGCAAGACCTCCGCGAGATTAAGGTCGAACTGACCATCGTCGGCGGCAAGGTCGTGTACGAACGGTAGCCGGTCGATTTTCGTAGTGCCCGCGAAACGCAAGCTAAACTGGCGCAGGCCCCCCCTGCCCCTCGGAACAATTTGACATGCTCACGCAACCCTACTTGTTTGTCTCGCGCTTGCCGGCTGCGTGCCTCATCGCCGCTGTCGCGGTGACCATGGCGATGTCCGCGCGGGGCGGATCGGCTCGGCAGGCGCCGGAGTCATCTGCCCCGCCCCCGCGTGACGCCGCCTACTGGCCGTTCTCGGCCAACAGTCCGTGGAACACTTCGCTGGGGGCCAACGCGAATTACGCAAAGATCGACTCGCCTGGATTCTCGGCCAACGGGGGCGCCAATCTGAACGTCAAGGACTGGTCCTACCCGGTGTTCATCGCCAGCGAAACCGACCCTGTTCGAAACTTCTTCTGGCGCGACAGCAACGAGTTGATCGCCCGTATGCGCGCTCCCGACGATGCGCGCGCCGACCGGCAGGCCGATGGCTCACTGATCATCATCAACGATGCGCACGATGCCGACGTGGAGATGTGGCAGGCTCGGCGGCGTCCCAACGGAGATTGGGACGCGGCGGTTATGGTCAAGCACGACTTGCGCGGCACCGGCTTCTATTCGGACTATCAGGGGACACGCGCCGGCGGCATGTCGTCCTTGGGCGGACTGATTCGTCGCGAGGAGTTGATCCGTGGCAAGATTCCGCACGCGCTGGCCGTTGCCGTCGAAGGCGGCGCCATGAACCGCAATGCGCCTGGTGGCAAACCGTTTGTGTGGCCTGCCAGTTGGGCCGACGGCGGAGATGGCGCCGACTACGGCACCACCGGCAACTTGTACATGGGCTCGCTGCTGGCCATTCCGCCAGAGGTCGACCTGAAGCGGTTGAAACTGTCTCCGCAGGGTCTGGCCGTCGCCCAAGCGCTGCAAGACTATGGCGCCTATGTCGTGGACCAAGGCGGCGGCAACATTATTTATTACGTCGAGCCATCGGCCGGCGACGTGCTGACCACCAGCGCCACCGAGTTGGGGCGATTGACGCCTCTGCTGCGGGTGGTGACCAATAATAGCCCGCTGTCCGTGGGGGGCGGTGGCGAACCGCGCCGCGTCGCCGAGCCCGCGGCGCCGCTGCCAAACAGTCCGCTGGGCGATTGAACCTTCAATTGATCTGCCGGTGTGGTGTCTCGTCGACTGGCGGCCGCCGATGGACTTGTTGGCGCTGTTTGCAAGAATAACTCAGTGCAAACGTCCTACGATGTTCCGTAACGACCGACCGCCGGGAGGCCGAACATGGTCACCATCCGACGCGCGCAAGACCGCGGCCACTTCAACCACGGCTGGCTCGACACCTATCACACCTTTTCGTTTGGCGACTATTACGACCCGGCGCATGTCCAGGTGCGCAGCTTGCGCGTGATGAACGAAGACCGAGTCGCGCCCAGCCAGGGCTTCGGCATGCACGGCCATCGCGATATGGAAATCGTCACCTACGTGCTCTCTGGCGCATTGGAGCATCGCGACAGCCTGGGCAATGGCTCCGTGCTCAAGCCCGGCGAGCTGCAGCGGATGACCGCCGGCACAGGCATTCGCCACAGCGAGTTCAATCCTTCGCCCAGCGAACCGGTGCATCTCTATCAGATCTGGCTGCTGCCCGAGCGTCCTGGGCTCACCCCCGGTTACGAGCAAAAGGCTTTTCCGCGGGCAGGCCGCCAAGACCGCTGGCAGCTCGTGGCATCGCCCGATGCGGCGGATGGCTCGCTGCGGATCCATCAGGATGCGCAAATCTATCTGGCCGAGTTGGCGGCCGGCGCGACGCTCGCGCATGACGTCGCCGCAGGTCGCCTGGCCTGGCTGCAAGTGTTGCGAGGCGAGGTGCACCTCGACGATCAGCGCTTGCTCGCCGGCGACGGAGCGGCGGTCAGCGACCAACTGCGCCTGCAACTCACGGGCGTGCAACCCTCCGAGTTGCTGTTGTTCGATTTGGCGTGAGCCGATTCCATCTCCAGCGCTCGCGCCAATCGCACCACTTTCCTGATCGTGCAAGGCGGTGACCATGGGATCGCCTGGCTGCTGCGCAGGTGGCCGCCGATTCACCAGCGTGGCCCTTCGCCGCGCATGCGTGCGGCACGGTTCGGCAGCGAATCCGACGATTTGACAAATTGCCCCAATTGGTGCCTTCGGTCGAACTTTCCCGGCGAATTTCCGGCGAAACCGCCCTCGATCAGGGTGCTGCTTTCATCGCGCTGGCATGCCCTTTGCAAGGCCGATCACCAGTGTACCGGCGTGACCGCCAAAGTGGCCACGCGAGCGCGAACAAGTGCGACTTCAACCGAGGAGGGGAAACCACGATGCGATTCTTAGCAATCATCGCGGCACTCTTGCTGCTTGTGTCTAGCGCCTCGGCCCAGCAGCGGGACGAAACCAATCGAGCACGCGACAGCGAGGCGGTGCGCACCGCGCAACGTCAAACGGATCGCCAACGTAACGACGACTGGCGATACAAGCACCACAATGGCCGCTGGTGGTATTGGCAGCCGAACAATAGCTGGGTGGTCTGGAACGGCGCCACGTGGACGCCCTATCGACCCGGCGACTACCGCACCGGCTATCGCGGCGGCTATAACCGCTATCCCAGCTACTACAACCGCGGATATTGGCGCGGCGATGACTTCGGACCGGGCTACTATCGTCCCGGTTATAACCGCGGCTACAACCGCGGCTACGGCGGCCCAGGTTATGGCGGCCCAGGATACGGCGGCTTCTACGGTCCGGGTGGCGCAGCCGGCGCAAACATCGGCGGCGCGATCGGCGGCCAACGCGGGGCTGCGATTGGAGGAGCCATCGGAGGCTCCATCGGCGATCGCTGAAAACGCGTCTCCAGACATGGCAACACCAGCTCAAGACGACACCGACCGCCCTGGACACCTGTGCTATACGCGTGACTTACAGGGCGGTCGGTTTTCAAGAGTGGGCTAAAAGCAATCTGGCGAATTCAAAGCGCCGGGGAGAGCAACGATGAATCTGCTCTATTGGACACTGGTCGCATTGGTGGTGGCGATCGTCGCTGGCGCACTTGGTTTCGGTGGCATCGCCGCCGGCGCCGCCACGATCGCCCGCATTCTGTTTGGCGTCTTCGTCGTCGTGTTTCTCGTGCTCCTCGTCATGGCGCTGCTGGGCGGAAAAGCCGTGAGCTGATCCGAAGGCTCTCGACGCTCGCCTCGCATGGCAAGAGCGATCACGCGCAGGAGACTGTCGGGTGCGGAAGCCTGTGTGTGACGGCCTGCCCGTTGGCGTCCGTCCATGGCCAATGCTGGCGGCACAAAGCACGCCCTGCGACCGCTACGCTTTGCGCCCAAACTTGAAAAACAGGGCGGGCGTCACGAGTTGGTCCAACAGCGTCGAGCTGATCAGGCCCCCGATCACGACGATCGCCAGCGGGTGCAGGATTTCCTTGCCCGTCTGCCCCGCGCCCATGGCCAGCGGCACGAGGCCGATGATCGCCGTCAATGCGGTCATCAACACGGGCGTAAGCCGTTCCAGACTGCCTCGGACGATCATCTGTTCGTTGAATTGCTCGCCCTCGTATTGCATCAGATGCAAGTAGTGGGAAATCATCATGATGCCGTTGCGACAGACGATGCCAACCAGCGTAATGAAGCCAACCCAATGGGCAACCGACAGGCTCGTTGCCTGCGCCCAGACGTACGGCCATTGCCACCAGTTGGCAGCTTGCAGCGCTTCGGCACTCGGCCAATTGGTCAACAGCAACGCCACAACGGCCCCGATCGCGGCCAACGGAATGTTCACCATCACTTGCAGCGCCGCGCGCCACGATCCCAGCCCTTTGCAGAGCAGCAGAAATATCCCCACGATCGACAGCGTTCCCAGAACCAGCAAGCGCAGGTTCGCCTCTTGCTGCGCTTCGAATTGGCCGCCGTATTCGACGAAGTAGCCGGGCGGCAGCGCGAGCCCGGCTACCGAGTCTCGGACGTCGGCAACGACGCTGGCCAGGTCTCGGTCCGCCACGTTGGCTTGCACCACGATCCGGCGCATGACGTTCTCCCGGTGAATCGTATTCGGGCCCGTCGTCGCTTCCACCTTGGCGACGGTGCCCAGCGCGACCGGGCTTCCGTCCGGGGTGCTAATCATCGTTGAGCGGATGGCTTCAAGATCGTTGCGCGACGGCTCATCAAACCACACGAGCAAGTCGAAGCGGCGATGTCCTTCAAAGATTTGCGAAACGGTCGTGCCCTGAAACGCGGTTTCCAGCGCCCGGGCCACGTCGCCCGGCGAGAGTCCGTAGCGAATGGCTTCGCTACGCAGCACTTCGACCTTGATTTGCGGAATCTCAACTTGCGGTTCAACGCGCAAGTCCACCACGCCCGGCACCGCCGCCATTGCTTCGCCTATCTCGACCGCCCGCGATCTCAACTCTGCCAAATCGGGGCCGAACAGCTTCACGGCAATCTGCGAACGTATGCCGGACATGATGTGGTCCAGCCGATGGGAAATGGGCTGGCCGATGTTACACAGCACACCTGGCATTTCCGACAGTCGGTCGCGGATATCGGCCAGCACGATCTCCCGCTCGCGTCCGACGCGCTCGACTCCCCAACCGTGAAGCCCCGGCACGCCGCGCAGCACGGCAAACAGGAAGCCGGGCTTGGGCCTTTCGGGCTCAAGCAAGCCGACGTCGATTTCCGATACGTTGACGTTCTCCGCGTGCTCGTCCAACTCGGCACGGCCGGTGCGCCGCGATACGTGAGTCACTTCCGGGATCTCCAGCAGCGCCTGCTCGGCCAGCGTTCCAATCCGGTCGGATTCTTGCAGGTTGGTTGATGGCGGCGTTTCCAGCCCAATGGTTAACGACCCTTCGTTGAAGGGTGGCAGGAATTCTCCGCCCATGCCAAAAATCGACGCGGTGGACGCCAGCACCAGCAGCGCCACGACCGCGAGCACCGCATTGGCGTGCCTCAACGTGAAGCGCACCACGTGCGAATCCACCTTCCTGAGCCAGCGCACCAGCATGGGCTCGCGGTGACTGAGAAAGCGGGCGTTGGGCAATAAATAGGACGCCAGCACCGGAGTCACCGTCAACGATACGAGCAACGAAGCCAACAGCGTAACGACGTAGGCCAATCCCAACGGCGCAAACAAACGCCCCTCGAGACCTGCCAGTGAAAACAACGGCAGCACGACCAGGACCACAATCAAGGTCGCGTACACGATGCTATTGCGCACTTCCGACGATGCGCGGTAGATGACGATCAGCGGAGGATCGGGCTGCTCCTGCTGGCGATTCTCCTTCAATCGGCGATAGATGTTCTCGATGTCGACAATGCTGTCGTCCACCAGTTCGCCGATTGCGACCGCCAGCCCGCCCAGCGTCATGGTGTTTATCGAGAGGCTGAAATAGCGAAACACGCTCGCCGTAATAACGACGGACAGCGGTATGGCGACCAGCGTGATGGCGCTGGTGCGCACGTTCCAAAGAAACAGAAACAGCACGATGACAACCCAAATCGCGCCGTCGCGAATCGCCTCTTGCACGTTGCTGATCGCCGCTTGAATAAAGCGGGCCTGCCTGAATATCTCGCGGTCGATGGTCACGTCGGCCGGCAGCGCGACGTCGTCGAGCGTGCGTTCGATTCGTTCCGTCAAGGCCAGCGTGTCGGCTCCCGGCTGCTTCTGCACCGACAGAATCACGGCGGGTTCGCCACCGATGCTGCCGGTGCCGCGCCGCACGGGTCCGCCGAGCGTGACTTCCGCCACCTGGCGCACGGTGACCGACAGCGGCCGACCTTCGCGCACGACGGTGTTTTCGATGTCCGCCACGCTCGTCGCCCGGCCGACGATCCGAATCAACGACTCCTTGTGTTTCTCCAACAGAAATCCCCCGCCGGTCACCACGTTGGATTTCTCGACGGCCTTGGTAAGTTCGTCGAGCGTGACGCCGTATTGCGCCAGCCGCTCGGGCGAAGTGAGCACCTGATACTGTTTGAGTTGCCCGCCCATGACCGTTACCTGAGACACGCCCCCGATCGCCAGCAACCGCTGTCGAATGTCCCAATCGGCGATGGCACGCAGTTCGATCGGCGTGGTCTTGGTCGCACGCAAGCCAATCAGCATGATCTCGCCCATGATGGAGCTAATGGGCGTCATCATCGGGTTCACATCCGGCGGCAGCCGACTGCGCGCCAATTGCAGCTTTTCGTTCACGACCTGGCGGTCGATGTAGATATCCGTTTCCCATCCAAATTCGACCCACACGATCGAAATGCCGATCCCGGACGCGGACCGGACTCGCTGCACGTTCGTTGCACCGTTCATCACGGACTCGATCGGCAGCGTTACCAACGCCTCCACTTCCTCCGGCGCCAGCCCGTGCGCTTCGGTCATGATCGTGACCGTCGGCCGGTTCAGATCGGGAAACACGTCGATCGGCAGTTGGGTTGCCTGATACGTCCCATAGAGCGCAATCACCAGCGTGAGGACCAGCACCACGCCCCGGTTCCTGAGCGATACGTCAATCAACCAGTTCAGCATCGCTTCGGCTCCCCAGCGTCACGGTCGCGGCCATGCCTTCCTTGAGCTTCAATTCCGCGTTGTCGAGCTCCGTCCAGATCGACAACGCACGGTTGCCGGCAAACAGCAGCGGGTCCAGCCGGTCCACTTTGCCTGACGCGCGAAACGCCGGGTCCGACGCCAGCCCGACCGACACTGCCTGGCCCGTTCGTACGTGGATTGCGTCTTGTTCGAATACGAACGTTCGCACCCATACTTTGCTCGGGCTGTGCAACTCGAACAGTCGAGCCTGTTGCGGAACGAACTGGCCGGGTATCAAGTCAAAATCGCAAACCAGCCCATCGGCTGGCGCTCGGATCTTCAATTCCGCCCCGAGGTCTGGGCCAGACGCTGCAAAGTCCGCTTCCGCCAGCGCGGTGACTTCGCCCTCGCTCAAGCCAACGAGCGTCAATTGCCTGCGCAAGCTGGCGACGATTTGTTGATCGCTGTCGAATCGGGTTTGCAGCTTCCAAAGTTCCTTTCTGGCCAGATCGTCGCCCAGTGCCCGGGCGCGCTCCAGATTCAGGGACGCCCGGGCAAGGCTCGTCCTGGCTTGCAGGAAGTCCAATTGCAATGTCTGGAACGGCAAGCTTTGCAGCTCGGCCAACACGTCGCCTTTGGCGACGCGCTGTCCATGTTCCACGAGAATGCGGCTGACCAGCCCGTCGATCGGCGCGCTGGCGAATGACTTCTGATCGGTTGGCAGTTCCACCTGGCCTTGGGCCGTGATACCGGCGAGTTGGCTGACGCTCGCGGCCTGCCGCGCGGGATCGTTCGGGAATAATGCTGCCAACTCGTGACTGCCCACCGTGACCACCATGTCACCGGGAAACAGCCCGTCGTCGATCTCCGCGATCTGGCCGCGTACTGCCGTCACCACCACCGGCTTACGCACGTACTTGCCGTCCGACCGTTGCACGAGGACTGCGGTGGCTCCCGGTTCGCCGGTCAGCGCTTCGACCGGACACACAACCGACCTAGCGGATGCCAATTGAATCTCCAGCCGGCCAAACATTCCCGGCTTGAGTGCGGCGTTGGAATTCTCCATGAACGCCTTGACCGAAAGCGTTCGGTCCGGACCGAGCCGAAGTTCGATATGGTCGATGCGGCCGCTGAGCTTGGCGGGCAGCATGGCCGACGAGAATTCGATCGGCTGGCCCGCTTTGACTTGTCCCGCGTCCGCCTCGAGCACTTTTCCCACGATCCACACGCGCGTTGGATCGACGATGTGGTAAAGGTGTTCGGTGGGCTGGACGATCTGGCCCGTTCGCACGTCGGCCATCGCTACGACGCCGCCGATGCGGCTGACTAGAGAAATCGATCGCACGGATTGCCGCGTATCGCACACTTGCTGCAAGGTCTGATCGCTCAAACCGATGGCTCTGAGCTTTTGCCAGGCGGCACGGAAGCGTGCCGCTTGAAGTTGGGCATCGGTCCGCGTCTGCAACAACAAGTTGCCGGCAATACCGTCGCCGGCCGCCTCGTGGCCCTCGAGAAGCCGCGCCGTCAGCGACTTCTCCGCTGCCGCTTGCAGCATCTCCAGTTGCAACGTTTCCAGCTCCGTGCCGGAGATACGGGCCAACTCCTGCCCAGCCGCGACGGACTCGCCCGGCTTGACCAGGACTTGTTCGACCCGCCCGGCAATCAGCGTGCTCACGTACGCCTGTTGCGACCATGGCAACTCGACGGACCCCACCGCCTGAATCGTGCGGCGCACCTCGGCAAGCTCGACCTTGCCCAGTTGCACGCCAATGGCCTTCGAGGCGCTGGCCGACAGCAGCAGCCGATTCCCCTGCACGGTCGCGCCTTTCGTGGGCAGCGGCGTGTGGTCCTCGTGGGCCAGCGCCACGCCCGGCAGCAAGACAAATACCAGCCAGAGTTTCATTGCGTCACCTGCTCCAGTTTGGCGATTGCCTGGTCGATCGGGTCCGCGACCGCCGAGTAATCCGGCTGGCGCTTTTCGTCGATTGCCGAGTGCAATTGGTCGAAAAGGGTCCGCAATGCTTGCGACGTCGTGTTCACCGTTTCCCATTGCTCTTTGGGAATGCCGCTGTCCTTGGCAATGGACGGGAGCTGGTCCAGGACGATGTCGAGCTCATCGAGCGACCGATGGCCGTGCGCAGGCGTGCCGGCTTCGATCGCCTTGCGGATCGTATCGCGATAGCCCTTGATCTGTGGCAAGGCATCGGCATAGGTAGCCGGCATCGACACGTCCGCCTCGGTAATGGGCACGTCGTGCGGGTCGGCGGCCTCTGGCGCCTGTGGGGATTCGGTTTGTCCGCAGCCCAGGACAAGGGCGACAAGCAATAGCGCGCAAATGCGATGAATCATGGCGTAGTCCTCTCCAGGAAGGGCGCATGGTGGCCCGGTTAGCGAAGCAGTAAGCGGAGAAGCCGCTAAGAGATCAAATCAACAACACGCCAGAGCGTTCGTGGCGCGCATTGTCAGACAGAGGAGCCGCGCTAGCCGCGATGCAGCGGAACGTCGGCACGGCCTGCACCGGCTCGCCAACGGCATAGGCCGGCGGAGCCAGAGTGGCAAAGTGCGAAAAGGATTGCGCCGCATCCATGACGATCGGGGCCGACACGAGAAACGTGGTATGCCCTGCCCGCGAATCGTCCTCGTCCGCTGGCAGCGGAATCGTACACTCCACGCCGAACAATACAACGTGCAAATGTGCGTGCGATTCGCCCAAGCCGTCGTGGTCATGCTCGTGGGCATGGCTGTGCGGCCGATCACCGCCAACGTGCGCATGCCGCCAGGCCGGAACGCCCGCCAACAGCACGACGCCCGCAAGTAAAAATCGAATTGAGCGGCCGGTACGGAACATGGCAATAACTACGACCCTGGGGTCACAACGCCGCGGGTGATCCCGATTTTTCGGCGAGCACCCATCCGCGGGACAGTCGGGCGAGAAGCATGGGACCATGGACAGTCCCGCTCTCCGCGCGTGTTTTGCCCCGCACTCTAAGCCTAGCCGCAGGCGGTTCGCGGGACAAGTTGGCCGATGCAACTACCAATCGCTCGAAAAGCAGCGATTCCCGGCGCCCGCGACCCGCCGGGCTGCCATGCCGGCAAGCGCACGAACACGACCAAATCCAGCAATCCCTGCCCCCGCCACACCACGCCAAGAGCGCAAAAAAGCCCGGAAGCGCCTGTTATCAAAGCACTTCCGGGCAATTCGCTACAGCAAATACACCCCAGAGGGCTCGAACCTCTAACCTTCGGTTCCGTAGACCGATGCTCTATCCAATTGAGCTAGGGGTGCGTGGGCAAGCCGATAGTATCGCGGGCATCCGCTCTTTGTTCAAGAGCTATCGCGGCGGGGTGAAGTTCGACGGACTCGGCGCAGACTCGCGGCCTGACTGCATATCTGTCGTGACATCCCGCTGGCCGCGACTATTCCGTCGCGGCGTCGGCCACTTCTTTCAGCACGTGGCCGGTTGCGGGATCGATCTTGAGATTCAACTGGTCTTCGTCGTGAACGTAAAAGATGAAGCCGTTGAACATCTCGTCGAATGACTGATCACCGTACGGCACGGTGTAGTTCGGATCCGGATTGTACGGATTGAACTTCGAATTGTCGAAGTGCGCAATGGCCGCCAGTTCAGTTCCCGCGGGGATCTTGGTTTCGTGCGGCGGCTCGGGGCTGACATAGCCGATCTGCCACTCGAAGTTGTAGTTGGGAATCTGCAACAGCGTTTCCTGCTTGCCGTCGGGATAGTGCGCAAGGAACGTCATGTCGCGACCGCGCAGGTGCATGTGCGTGAACAGGCCCAACAGCGTGGCGTCTTTCTCCAGCTTCCGCTTCGCCGTCATTTCGTAAAAGGCGTCGCCCGGCGGAATGGCGATATTGCGCGGATCGAGCAAAATGAAGTGGGTGGTCTTCTGCACGGTGCCCTTGGCATAGCGGAAGCCGATCGAGATCGTGCTCTCCTCCTCCTTGCCCGTGGTAACGCAGTGAACCTGCAGACCGATCACGGCGTTCTTGGGGATGCGCTGGGCGATGCCGGGCCGCAGAATGAACGGCACGCCGCCCGGCACGTAACCGGTAATGAACGAATTCGCGCCCCCCTTCTTCGTCACGGCGTCGACATAGAAGGCATTGCAATGGTGTACGACCGCGCGGTTGTGCGGGCGAATCTCGATCGACTCGACGTACGTGTCTTCGGCGAACATCGGCTGCAAAAAGACGTATTTGTAGGGGATGAAGCCGGTCGCCGGAATCTTGTGCGGCTTGTCCATCGTCAGCACCAGGTCAGGTTCGCCGATCCGCCACTCGGACTGAGCGAATTCCAGCGGCGCGGGTGCTTTCGATGCATCGCCCGCCGGCATGCCGTCCCGCACCCACGCCTCGACCAGATCGCGCTCCTTGCGCGAAAGCGTCGGATCGTTCGCAAAACTGCCATACTCCGCGTGGGCATACCAGGGAGGCATCCGCCCGTCGCGAACCACTTCGGCCAGCATCTCGCCCTGCGACTTTGCTTCGTCATAGGTCACCAGTCCGAACGGCGCGGCCGTGCCCTCGTGATGGCAGCTCTGGCAGCGATTCTGCAAGATCGACTCGACGTGCTCGTGGAAGGTAACCGTGAAGTCGAAGCGGGGGGCTTGCCAGGCGGTTACCTTGCAGCCATCGACCGTGGTCTCGGCCACCGAGATCGGCTTGCCGGCCAGCAGTTCGTCGATCGCTTCCACCAAATCGTGGCGCCCGACCCGCGGCTGCACGCCACCGGTGCGATACTGATCGTCGATGCGCCCCGAGTACACGATGCGCTTGGCGCCGTCGAGCAGCACGACCTGCGGGACGCGCTCGACTCCCAGGGCCTGCGTACATTTCTGCTCTTCATCCCAAACCAAGGGAAACGACAGCCCGGCGTCGAGCCCGTGCGCGGCGATTTCCTTGGGCGTCTCGTCTTGCGAGTTATAGACGGCGACGAATTGAACGCCTTGCTCGGCGTATTTCTGGTGCAGTTCCTGCAATCGCGGCAGATAACGCGTCGCGATCGGGCAAGAGGTATTGAGAAAGACCAGCGCATATCCTTTCGATTCGCCCAGATCGCTCAGGCTGCGATTCAGGTGGCGAATATCCTTGAACGTCAGATTCGGAGCTTCGCTACCAATCTTGGCTCCCTGAGCCGGCAAGGCCACAAGACATGGCACCGCGACCGCAACGACAAGTAGAGTCCGCCTGATCATGGTTGGTTCCCCAAAAGGACACGCCTGAATCGAGCTGCAACACGGGGCGACCATCGAACGACAGCGCCCGCCCCCACAAGTGCTATTTGAACCGCCATCACGCCGTTTGGCAACGGATATTTCCGCGCCGTGCATCCCGTCGCCGTGCCTTTCCGGGTGGCCAAAGCCGACTCCAGGGCGCCAGTTTCGGCGATATCTACCGCACGGCTGCGCGAACGGCCAAGCGGGGGCCGCCGAGTATTCATCAACCCTCGTGCCGCACTCGCCCTGGTGCGCGTGCCGCCCTCCATAACTGGGGCACGAAGTTCTGCTTCTCCAGCGGCGGGCGGACGTAATCGTCGGCCGGCGGTCGCGGCGGCAGCTCGGACGGCGTCGGCGTCAAGTCCTTGTACTCGATCACGCCCAGAAAGTGGGTGATGCAGTTCAGCCGCGCGCTCTTCTTCTTGTCGGCCCGGACGACATACCACGGCGCTTGCCGAATGTCGGTATGCGCGAACATCACATCCTTGAAACGTCCCACGGCGGATTCCCAGCAGAACTTTAGTCGTTTTGGCCCCATTTTTGCAAATCGCAATGGATATTCGTCTGGTGCGGCGGCTGTAGAACTTGTGGCGAAAGCGCCGGCCACTGGTGCGGGCCGGCCGGCGTGCTCACGCCCCGGACGCAAAGTTTGCGCGATGCGCGCAAGGGGAACATTTGACTTTGCTTAGCCGAGCGGTATGTTCGATTATGTCTCGTTTTCACTACCTTTTTGACTTGCAGAACTCCAAGGCCCGCCGTGCGTTGCGCGGTCCGGGTCCTTATTCATGCGCGCGACGCGTCGCGCGGCTTCAATAACCCACCCCCCCGGGAAATCGAGGAAGGTCCATGCTCCGCTTTGCTGTTGCCTGTGCTTTGTGCGCCGGCGCCGCCACTGCTTCAGCCCAGCAGTGGGCCGATCAGATGTTTTCTCAGCGCTCGCACGACTTCGGCTCCGTGCCCCGTTCGGCCAAGGTGGAGCACGAGTTCGTGATCACCAACCTGTATAAGGACGACGTCCACATCGCCGGCGTGCGCAGCAGTTGCGGATGTACGCAGCCTCGGATCCTCAAGGACACCCTGAAGACGCACGAGAAGGGCAGCATCATCGCCGCCTTTAACACCCACGCCTTCAGCGGCCAGCGCAGCGCCCGCGTCACCGTCACCATCGACCGACCCAAGTGGGCCGAAGTCGTGCTGGACGTCCATGGTTACATTCGCACCGATCTGACGCTCGAGCCGAGCGAAGTCAACCTGGGCTCTGTTGCTGAAGGCCAGACCGCCGACAGGAAAATCCTGATCACGCACTACGGCAACAGCAACTGGCGCATCACCGACGCCAAGGCGAGCTCCCCCTACCTCGAACCGAGTTTGCGCGAGGTTTCACGTTCGGGCGGCCGCGTTAGCTATGAATTGGCCGTCAAGCTCGACGACCAGACCCCGGCCGGCTACCTGCGCGACCAGTTGACGCTGGCCACGAACGATCGCAGCGGAGACGTTCCGGTGATGGTCGAAGGCCGCGTCGTGGCCCCGCTGACGGTCAGCCCGGCCGCCTTGATGATTGGCAGCGTGGTGCCCGGTCAAAAACTAACCCGGCAGATCGTCATCAAAGGCACCCAGCCGTTCACGGTCCTCGACGTGCAGTGTGACGATCCGTCGTTCGCCTTCAACTTCGACGCCGCCAGGACGCCCAAGCCGGTGCACCTGGTGCCCGTCACCTATACCGCTGGCAACACCGTGGGCAAGTTCACCCGCAAGATCGAGTTCATCACCGACCTGGGCGAGCGATCTACGGCCGAGCTGACGGTCATCGGCCACATCAATCCCGCGCCGGAAAGCTCGCCGCTGGCGACCAAGTAGCCGTCTGCGGACTGTGGCCGGCGACAATACTCCACGCCATCACCAATCCGGACTCGCAGCCCAGCGCCGCGGGTCCGGTTTATTTTGCTGTCGGCCCGATCCAGTGCCTCGCCAGCGGTCACACGCGGCCAGGCTATCTGACAAGCTCTGCCGGTTATCCCGCCGGCACGGGCGGAAATGGCGGAACGGGCCTGGAGGCATCCGCTCGGGGCGTGACGCTCGCTCCGGTCAGTGAAGCGGTAGCGGCAAACGTGCGACGTTTGATGATTCGTGAGCGCGAAGGCCGAAAAAACTACTAAAGAATTCGCGACGCCGCGCCGCTTGGCGGCAACCAAACGTTTGCCCAGGGACTTTCGGTCATGCAATTGTTTTCGAACGACCGCCGACCGAACGAAGGTCCCAAAGTCCGGGCGACGCTCTACCTGTCGGCCGACGTGCTCAACCAGGCCCGCAATGCGGCGGTCCACCTGGCCGGCTATCCCGAGCGTCTGACGCTAACCAAACTTGCCGAGAATGCCTTGCGCCATGAGCTCCGCAAACTCAAAGACCGCTACAACGGCGGACTCGACTTTCCCGAACGCGACGAAGATCTTCGAGGCGGGCGCCCCATCGCCGCCTGAAAGGGTCCCCTGCACCATGGCAACCATCCACCCCGCCGAAGCCAAACCGGCCGACCGCGCAGCGCTGCGCCGCGAACTGCTCAAACGGATCCTGCTCAACGAGGCCATGCGTCGCATGCAGCGCGCGGCGCCCCATAAGTGAAATCCCTGACGGTCCTAGCCTTCTGTCTGCTCGTCGCACCCGGCGCGCTGGCCCAAGATGCCGCCACGGGACCGCTGGCGCATGCGCCGGGAACTAGCGCCTCGCTCTGGCAAGCAGCGGCAACGCCGATCCAGCGCGGCCCG
>JBGSYQ010000142.1:0-4450 GCA_041750795.1 Pirellulales bacterium | reverse complement strand
GGCGGCGTACGGCGGCTGCGTTCAACGGGCGCGACGCCTGCCTCGAAGCACCGCCCGCCGTGGCGCGGGCGCTTGCGCAAGGTGACTTTTCGCTGGCCGCGTGGGTATCTGTGGACAACGGCATCAAGGACCTGCCCGGCGACATCATCAGCCAGTACGATCCAAACCGGCGGCGCGGCTTCCATCTGACGCTCAAGACGAACACCGGCGTTGCCAGCGCGCAGGCCAATTGGCGCCATTTGCAGTTCGGCATCGACAACGATCGACAAACGGCATGGAACGATTGCGGCCGTCCCGGCAACGCGATTTTGGCCTTCGCGCTGACGGCGTTTGACGGTCACTTGTACGCGGGCACGTGCGAGGCGGGCGCCGATGAGGCGGGACACGTCTATCGCTATGCCGGCAATAAGACTTGGACCGATTGCGGCTCGCCCGCACCGTGCAACGCGGTCACGTCGCTGGCCGAGTTCGACGGCAAGCTGTACGCCGGCGTGGGCAAGTATCGCCTGGCCGGTTCGTCGCTGGACGAGTCGGCCAACGCCCACCTGGGCGGGCGCGTGTTTCGCTATGAAGGCGGCACGCAGTGGTCCGATTGCGGGCAATTGCCCGACGTGGAGGCCATCGGCGGCATGGTCGTGTATGGCGGCAAATTGTATGCGTCGTCGCTCTATCGCCCGGCCGGCTTCTTTCGCTACGACGGCGGCACGCTCTGGACCGACTGCGGCACTCCTGGCAAACGCGTCGAAGCCCTGGGCGTGTTTGACGGCTTCGTCTATGCCACCAGCTACGACGGCGGAGTCCTGTTTCGCTACGACGGCACGTCGTGGACCGATTGCGGGCAACTGGGCAGCGCGGAGGAGAACACGCAAACCTACTCCTTTGCCGTGTATCAAGGGCGATTGCACGTTGGCACGTGGCGCAGCGGGCGCGTCTATCGCTTCGAAGACGTGAATCGCTGGACCGACGTCGGACGCCTGGGCCAGGAGTTGGAAGTGATGGGCATGCTGGTACACAACGGCCGACTGATGGCCGGCACGCTCCCTCTGGCCGAGGTCTATGCTTACGAAGCTGACGCCACGTGGCGGCGTCTCGCCCAACTCGACACAACGCCGGACGTGCGCTATCGCCGCGCCTGGACGATGGCCGAGTTCGACGGCCAGGTATTCTGCAGCACGCTCCCGTCAGGGCATGTTTACTCTTATGCCGCCGGCGTCAGCGTGATGAGCGACCGGGCGTTTCCCGCGGGCTGGCACCACGTGGCGGCCGTCAAGCAGCAGGCAGAGCTGCGTCTGTTCGTTGACGGCCGGTTGCAAAAGACGTCGCGCCCCTTCGACGGCCGGGACTACCCGTTGGCGAGCGATGCGCCGCTGCGGATCGGCTTCGGCCAGAACGACTATTTCCATGGGCGCCTGCACGACGTGCGGTGTTACGACCGAGCACTCGACGCCGGCGAGATCGAGTCGCTATCGCGCACTCGTTGAGTAACGGCAGCAAGCGCCGGCCGACAAGCGGGAGAGCGCTATCAGCCTCACCAAGTGTGAAGCAAAGCTTCGCACGGAAGCGCAGAATAACGACTTACGTCGCAATTCTGTCATCGCATCCATGCGATGTCGCTGCCTGCTGAATTCTTCAACAGGCTGCTATGCCGCGTCGACGGTCTCGTCTTCTTTCTCGGACGAATGGGACGCCGATCGGCCGATGCGCCGCGCGGCGTCGGCGTGATTGCGGGCGTGGAGTCCGTCCCAGTCGATGATCACCGAGCCCCCGTTGGCCTCGTGTTGATGGGTCCAGTTCTTCAACAGGTCGAGGCAGGCGTGGTCGATGTAGTGAAGCTGCTCGAGATTGATGTGCAGCTCGGTGTCCGGAGAAACCTGGCCCAGCAGCGTGGCCAGTTGCGGCAAGCGGACAAAGGTGGCGCTGCCGTGCAACGACAAAGTGGCCTTGCCTTCCGCGGGCTGTGTTTCCAGATACACATCCAGGTGCGAGAACATGTACAGCAGCTTACCGGCAGCCAACGCGATGCCGACCAGAACGCCGGTCAGCAGATCGGTCACCACGATCGTCACGACGGTGGCGGCATAAATGACGACTTCGCCCCAGCCGTAGCGCCACAGTTCGCGAATCGACTTGAAGTCGATCAGCTTATAGCCGGTGTAGACCAGAATGGCGGCCAGGGCCGACGTGGGGATCATGCGCAGCAAACCCGACAACAGGGCCACGAACACCAGGATCCAGATACCGTGCAGAATGGCCGACAGCCGCGTGCGGCCCCCCGCCTGGATATTGGCGTAGCTGCGCACGATGACGCCGGTCATCGGCAGGGCGCCAGCGAAGCCGCACAGCATGTTGCCGAAGCCGTGCGCACAGAGCTCGCGATCGAGATTGGCACGCGGCCCGGTGTGCAGTTGGTCGACCGCCGCGGCACAGAGCAAGGTTTCGGCGCTGGCGACCACGGCAATCAGCAGTCCCTGGGCCAGCAACGCGCGCCAGGGAGCTTCGCCGAGCACGGCAAAACTGGGGAAATGAATCTCGTGCCAGAGGTAGTCCGGCACTTCGACGTACAAGACCGGCACGGTCAGGACGCGTGCCATCAAGGTGGCGATCACCACCGCGACCAGCGGCGCCGGCAGCACCCGCAGCCGGCGCGGCGCAAACGCCTGGAACGTCAACAGTACGGCAATCGTCAGCAGCCCGATCTCGGCCGCCAGGTGATGGTTCTTGAGTCGAGCGAGCAAGTCGTCGAACGCGGCCACCGCGGCGCGCTGGGTCAACAGCGCCCGACGCGCGTCGTTGGTTTTGATGGCCTCCAGGGCGGCGTCGCAGGCCGACGTGGCCCCCTCGGCGGCGGCCACGATTTGCTTCGATCGCTCGCCGTTCTTCGGCTGCTGCTCGAATTCCAGCAACTCGCTGGTGACCACCGCCAGTCGTTCGACCACGAGCCGTTGCTCAGGCAGCATCGCCGACAGGTCGACGCTCACGTCCTCGGCGGCTGCGACCTCTCCGGGCTTGTGCGGAACGACCTCGGCGATCCGCTCGCCCACGTACTGCTGCTCGCGATGCAGCTCGCCGATCTGCTCCAAGGCGTGCATGCGAAACCGCGCCACGTCGCGGTGCTTGAAGTCGGGCACCGCCACGCTCTTGGAAATGGCCCCGGGGATCGCCAGCAGGTTGTCGATGCCGCTGCCGTGCGGCTTGTCGTCGACCATCACGTGAAACTGACTGGCCACAATCAGAACCCCGATGCCGGCCAGCATCCCCTTGATCACCGCGGGCGAAACCGCGCGAAACCATTGCCCCAGCCGAAACGTGCCAGCGGCCAGTTGGAACAAGCCGGCAATGAGCACCACGATGCCCAGCATCTCCATGCCGAACCGCTGCACCACTTCGAATACGATGACGGTCAGGCCGGCCGCGGGGCCGCTGACTTGCAAGGGGGCGCCCGCCAGCATGCCGACGATAATGCCGCCGACAATGGCGGTGATCAGCCCGGCGGCGACCGGCATGCCCGAGGCGATCGCGATGCCCATCGAAAGCGGCAAGGCCACCAGAAACACCACCACCGAGGCCATGAAGTCGTGGCGCACGTTGGACAGCCGGGATGAAGTACCGTTGGAAGGGTTGGAGTGCATCGAACGGAATTCCGTGAGGTCAGGTGGGACGGTTGGTGGCGTGGGGGCCCGGCTTGACGTTCGAACCGTTCACTGCCGCGGACGTAACGACCCAGGGTGAAGCGCCTGGCTATTGCAGAAGGGGAGCCATGAAGCTTGTCGGCGCGCGATGTGCGCCGCAGCGCATGCTCCGGACCGAAGCACGCCATCAACAGCGCATGGGCGCCATTTGGCCGTTGGCAAGCCGATGACCGTGCGTGGGTGCGGCCGTGATCCGCCGGCCGTCGCGCGCGGTGTTGAGACCACGCGTCGCCAGTCGCACCGTCCAGTCATGCGCGCCGGCGCGCTGCTGTGCGGTTGAGGCGCAGACCGCCAGGCCGATCGACTCGCACCCGCTGTAACTGTCCGACACCTTGGCAATGGCCTCGCCCAGGCTGGGCGTAACGCCAATCATCAGATACCCGCAGGTCAGCACGACCAGCGCCAGCGCATTGCGACCGCCGCGCGACGCACTCGTCGCGATGGGGCCGACCGTCGGCGTTCGCCGCCATCGATTAAGCATCGGATTTCCGGCTGAATTGGCACTAGATTCGCCTATGTGAGCCTAGAGCGCGCGGACCGCTGAGTCAAGATGGAAAGGCGCCCAGAGTGTGCCGTGAGCCCAGGCAGGACCGCCGTCAGCCTCAGGCGCCTGTCGGATTGTGCGGCTGTTGTGGTTGGCGCTGCTGTGGGTGGCAGCGCCGCTGCGGATGGGCTCGCGGCCGCTCGTCGCTGCCCCACCGTGTTTCCGCAGATGGACACCCTCGCGGCGCTTGCCGACCGGCCCTCCAGCGGCGCTCACG
>JBGSYQ010000141.1:0-4153 GCA_041750795.1 Pirellulales bacterium | reverse complement strand
CACCTGCCCCAGCACGATGCGGGCATCGGCCACCACGCCACCCCGCATGGCCAGCGAGGCGGCCGCGGCCACCAGCGGATAGTCCTGCCGGCCGGCGTCGTGATGCACTTCGTACGAAGCGCTCAGCCGGCCATCGACCGGCGGCAGTACGATCTCGGCGACGAACTGGTTGGCCAGCAGGTCGTGCTCGCGCTGGTTCTCGTGCTTGGGTGTGCGGAACAGCAACTCCAAGGGCATTTCGGTCTCGTCTCCCGGCTCGGGCCCGAGGACGCGGACCGACGCCGACAGCGCGATCAAGGCGGGCGCCACGCGCGACGGGCAGACGAACTTGGACGGCCCGGCGTTGTCGAAAATGGCGTGATAGCGATTGTCTCCCTCGGCCACGTGCCGGCCGCGGTTGGTCAACAGGCCGTTGCCATTGCGGAAGTACCAGCAGCGAGGGCGCTGGCAGAGGTCTCCGCCCAGCGTGCCTTGCGAACGGATTTGCAGGCTGCCGTGCGCTTCGAGCGCCGCCAGCAGCGCCGGATAGTTGCGCGTGGCCGGATGCTCGAGCACGTCGTCGAGCGTGGCCATGGCGCCGATGCGGAACGTTTGCGAGTCGGCCTGAATCGCTTTGAGCGATTCGACGCGGCTTAGGCTCACCACGCGGTCGGGCGTGACGATCATCTTTTTCATCAGGCCCATCAGGTCGGTGCCGCCGGCCAGGATCTCGCTGGTTCCCGAGTGCGCGAGGAGCTCGACGGCCTCCTCTTCGCTGCGCGGCGATGCATATTCAAAGGCTTTCATCAGGCATTCCTCGCTTTCAAGGTATCCAGGACCTGCTTGGGGGTCATCGGCAGCACCGGCACGCGCACGCCCAGGGCGTTGCACACTGCGTTGGAAATCGCGGCGCCGGGACCGATCACTGGCGGCTCGCCCAAGCCGATGACGCCGCGGGCGCGCTCTTCGTCGGGCTCGTAGATTTCCACCACCAGCTCGCCGACGTCGCCCAGGCGGGGCAACTTGTAGTCGGCCACTTCGGCATTCAAGAACGCGCCCGTCTTGGCGTCCATGATTCGCTCTTCGAAGAGCGAGAAGGCAATGCCCATGATCATGGCGCCCAGGATCTGGCTTTCGGCCGTCTTGCGATTGACGACCAGGCCCATGTCCTGCACGGTGACGAACTTTTTCATGCGCACTTCGCCGGTCTCGCGATCGACGGCCACTTCGGCCATTTGCACGCCGCCCACGCCCGCACTGGAGAGCTTGCTGTTGCGGCCCGGCGCGCCCCGGCTGGTGACTTCCAGCGGGTTCATGCCCAGCAGGCCGCAGGCTTCCTTCCAGCTCAGCCCCTTGTCGGGGTCGTTCTTATCGAAGATGCGTCCGCCCTTGGCCACCAGGTTGTCGGCGCCTGCGCCGAGCTTCTCGGCCACCTTGACGTTGAGCTGCGCCAAGGCGTCGAGACCGGCATGCCGGCTCGATTCGCTCACGCCGCCCACGGTGGTGCTGCCGCCCGACGGTCCGCTGGGCGGATACTTCGAGTTGCCGATGTTTACCTTGACGGCGTCGATCGGCAGGCCGAACGTTTCGGCCAGCACGGTGGCGATGACCGTGCGCGTGCCGGTGCCCAGATCCTGGCTGCCCAGGAAGCACTCCAGGCCGCCGTCGGGATGGATTTTCACTCGGCAACTCGACGGATGTCCGCCGCCTTGCCAGGTGTGCATGGCCATGCCCAGGCCGGTGACCACCGAGCCGTCGGCTCCGCCCTTGCCGTGCGGGTGCCACTTGGCCTTCCAATCCATCAGCCGGGCGGCGATCTTCATTTCCTCTTCGTACAGCTTGCGGCGCACCTCGGGCACGTTGACCAGGTTGCGGCGGAACACTTCGAAGCTGTCCATGCCCAGCTTGGCCGCGACGTCGTCGACCGCCGTTTGCGAGAGCGCGCAACCTTGCGGATGGTTGGGAGCGCGCCAGGCTCGCGTGGGGCCGGTGTTGGTGCTGACGTTGGTGGTCTTGCGGCGGAAGTTGGGGGGCACGATGACGTAGGGCATGACGTCCTGCGACAGTGCGCCGCCTTCGGGCCCGCCGGTGGTCCAATGGTGCGAGTCCCACACGGTGAGCACGCCTTCGGAATTGGCGCCCACCTTGACGTTGGCAAAGCCCGAGGGACGGGCGCCGGCGATCTTCAACTCCAGATCGCGATCGAGCATCAGCTTGACCGGTCGGTCGAGCTCTTTGGCCAGCCGGGCGGCCAGCACTCCCCAACTGTCGGCGGCAAACTTGCTGCCGAAGCCGCCGCCGATGTAGTCGCAGTGTACGGTCACGTCGTCGGCCGTCAGCCCCAGCGGCCCGCCGATCTGGCCGGCCGTGCCCGAGACGTTTTGCGTGGACAGGTGCGAGGTGACCTTGCCGTCGTTCCATTCGGCGGTGGAGCCGTGCGGTTCCAGGCACATGTGGGTGATGGCCCGAATGCCGTAATAGCCTTCGACCACGGCGGCCGCTTCCTTGAACAGTCGCGTCAGTTCTTTTTCCTCGAACTCGGCTTCGTCCTCGTCGTCGCCGGGCTCGTTTTCGAGTTGCACCTTGCCGGGGCCGCTCTTGGCGCGGCCGGCCGCTTCCGCGGCGGCCAGGTCTTCCTCGTCGACGAACACGTCCAGCGGCTCGTACTCGGCCTTGATGGCGGCCAGTCCTTCGACCGCGGCGCCCTCGGTTTCGCCCACCACGCAGGCGATCAGGTCGCCCTGCCACTTGATTTCATCGCCGGCATTTTTCAGCACTCGCACGGCCAGCACGCCTTTGACCTTCTCGGCGGCGCTGGTGTCGATGCTCTTCAGTTTGCAGTGTGCGTGCGGGCAGCCGAGCACGCGCGCCATCGCCATCTTGGACGGATTGATGTCGTAGGCATACTTGGCGGCGCCTGTACACTTGGCGGGTCCGTCGATCTTGTCGTGACTGCCACCCAGCACCGAGACGTCTTTGCGATCGGGCCAAACATATTCAACCATTGCCAGCTCCTTTCACGACGTCGAGCACCGCCGGAATGATGTTGCCATAGGTGCCGCAGCGGCACAGATTGCCGTTGAGTCCGGCGCGAATTTCCGCTTCGGTGGCCTGGGGATGCTTGGCCAGGAAGGCCTTCACGGCGATCACGAAGCCCGGCGTGCAAAAGCCGCACTGCGACGCGTCGTGGTGAACGAAGGCTTGGGCCACCGGATCGAGCTTGTCGCCGGCCAGGCTTTCGGCCGTGGTGATTTTCTTGCCGACGCAATCGAGCGCCAGCACCGAGTTGGCGCTGGCCGGCTTGCCGTCGATCAGGACGGTGCTGCCGCCGCTCGAACCGTCGACGCTGATCGGCTTGGGCCCGGTGATGTTCAGGCCGTAACGCAGCGCTTCGAGCAGCGTGGTGCGCGGCTCGACTTCGAGTTTGTGCGACTGGCCGTTGACGTCCAGCGTGATGGTGGAGCCGCCGGGCCCCACGACCAGCGAAGTTTCGGCGCCTTCGGCCACGCCCGGCCCGTTGGCCAAGGCGGTGGCTGCGGCTGCGGCGCCCGAACCTTTCAAGAATGCGCGCCGGCTGAATCCGGACTTGTTGGGCGCAGGTTTCCCGACGTTGCTCATGCGGTTGCCCCCTTGGAAAGATTGGGGAAAAAGTAGCGCGGACGCTCGGGGTGTCCGTCGCGGCAAAATCACGATTTACAGGCACGCTTTACACGGTCGCTGGATTCGCAAGAATTCAGCCAGTTGTCGTCGCCGGATTCGCAAGATATCAGCCGTATGCGTCCAGCGAATTCAACTGAGGAATCCCCGGTGTTATAAGCAGCCGGCGCGCGCAAGGCAAGCGCCGCGGGAATTCGGGCCAAGTTTACCGGCTGGCGGCCGCGGGCCGTTGCTCCAGAGTACGGCCTCCCGCCCCCTGGCACTGCCTACGGCGCGTCATCCACGCGCGTTTCGCGCAGCCGGGTTTCACCCTGACAGCACTCGCAGGGCTTGAGAATGAACATCGGGATGGCGCAAATGTCGCACCAATAATCGATTTCGTAGAGGGCGTCGTCCCGGCGCTGGCGTACGCGGATCACCTGCAGCATGGGCACGTCGTCGTAGCGCCGCACCAGCAGTTGCAGCGGGCGGTCGCGCAGCCGCGGATCGACCGCGAAGGCCCGGCCGCGGGTGTCGG
>JBGSYQ010000140.1:0-15729 GCA_041750795.1 Pirellulales bacterium | reverse complement strand
TCCACGGAAACAATTAGATTGCGACGAGCACGACCTCACCGCATTCAGCCAACGCGCGAATCTTGGCAGAACAAGTGGCTGAATTCAAGCAAACTGTTCAGGCCACTGGCGCAAGTGGTTTCGCCACCAGGAAGATGCGCGACAAAGAATCTCGAAAATAGTCAGCGGCGCGCTCACGAGTCGTGCGATCACGACGGCGCGGCAACCGCGCGAAGCACTTTGCGAGCGTATTGCAGGTCGATCCGGGTTTGCTCCAGACACTCGTCCGGGTTGAGCACGCGCCAACTGCCGGCATCGGAGTATTCGCTGTGTAGCGTGTACAGGCCGCGATAGCCCAGTTCGTGCAGCCGGGCCAGGTACTGCGGCAATGGCGCGATGCCGTCGGCCAGCGGGCATTTTTGGAACTTGTAACGCTGCTGCCCGTGCTCATCGCGGTCGGCGGCCACCCACCGGCAGTTCTTCAGCGACGAGATGGCGATCCACGGCGCAAGCAGATCGAGCCCTTGCCGGCAGCCGTCGTTGCCCCCTTCGACTGTCATGTGCATGGGGTCGACGTACGCGCCGATCTCGGCCGGAGAGATATCCTTGAGCAGCATGTAGGCGATCGCGCCGCTGGAGGGAATGTTGTCGCCGGAGTGAATGTGAACGCAGGGAAGCACGTCGTGCTTGACGCCCAATTTGGCGATATCGGCCAACTGCCGGCGGACTTCGTCGAACTGCGCGGCCAGCGTGCCGAAGTTCTGATAGCGATAATAGCCGAGCTTGACGCGATTCACGCCCGCCACCGCCGCGGCTGCCAAAAGCTCCTCAGCCGATCGATCGGCCGTGACGATGGCCGTGGTGAGCATCGACAGTTGCAGGCCGTGGTCGCGCGCGACGGTGGCGGCACCCGGAAGCTTGCGCGCGGCGTCCTGCGGCTCGATGTGTCCACCGGGACGCACGGTCAGATCGAGCCCATCCAGCCCGATGGCTTTGAACCTCGCGCACACCTCGGGAATCGGCCAGGACCGGAAGCTCTTGGTGAAGCCCGCGAATTGCGGCTCCTGGTCGGATGTCGGTTCGGCGATCAATCGCGGTGCGAAGCGTGACGTCGTTGCAATGGCAACCGCGGCTTGCGCCGCACGCGCGACGAACCGTCGACGGGTGAATGGCGGCATGACATGAGCCTCTTCGTGGAGACGGGGACAAGCACAAAGGCGTGCAGCGAATGTTCGTGTGCACACACCGGCCCAAAGCGCCAGCCAGAGAGTGCCGTAGCAAGCGCTTTCTCTAATGCTCTCTCGCTGGCGCTGCGGGCTGGTGTATTGGATTCTGCCGCTGCGCCGTTACTTTGCGTTGGCGCCGTTGCCGATGCAATACAGATTCTTGCTCGAACGGATGAAGAGTTGTCCCTGGCAGGGGACGATCGAGGCGCGGAACAACTCGTCGCTGGGAGTTTCCAGCTTGCTTTGGGCAATCGTTTTCATCGTGGGGCCGGGCCCAATCACGATCGTCTGGCCGTCTTCGCTCTGGAAATAGGCGCGGCCTTCGGCTACCAGCGGCGTGGTGGCGAACTTGGGGCCGATGCGCTCCTTCCACAGCTCCTTACCGGTTTCGCAGTCGTAGCAAAACAAAATGCCCGGCATGCTGCACGCCAACAAGTACTCGCCGATCACGACCGGCGAAGGCAGATCGCGGCCGGCGCGGCGGGGTGTGTGCCATAGACGATGCGTGGCAGTCACGTCGCCATCGCCGCCGGGTCGCACACAATAGATATCGCCGGACAGCCCATTGACGACGAACAACTTGCCATGCGCAAAAGCCGGCACCGGCTCGCCGCGTCCGCTGAACGACGCGCACGACCACAACTCGCGGCCCGAGGCCGGATCGTAGCCGCGAATGTGCGAATGGCCGTTGAGCACCAACTCTTCACGGTTGGCAGTTTTGATGACGATGGGCGTGCTCCAGCCGCGGATAATGTCGCGCGGAGTGCTCCACGCCGTCTCGCCGGTGCGCGCATCGACGGCCAACAGCGCGGCCTCGGGCGATTCGCTGTCGCAATTCTGAATGACCAGGTTACCGTAAAAAATCGGGCTGGCGGCGGTGCCCCAAGGTCCGTCGAACGGCCCCAAGTCGCGCGACCACAGCGGCTCGCCATCGAGCGAATAGGCGTGCAGGCCGCCGCGGCCGAAGAATGCCACCACGATCTTGCCGTTGGTGGCGCAGGTGGCCGAGGCATGGCCGTTCATGTTGTGCGTTTTTTCCGGCTCACCGCTCCAAGCCACGTGTTTCCAAAGTTGTCGGCCGGTGCGCCGATCGATGGCAAACACCACGCGCTGCCGGCCGCCGTCGAGCGCCGTGGTGAGAAAGATTTTGTCGCCCCAGATGCACGGCATCGACTGGCCGAAGCCTTCCAGCGACGTTCTCCAGGCAATGTCGGCCTCGGTCCAGGACAGCGGCAAGCCGGTCTCGGCCGTGTGGCTGCTGCCGTCGGGACCGCCCCAACGCGGCCAGTTTTCTTCGGCAAGGGTCGCCGTGGCAGCCAGTGTTGCAAGAAGCAATGCGGCCGCGCCGAACCCATCGCGGCACATCGAAGAAATTGGGGGGCGGCGCACGGTGGTTCTCCTGGCGGCACGTCGGTGGTGGCAGCTACGCCGCCAGCGCTGGTTCACAACGGGCGGCGAGTACGCGCGAGCGGACTATTTGAGAATTAGACCAGCTCGGCGATGGGCTGGCCATCTTCGATCATGTAAACCGGCCGGCCCGCGGTGTCGGTGTATTGGGTTTGGCGGTCGATGCCCAACACCTGGAAGACGGTGGCCATCAGGTCTTGCGGGCGGATCGGGGTACTCTTGGGAACGTCCCCCTTGGGCGCCGACTCGCCTACCACTTGTCCCATGCGCAGTCCACCGCCAGCCATCGCCAGCGTGCTCAACGGCGCCCAGTGATCGCGGCCGGCGTTCTTGTTCACCTTGGGCGTGCGGCCGAATTCGCCAGTCACCACCAGCAGGATCTGGTCGCTCAGTCCGCGGCGGTGCAAGTCGTCGACCAAGGCAGCCACGCCGCGATCGACCTGGCCGGAGATTTGCTTCATCCGCGTTTGGATGTTGTTGTGCATGTCCCAGCCGTTGTACGACAGGGTGACGAAGCCGCAACCGGCCTCGCACAGTCGCCGGGCGCGCAGCAGTTGCTCGCCCAGGCCCTTGCCGTACTTGGCTACGGTTTTGGGGTCTTCTTTTTTCAGATCGAAGGCCGCCGGCGCTCCGCCCATCACCAGGTTGAAGGCCTGCTGCTCGAAGCGGTCCATGCCTTCCATCGCGCCCGACCGGTCGATCTCGCTATTGAGCCGGTCGAGACTGGCCAATAGCATGCGCCGATCGCCGACGCGCCGCTGCGGCACGGCCAGCGACAAGTTCTTAAGCGCCTGGCCGTTGGGATCGAACGGACTGCAGGCCGTGCCCAGGAAGGCCGGACCATCAATGCCCGCTCGCAGGCGGGTGAGCGCCACATACGTGGGCATGCCGGTTTGCGGATGATTGCTGCCGCGCACGCGGGCCACGATCGATCCGATCGATGGCCGGGCCGGGGCGCCGCCGTTGTCGATGTTGCGGTTGTCGTAGCCGGTGTTGACGTAGTGCGTGCCGCCGACGTGGCCGCTGTTGTTGTGCGCAAACGAGCGCACGATGGCCATGCGATGCGCCACTTTGGCGATGCCGGGGAAGGTGCCGCCAATGGTCACGCCGGGGATGCGCGTGGCCACCTGGCCGGTCGTGCTGCGATACTCCACCGGCGCGTTCATGTGGGGATCGAACGTTTCTACGTGCGTCGGTCCGCCGGCCAACCACAGCCAGATGACGGAGGTTTCTTTGACCGGCTTGCCGGCGGCCTTGGCTTCGGCACGAGCGGCCAACAGCCCGGGCAAAGTCAACGCTCCGGCGCCCAGCGCGCCCACCTTCAAAAACTCGCGGCGGGATGTCCCATCACAATCGCGAAACCGGCGATCCGAAAAAAAACTGAGCATCGCTCGATCCTCCGTTCAACTCACGCGGCACGTGGGTGGCAACCAATCAGCAAACTTTGATCCGATCGGCAGTATAGGCCGTTCGATTGAACCATTCAATTGATTAGAGCGGTTTCAATTGCTGTGTAGCGTGGATAGCACTGAATGCTATCGCGGTTTTCGCGGACGCTTTTGCACCGTCCGCACTGACTAACCACCGAATACCGCTACAGGGAACGTGAAAGCGCTCTAGATGGACCGTGAAATCTGGCACCAGCTTCTCAAATCCACTCAAACACCGCATTTACACCTGCTCGGGCACGACGAACGGTTGACGATAGGCCCGCGACAGCAACGAGTTAGCCGCTGCGTTGCCCTCGCCCGTGAAACGCTCTGTGGCGGCATCGAATGCCAGCTTGGGCCCGACCAGATAGCTGGTCTCTTCCAATTTGACTTCGATGGCTTGCAGATTCTCGCGCAGGTTGTCGAACGTGGCGACCACGTGCTTGTTGTCTCCCAGCGACCGGCTGGACTTATCGAACGGCGTGGGCTGACCCAGCCGATACGAGATGTTGGCCAGGTGGCACAGCGCCGCCGAATAGTGCGCCACTTCGGCGTTGGCGTTGTTATCCTCGGGCTTGCGTGTGCGTACGGCGTTCAAAAAGCTGCCGAAGGGTCCGCCGGGCGCGACGTGGGTCTCGACGTCGGCGATCGGCTCGCCGTCGCCCTGGCCGTTGGGATAGAACTTCAAATCGCGGATCACACCTTCGGTCGTGTAGTACTCGTTCTCCACGCGATTGGGCAGACCGTGCTTGCCCACCAGGCCGCGTACTTCGAAGACCAGCAGAGTGTCTCCATAATCGAAGACGGACATTTGTGTATTGGGCGTTTGTCCTTGATCTTCGTAGCCCAGCCGGCCGCCCAAGCTCCATACGCTTTTCGGCAGCGTGGCGTCCTTGATAGCCCAACGTGCGACGTCCATCTCGTGGACGCCCTGGTTGCCGATATCGCCATTGCCGGTATCCCAGAACCAGTGCCAGTTGTAGTGTACGAGGTTGCCGTGATAGGGCTGCTCGGGCGCGGGGCCGAGCCAAAGGTTGAAGTCCAGCCCGGCCGGCGCGTGCTCGATGGGTTTCGTGCGGATGCTCCAACGCGGCTTGCAGCAATAGCCCTTGGAAACGAGCAGTTTGCCGTACTTTTCGCTGTGGACCGCGGCGATCTCTTTGGCGCGGGCCAGGCTGCTGCGCTGCTGCGTGCCGTGTTGGACCACCGTGCCATACCTGGCGGCGGCCTCGACGCACTTGCGCCCTTCGTAGACGTTGTGGCTGATGGGCTTTTCGACGTACACGTCCTTTCCGGCCTGGCACGCCCAAATCGTGATCAGCGAGTGCCAGTGATTGCACGTGGCCACGGTCACTACGTCCAGGTTCTTGTCGTCGAGCGCCGTGCGAATGTCGGGCACGCACTTGGGTTCGCTGTTGCCGCCCAGCGCCACCAGGTTTCTGCGTGAATCGTACAGCCGCGTGTCCGGATCGATCAGGTACGTGACCTGCACGTTCTGGTCCTTCAGATCGTGGGCGAACGCTTTGATGTGCGAGCCGCCGCGACCATTGACGCCGGCAACGCCCACGCGCACTGTCTCGTTGGCGCCCAGCACGCGGCCCGAGGCCTTGGTGCCGGCGATCGTGAACAGTCCGAAGGCGGTGCTAGCAGCCGCCGAACGCTGAATGAACTTGCGGCGTGTGATGCGGGCCATGGCGGGGGCTCCTGGTGGGCGGGAAGGCTGCTGGTGGGCGGGAAGGACTGCCGTGCGAAGCGGCACACTCGTGCTCCGTCAACGCTTAGTTTTCAGGTGATCGCTACCACGCGGAGCACTACGTGTTTATTCGCGCCAAAGCACTTACGTCTTTGGCGATGTTTCGCGTCACCCGAATGAAACGGGTCGACGCTCCACTAGGGAGGGCAGGGCATTGCCTGTGATGCTCGATTGTAATGAATCCGACAGTGGCATACCACCACGCTTGCACGCCCGCCCGATTCGTCTTGCAGCACAGGCAAAAACGCGGGAATATCTCGGTCTCGGTCGCCCACATTCCGGCCTGGGGGAGTATCCCGAAACCAGTCGCCGGCCGCGCCGGTATACTTGTCTGTATGCCCCCCGCGCCAAGAATGGCGACAGGGGGCCGCTTCATCACGCGGCCCCGATGCCCATGCGTTCACAGACACTTTCAACTTCGATCCTGAAGGAAACGACGATGATGCAACCGGTGGGCCGCTGTGGATGGCTGGGACTATCATTGGCGCTCATGGCGCTCGCCACTCCGCTGGTGGCTGCGGGAGAATCGATCGTCGGCAAGCCGGCGCCCGCGTTTCGCTTGAACGACGCGGCCGGCAAGCCGGTGGCGCTTGAGGACCTTGCCGAGGCCAAGCTGGTGGTCGTGCTGTTCTTGGGGACCGAGTGCCCCTTGGCGCGATTGTATGCCCCGCGACTGAACGAATTGGCGACGCACTACGCCGATCAGAAAGTGCGATTCGTGGGCATCGACTCCAACGTGCAGGACACGCCCGAGGACATTGCCCATTATGTGAGCGAGCACAACATCTCGTTCCCGGTGTTGCACGACGCGGACAACGTGGTCGCCGACCAATTCGCCGCCGAGCGCACTCCGGAGGTGTTCGTATTGGACGAGGCGCGTGTGGTGCGCTATCGCGGCCGTATCGACGGCCAGTACTTGCCGGGCGTGCAGCGCACGAAGAACCCGCGCCGCGACCTGGCGATCGCCCTCGACGAACTGTTGGCCGGCAAGCCGGTCAGCGAGCCCGAAGTGGAGGCCGTGGGTTGCTTCATTGGCCGCAAGCAAGAGCCGACCGACAGCGACGTGACGTATTCGAATCAGATCGCGCGGCTGTTTCAGAATCGCTGCGTCGAGTGTCATCGCGCGGGCGAGATTGGCCCGTTTGCGCTCACCAGCTACGACGAGGCACTCGGCTGGGGCGAGACGATTCGCGAAGTGGTCAACCAGGGGCGCATGCCGCCCTGGTTCGCCGATCCGGCGGTCGGCCACTTCGAGAACGACGCCCGGCTGAGCAACGACGAAAAGCAATTGATTCACCAGTGGGTCGACGCAGGCTGCCCCCAGGGCGATCCGGCCGACTTGCCCGATCCGCGCAAATTTGCCGACGGCTGGAACATCGCCAAGCCGCAACTGGTGCTGAAGATGGCCGACAAGCCGTTCCAAGTGCCGGCCGAAGGCGTCGTCGACTACAAGCACTTCACGGTCGATCCCGGCTTCACCGAAGACAAGTGGATGGTGGCCTGCGAAGCGCGGCCGGGCAACCGCTCGGTGGTACACCACATCCTGGTGTTCTTGCAGAGCCCCGGCGGCGAGATCGAATTGTTGCGCGGCTCGCTGCTGGCCGCCTATGCGCCGGGTTCTCCGCCGCGTGCGACCGACCCGGGCATGGCCAAGCGCATTCCGGCCGGCTCGAAAATCATCTTTCAAATGCACTACACGCCCAACGGCAAGCCGCAGGAAGACTTGAGCACGTTGGGCTTGTCGTTCTGCGACAAGAGCGAGGTGAAGCAAGTGGTTGAAAGCGGCTGGGTGGTCAACTTTGCCTTCGCCATTCCGCCCGGAGCCGATAACTTCAAAGTTGCCTCGACACACCGCTTCAAAGACGACCGGTTGCTGCTGGGGATGACGCCGCATATGCACGTCCGCGGCAAGTCGTTCCGCTACGAGGCCGTCTATCCCGATGGCACCAAGGAAGTGCTGCTCGACGTGCCTCGCTGGGATTTCAACTGGCAGATCGACTACCTGCTGGCCGAGCCGAAGCTGATGCCCAAGGGGACCGTGCTGCGGTGCGAAGCCCGCTACGACAACTCGGCCAACAGCCCCACGAATCCGGATCCGACCAAGTGGGTCACCTTCGGCGAGCAAACGTGGGACGAAATGATGATCGGCTGGTTCACCACCGCCACGCTGCCGGGCCAGATGGATACCGCCACAGCCGAACTGCCCTCCGACGCTGCGGCAAGGTAGCTGGGGCCGAACTCGGCGAGGTGCCTGCACCGGTGGCGCAGTCCACCCGTGCCGCCGGCTCCGCCGAGCAAGTCCACCTACTGCCCCCCTCGCGCGACGGATCGTTGCACTCCCTTTCGATCCACCTCCTTCGCCTCGCAAGAATCCGTCCCCGCCTGGCGGTCATTCCATCTTCTGCCGTGGATTTGAATCGGGCTCGGCCAATCTAGAATGGACGCCTGTTGAGACTGCGTCTCAAGTCGTCAGGCCGCTCGACTCGCCAGCCCTTCGCCCGCCATCGGTTCGGCTACGACGTTTCCCAATCGGATTGCCGCACGCGCGGCTTCCAACGTCGTGGGGTTGGCATTATGAGTCTGTCGTACGAATCGCGCACCAGGTCGCGGCCGGCGCCGCCGCCGGTCCGCCGCAGGCCGGCGCCCGTCGAATCGCCGCGTCGCTCGGCCAGCTTGTTTCGCGTGGTGTGGCGGTGGCATTTCTATGCCGGCGTGATCGTGGCGCCGATCCTGATGGTGGCGGCCGCCACCGGCGCCCTGTACATCTTTCGCGACGAGTTGGAGCGCATCATTTACGCGCGGCTGCTGACGGTTCCTCCTGCCGATACGCGCGTCTCGCACCAGGAGCAATTGTCCGCCGTCGAGGCGGAGCTTCCGCCCGGCTTCAAGATCACGCAATGGGTGGTGGACGACGATCCGTCGCTGTCGACCATCGCTTACATTTCCAACGGCGAAGAGTATCGCAGCGTCTACGTCGATCCGTATCGCGGGCACGTGTTGGGCTCGCTGGGCAGCACAAATTTCTTTACGGTCGTGCTGAAGATCCATCGCACGCTGTTCGCCGGCACATTGG
Organism: Pirellulales bacterium; assembly: GCA_041750795.1. Lineage (GTDB taxonomy): Bacteria > Planctomycetota > Planctomycetia > Pirellulales > PALSA-1355 > JTS-RE94. Next base: position 6,861 of record JBGSYQ010000140.1, on the reverse strand, counting down.
GGCGCATCGTTGTCGAGCTGATGACCTGCTGGACGATCGTGCTGTTGATTACTGGTTTGTACCTGTGGTGGCCGCGCAAGCGAGGGCAAGTGTGGGGCGCGTGGCTGCCGCGGCTCAAGCGCCAGCGTTATGTCGTGCTGCGCGATCTGCACGCTGTGTGCGGCGTTTATGCCTGGGCCGTCGCGCTGACGATCGCCTGCACGGGCTTGATCTACACGTTTGTATGGGGACAGGGATACGCGTACGTCGCTCGCGAGAGCGGCGCGTATGACATCTTCATCAATCCGCCGAAGTCGAACTCGTCGGCCGAAACGCCGCGCATGCCGTTGGACCACGTGGTGGCCGTGGCCGCGGCCAAGATGCCGGACGCCACGCTATCGATCCGCTTGCCGCAGACAGCCGATGCCGCGTACGTCGCGTTCGCCGTCCACGAGATCGGTCCCACCACCGGCGCGACAACGGTCATCGACCACGCCACGGGCGAGATCCTGATGCACCGCACCAACAGCCAGTTCCCGGCGCTCAGTTGGTGGGCCACCTGGAACTATCCGCTGCACGTCGGCTCCATCCTCGGCCTGCCCACGAAGATCCTCTGGCTGCTGGCCTGCTTCGTGCTGATGCTGATGCCAATCACCGGAGTCTGGATGTGGTGGCACCGCCGCCCCACCGGCAAAGCCGGCCTCCCCGGAAAGCCCGACACTAAAGTCCCCCGCTGGCTAGCCGGCGTGATCGTCGCGCTATGCTTCGTGTTGCCAGCGCTGGGAGCGTCGGTGCTGGTGCTCTTGATTGGGGAGCAAGCGGTGTGGCTAATTCGCGGAATCGTAAGTCAGGCACCCCGTTCCTGACTTGAACCGCCAGCCGACTATTGCCGCTGCCAATCTGGATGGCTATTGCACGCGCGTTCGCTACATCGTTTGTGAGGCACGGGGTGCCTGACCTACTTGGCGGACCCGATGACATGCTGTACCCCATTCGGCGCGAACAGTCCGCGCCGCCCCCGTGTCCTTGCCTCAATTGGGGCTCCGGTTCCCGGCTCCTCGCGGCAAACGGGGGTTCATCGGCGGCTTGCGATTCGTTTGTCCCATCCGCCCCCGCAAGGTATGCTAATATGTTTGCCCGAAATGGCTTTCGACGTTTTTTGATCCCTTCTGGAGGCGATGCGTGGCTACCAAGTCCTCGACCAAACCCGTAACCCGACAAATGCAATGTGGCGCCGATATCCTGGTCGAATGCCTGGTAAATCACGGCGTGGACGTGGTGTTTGCCTATCCGGGTGGGGCCAGTATGCCGTTGCACCAATCGCTCACCGCCTATAAAGACCGCATCCGCACCATCCTGCCCCGCCACGAGCAAGGGGGCGGCTTCGCGGCCCAGGGCTATGCACGCACGACTCGAAAACCCGGCGTCTGCATGGCCACCAGCGGTCCCGGCGCCACCAACCTGGTCACCTGCATCGCCGACGCCAAGCTCGACAGCATTCCGCTGATCGCCATCACGGGCCAGGTCAAGACGGCCGTGATCGGCAGCGACGCCTTTCAAGAAACGCCCATCGTCGAAGTCTGCCGCGGCATCACCAAACATCACTACCTGATCACCGACGTGGCCGACGTGGCCCGCGTGATGCGCGAGGCGTTTCACATCGCCACGACGGGCCGACCCGGGCCGGTGCTGGTCGACGTGCCCAAGGACGTGCAGCAGGCGCAGATTGTGCCCGACTACGACGCGCCGATGAATCTGCCCGGCTATCTCATCGAAGAGCGGATCGCGCGGCCCGAGCAAATCGCGCAAGTCGCGGCGGCCATCAAGCGCTCGAAGCGGCCGGTCATCTATGCCGGCGGCGGCGTGGTGATGGGGGGCGCCAGCGACGAATTGCGCAAGCTGGTCGCCAAGACCCAGATTCCGGTCACCACGACGTTGATGGGCCTGGGCGCCTATCCGGGCGGAGAGACCCTATCGCTCGACATGCTGGGCATGCACGGCAGTGTGTACGCCAACTATGCGGTCGACCAGGCCGACTTGCTGCTGGCCCTGGGCGTGCGGTTCGACGATCGCGTGACCGGCAAAGTCAGCGAGTTCGCCAAGCACGGCAAGATCGTGCACATCGACGTCGACCCGTCGGAAATCAACAAGAACAAGGAAGCGCACATCCCGATCGTCAGCGACGTGCGCTTTGCACTCGCCGAGCTGAACAAGGTGGTCGAGGCGCCCGAGGATCTGAGTCCCTGGCACGCGCAGATCGCGGCCTGGAAGAGCAGCGACCCGTTCCGCTTCGGCGCCGCCAATCACGCCATCACGCCGCAATACGCGATCCACACGCTGTGGGAGCTGACCAAGGACCGCGACACGATCGTCACCGTGGGCGTGGGTCAGCACCAGATGTGGGCCGCCCAGCACTACAAGCTGCGCGAGCCGCAGCGCTGGTGCTCCAGCTCGGGCCTGGGCACGATGGGCTTCGGCCTGCCGGCCGCCATGGGCGCCAAGGTGGCCCATCCCGACATGCTGGTGGTCGACATCGACGGCGACGGCAGCTTCCAGATGAACATCCAGGAGCTGGCCACCTGCTTCTGCGAAAAAATTCCGGTCAAGGTGCTGCTCTTGAACAACCAGCACCTGGGCATGGTCGTGCAGTGGGAAGATCGCTTTCACGCCGGCAACCGCGCCCACACCTACCTGGGACCGATCGACAACCCCGAAGCCATCGGCCAAGGCACGGCCGACAAGCCCGCCAAGCGCTATCCCGATTTCGTCACCATCGCCAAGGGCTACGGCGCCGGCTCTCGCTATGTGAAGGACAAGTCGGAGCTGGCCGACGCCCTGCAAGAGATGATCGACTACGACGGGCCCTACGTGCTCGACGTCGAAGTCCCCTATCAAGAACACGTGCTCCCCATGATCCCCGCCGGCATGACCGTGAAGGATCTGATCAAGGAGTAAGGGGGCGCAATCCGGACCACCGAGGTTACCCGGAACCTGGTAGCACGTCGCGGCGCGGGGTGTCAGCCTCGGCCCGCCCCTACCGAATCTTATCCAGCGCTTCGCGGCCGCTCATGCCGACTTCGATGCCGAGTTGTTGCGCCTTGGTGGTTGCGGCGATGACTTTCGACTCGAGCATGCCGGCGGTGTCGATGGCCGGGATGATGGCGCAGACTTCGCCGGATGATTCGAACGAGTCGACGTCCAGGTAGGGACAGCCGATCACGCCTTTGGAGCCCCTGACCACCAGCAGCTTTTGATCGAGCTGGATTTCGTTGCGCTCCAGGCCGTGCCAGAAGTCGTCCTCTGGGGTGGACGAGTCAACTGCCGGCACGCTTTCGAGTTTTGCAGTCGGCAAATCCTCGGCAGGCCGAGCGCAGCCAATGATGCCAATCGCCGCCAGAACGGCAACAAATCCGATTGCAAGACGCCGCGTCATAAGAAGCTCCGTGATCGCAAGGGTTTGACGTGAAAGCAGCATTTTGAGATCTGCCGACGCTTGAGACAAGCCACGTCGGGAAAGTGCTAGACTGTTGGCGCGTCGTGCAGCGCCCACACAGAACCGCAGCGAGAGTGAAATCGATGACTCAGCCCACCTTCCTGCAAACCGTCCCCATCTTGCGCATCTTCGACGTGGCCAAGGCGCGGGAGTTTTACGTGGACTATTTGGGGTTCACCGTCAATTGGGAACACCGGTTCGAAGAGAAACTGCCCCTCTACATGGAGGTAGCACGCGGCGATCTGGTGTTGCATCTGAGCGAACACCACGGCGACGCGTGTCCTGGCTCGACGGTCTTTGTGCGGATGCAGGGCATCGAAGAATTGCACCGCGAACTGACCGCCAAGAACTACAACTACCTGCGCCCCGGCCTTGGCATGGCGCCGTGGAACGCCAAGTGCATGGAACTCGCCGATCCGTTCGGCAATCGTCTGCGACTGAACGAATACCTGCCAAAGGAATAGCGGCCAAACGGTCAATCGCCCAGTATCGATCCGCTGTGACGGCCGTCGGCCAGGCCATCGGCCAGGTCGATGTCTCGAACGACGCTTTCGAGCTCCAAGCGGTCGATGAGCTTCTTTTCCAACAGCAGGCGAAACGTGGCGGCCAGGTAGAGCTTGAGCTCGTTGTTTTCGAGCGTCAGGCGGCGCACTTCGTCAGTGATCGCCGCGTCGCGATTGCGCGCGGTGCGAAGCCGCTCTTCGAGCTGCAAAATCTGCGCTCCCCGATCGTGCAAATCGAACTTTTGCCCCAATTCGCCCAGCATTAACCATCGTCCCCAACCCATCGCGACACCTCCGTGGTTTGTGAATTCGGGATCGTCACCGCGCCAATTTCGAACGTTGGATCAATCAGACTCCGCCATTTCTCGTGCGTGGTAGCTGGAACGGACAAACGGCCCGCTGGCCACGTTCCTGAAACCCATGCGACAGGCGGCGCGACCCAGCACGTCGAACTCTTCCGGCGGCAGATAGCGCACCACCGGCAAATGGTCGGGCGTGGGCCGCAGGTACTGGCCCAGCGTCAGGAAGTCGCAGCCGGCGTCGCGCAAGTCGGCCAGCGTGTCGAACAACTCTTCGTGTGTCTCGCCCAGGCCGAGCATCAGGCCGCTCTTGGTTTTAATGGCCGGGTTAAGCTCCTTCACGCGGTGCAACAGTTCGAGCGTCCAGGCATACGCGCTTTTGCGCCCGCGTACCGTGCGATACAACCGTGGTACGGTTTCGGTGTTGTGGTTGAACACTTCGGGCGCGGCGTCGACCACGCGCTCGATCGCGCCCGGCTTGCCCAGGAAGTCGGGCGTCAGTACCTCGACCACAGCACCGGTCCGCTCGCGCACAGCCAACACCGAGCGATAGAAGTGCTCGGCGCCGCCGTCGGCAAGATCGTCGCGCGTGACGGACGTGATGACGACGTGCTTGAGTCCCAGCCGCGCGGCGGCCTCGGCCACGCGCTCGGGCTGGTCGGCTTCCAGCGCTTCGGTCTTGCCCTTGGGCACCGAGCAAAAACCGCAAGGCCGCGTGCAGACGTTGCCCAGAATCATGAACGTGGCGGTCTTCTGGCTCCAGCACTCCATGCGGTTGGGGCACTTGGCGCTGTCGCACACGGTCTCGAGCCGCAGTTCCTCGATCAGCCGGGCGGTGAAATGATTGCCGTTGCCCAGCGGCACCTGCTTCTTCAGCCAGCGGGGCAGGCGATCGGCCGAGCCGGCGTCGGCGTGATGCTGCGGCGCAAGCGCAACCACCGGCAGGGAAGGGCCGGAGGCTGGCGCCTGGAGGCTGGAGGCATCCGGTTCGGCGGTTTTTGGTTCGCAGGTCACGCTCGTCTCACCCCAGGAATCGGACGCCAGTATCGAATGCTCAGCCCGCATGGCCTGTCGAGCGGCCAGCGTATATATATGATAGCGGGACGCAGTCCACCAGCGAAGTCGAAAGACCGCCGGCAATCGGTGCCACAAGCGCACGTGGCACGCGAAGCAACACAACACCCACGAGCCACCCCTTCGGCCTACAGCCTGCCGCCTACAGCCTCCGATGGCCAAGCCCAGCAAGAAAAAAGACCTCGACGCCGCTCGGAAGAACGATCGGCCGATTGCCGAAAATCGCAAGGCGCGGCGCGAGTACGAGGTGATCGACACCTTGGAGTGCGGAATCGTGCTGGTGGGAAGCGAGGTGAAAAGCCTGCGCAAAGGCACGATCTCGATCGACGAGGCGTACGGGCGGGTCAAGGACGGCGAAGTGTGGCTGATCAACAGCGACATCGCCGAATATCTCGAAGCCAACCAGTTCAACCACAATCCCAAGCGCCCCCGCAAGCTGTTGTTGCACCGCCGCGAAATCAAGAAGTTCGCCGGCAAGGCCTACGAGCAGGGCCTGACGCTGGTGCCTTTGAAGATGTACTTTACCGAAGGCCGGGCCAAGGTGCTCTTGGGCATCTGCAAAGGCCGCAAACTGTTCGACAAGCGCGAGGTGCTCAAGCAGAAATCCATGCAGCGCGACATCAGCCGCGCCCTGCGCCGCGGTTGATGCAAGAGCAACACGATGACCGATCGCCAAAACATCTCCTCCGGCAGCAAGTGGGAACCGATCGTCGGTTATTCGCGCGCTGTGCGGTTGGGCAACCGGATCGTCGTATCCGGCACGACGGCCAATGACGAGCACGGGCAGATCGTGGGCCCCGGCGACGCGTACGCGCAGACCGTACAGACGATCAAGAACATCGAGCGCGCGTTGGCCCAAGCCGGCGCCACGCTGGCCGACGTGGTGCGCACGCGCATGTACGTCACCGACATCAGCCGCTGGGAGGAATACGGCCGCGCCCACGGCGAGTTCTTCGGCGCCATTCGCCCGGCCACTGCCATGGTCGAAGTCAGTCGCTTGATCGACCCATCCATGCTCGTCGAGATCGAAGCCGACGCGGAAATTGGTGGGTAGGGGCGTTCCGACCGCGCTTTCGCATCACTCGCTGAACCTGCAGGTCGGCTGCAACGTATTTCCAGCAGGGGAGATTGCGCGCTGTACTGGAGGGCGGGGAATTGCTCTTGTTCGGCGGCCCTAACCCTATACGATGGCAGGCATTCTGATTCAAACGAAACGCCACGCTCCAACGGCCATGTTGCAGATCAGCGACCTTCGCAAGTCGTTTCGCGAGCCCGATGGCAGCACGCTGCCGATTCTCGACATCAAGGAGTTTCGCGTCGCCGAAGGGGAGCAAGTCGTGCTGATGGGGCGCAGCGGCTCGGGCAAGACCACGCTGCTGCACGTGATCGCCGGCATCAGCCGGCCCGATGCGGGCGTGGTCCGCATCGACGGCACCGACATCGTGCGGCTAAGCGAGGCCGGCCGCGACCGCTTTCGCGCGGATAAGATCGGCTACGTCTTTCAGACGTTCAA
>JBGSYQ010000139.1:0-6670 GCA_041750795.1 Pirellulales bacterium | reverse complement strand
CTCGTCGGCAGCGTGCAGCAGCAAGGCATCGCCCCGGTGGTCATCGAGCGCGGCCTGGGCCGCTATGTGCCGCTGGATGAACCCACGGGCGCGCCGCTGCCGCGGATTTGTTGAGAGGGGTGTTCCGATACTAGGTCGGCGTCGCCGGCGTGGCGGCCAGCGTTTTTTCCAGCTCCAGGATGCGGAGGGTGGTTTTGACGACGGCGTCGGGGTTGAGGGAAATGCTGTCGATGCCTTGGCGGACGAGGAATTCGGCGAACTCGGGATAGTCGCTGGGGGCTTGCCCGCAGATGCCGATCTTGTGGCCCGCGGCGCGCGCCTCGGCGATGACCGCGGCGATCAGGCGCGCGACGGCCGGATCGCGCTCGTCGAACACGTGGGCGACGATCTCCGAATCGCGGTCGACGCCCAGCGTCAATTGCGTCAGATCGTTGGAGCCGATCGAGAAACCGTCGAAGATTTCGGCGAACTCGGCGGCGCAGATCACGTTGCTGGGAATCTCGCACATCACGTAGACTTCCAGGCCGTGCTTGCCGCGCTCGAGGCCGTGCTGCGCCATGACATCGAGCACCCGGCGTCCCTCGGCCACAGTGCGGCAGAAGGGGACCACCACTTTCACGTTGTCGAGGCCATCGACTCGCGCACCTGCTTGATCGCCGGGCACTCCAGCCCAAAGGCGTCGCGAAAACCGATCATGGGGTTCTCCTCGACCGGTTCGAACTGGCGGTCGCCGACCAGGTTGGCGCGTTCGTTGGTCTTGAAGTCGCTCAGCCGCACGGTGACGTCCTCGGGATAAAAGGCGGCCGCCGGCATGATTGCGTCCTTTACCTGGAGCCGACCGTGGCCGGCGCCTGGGTGTCAACGGGCAGTCGCTTGGTGGCCAGCAGCAGCGTCGGATCGTCGGCCGCCGCCAGATCGAATCCCAGTCGCTTGAATACGTGAATCATCCGCGTGTTCGTGCGGCCGGTGACGGCATAGACGTCTTGCACGCTGACGCGATCGGCGTGCTTCAGGCAATACTCGGTCAGCAGCGTGCCCAATCCCTTGCCTTGCCAGGGTTCGCCCACCAGCACGGCGAACTCGGCTCGCCGGCTGTTGCCATCGCCGGTCAGCCGCGCCACGCCCAGCAACTTGCGCGTGCCGTCGACGTCGGCTTCGGCCACGGAGGTCAGTTCGCGATCGTAATCGACGAAGCAGAAGCGGATGGCGGCCTCGTGTGATTCGGTTTTGAACATGAACTGAAACCGCGCCCAGAGCGATTCGCGGGAACAGCTTGCCAGCAGCTTGTGCCACAGCGGCTCGTCCTCGGGCTTGATCGGTCGCAGCGTGACGCGCGTGCCGTCGGTCAGCACTGCCGGCTCGCTCATCTCCTCGGGATACGGTCGAATCGCCAGGTGGGCGAAGCGGCGCGGATCCGGATTGTCGACCGCTTGCCGGTCGACCACCACGCGCGCGTCGAGCACGATGGCGCGGTCGTCGCGCACCAGCACGGGATTGGCGTCGAGTTCTGCGATCTGCGGAAAATCGGCCACCAGCTTGGAAACACGCAGCAGCACCTCGATCAGGCGGTCGACGTTGGCGATGGGTTGGCGGCCCCGATAGCCCTTGAGCAGCGGCCAGGCGCGCAGCGACTCGAGCATGCGCAGCGCTAACCGCTCGTTGAGGGGCGGCAGGCCCAGCGCGCGATCTTGAAACAACTCGGCTGCGATGCCGCCGATGCCGACCATGATCACCGGACCGAACACCGGATCCTTCTTCGCGCCGATGATCAGTTCCATCGCGCCAGGCAGGCTGACCATCGGCTGCACGGACACGGCGTGAATCACAGCGTCGGGCCTGGCTTGCTGCACGCCGGCGATCATCTCGGCATACGCGGTGCGAACCTGCGCTTCGTCGGCCACGTTCAGCACCACGCCGCCGACGTCCGTCTTGTGCGTGATCTGCGGAGAAACGATTTTCAGCACGACGGGAAAACCGACCGAGCGAGCCAGCGCAACCACGTCCTCGACCGTGCTCCCCTCGCGTACCTCGGCCGTTTCGATGCCATAGGCTCCGAGCAGTTGCTTGGATTCGGCCTCGTACAGGATGTCGCGATCGGTATCGAACAGCGCTTGCAGCCGCTGGCGAGCCTGGCTCAGTTGCCCGTCGAATTCGAAGGGCATGTCGCGGGGCGTTTCGTAGAGCAGTTGGAGATTGCGCGTGTAGCGCACCAGGTTCATGAAGGCGGCCACGGCTTCATCGGGCGTGGACGTCGTGGGCACGCCGGCGGTATTGAGGATGTCGACCCCTTCGCGCACTAATTGCCCGCCCATCCAATTGGCCAGAATCGGCTTGTCTGTGCGGCGCGCCACTTCGACCAGGCCGCGCGCAACCGAGGTGGGATCGGTCATTGCCTGAGGCGTGAGGATGGCCAGCACCGCGTCGACGTGTGGATCGGCGGCAACCGTTTCCAGCGCCCGCGCGAATCGTTCGGGCGTGGCGTCTCCCAGCACGTCGACCGGATTGCGGTGCGACCACGACGGCGGAAGAAACCGGTCGAGAGTCGAGAGCGTCGACGCGGAGAGTTGCGCCAATTGTCCGTGGCGCGCCAGCAAGGCGTCGCAAGCCATTACGCCCGGCCCGCCGGCATTGGTGACGATTGCCAGGCGTTGGCCGCGCACGCGCGGTCCGCGGGCGAGCAGTTGTGCGCAATCGAACAGGTCGTCAACGGCGAAGACCCGCACGATACCGGCGCGCTCGAAGGCGGCTTCGTATACGCTGTCGACGCCGGCCATCGCGCCGGTGTGCGAGGCGGCTGCCTGGGCGGACTCGGCGAAGCGGCCCGCCTTGTAGGCCACGATGGGTTTGCGCCGCGCGAACGCGCGCGCGGCCGACATGAAGCGGCGGGCACGCTCGATCGATTCGATGTACAAGATGACGGCGTCGGTGTTGGCGTCGTCGGCCAGGTAGTCGAGCAGGTCGGCCATGTCGACGTCGAGCATGTTGCCGACCGAGATGAAGTGCGAAAAGCCGAGCGACTCTTCGCACGCCCAATCCAGCATGGCCGTACACAGTGCGCCGGATTGGGAAACAAACGCCACGCGGCCCGGCAGCGCCATCGACGCGGCAAAGCTGGCGTTGAGATGCGATGCGGGGACCATGACGCCCAGGCAGTTGGGACCCAGAACGCGCAGCTCGGGAAAATTCAACAGTTCGCTGCGCAGCGCTTCCTCGGCCTGGTGACCGGTTGTGCCGGCTTCGCGAAAACCGGCGCTGAGAATCACCAGGCCACCCACACCCGACTCGCCGCATTGGCGCACGATCGCGGAAACGGTCTTCGCCGGCGTGCAGATGATCGCCAAGTCGACTTGCTCGGGCAGGTCGCCCAGGCCGCGATAGGCTTTGAGTCCTTGCACCGTCTCGTGCCGCGGATTGACCGGATAAATTGGTCCGGCAAACTGGCCCGAGAGCAGGTTCGCCAATACGACCGAGCCGACTTTTCCCGGCTCGCTGCTGGCGCCGATCACCGCGATGCTGTGTGGCGCAAAGATCTTTTGCAGTCTGCTCATGATCCCCTCAATCCTCCGGGAAGCGGGCGAAAACGCACGCAGCGAGCGATAGTGCCCGCATGTCATTCACCATGTCACGCAAGCGCTGCCGTATTCGATCGCCGCAGCGAACTATTTGCAAGCTTCTTGCAAGCGTTGTGCCGCGGGCAGCAGACCCGGATACGAAAGAAAAGCGGGGCGCCGTAATCACGGTCCGCCGAGCGCCGCATCCAGCTTTTGAACGAAAAGCTCCCCCGCGGGCCAGTTGCAGAGGGCGCATAAAAACGACCGCCGATGATTGGCGGCCTCGCTTCCTGCCCCCGAGCCTCGTGGGCTGTGAGTCGCTTCTTCCCCGCAGACAGGATGTGAAAATGCGCTCCAACGGAGGGCAACTTCACCACGTAACTGCGAACCTCACTCTCGACCGCGAGGCTCCCTTGCAACTTCGATGCTGCACACTGCCGACACCTCCTTTGCCAGAACTCGTGAGCACGTTGCCGGAAGGCAGGATCCGGCCTGGCATTCCATGCCAATCGATTGCCTCTCTCCACTATTAATACGCTGCTGGCGGGGCGGCGGTTCGGCGTTCGGTGGTGCGAGGCGCGCGGAGAGAGTGGTTGGCTCGACGTCGCGGGCAGTGCGGCGGGCCTGTTACATTTCCCAGGTCGATCCGCAGGCACAACAATAGTAGAAGTCGGCGCGGCGCGGCATGTCGCTGCGCTCGGCGAAGAACTGCATGGCGGGTTGCTTGCACTTCGGACATTCGTAGACTGGCCGCTCAGAACTGAGCCGCTTTCGCCAATCTTTCTCGGGTGATTCCATGCGCGTACACTTTGCCCGGGTTGCGACCATGTGATTCGAAGATGCACGCCGAACCGGCAAAAGTCAACTCGTGCCTTTGCGCGGAACAGCAATCAACGTACCATAGCATCGCTTGGCAAGCGATCGAAGGCCGCCTGCGCCAGTGGGCCGCAGCGTTAGGCACAAAAGTTGCAACAGGACTTCACTTCACTTCATTTCATCTCGGCATTTCGGCGCGAGGCCTGATAATAGGAGTGTCATGATAAAGCGCATTTTGGTCGGACTGGCGGGTACGCCTTATACGCCGTTTGCCGTCGCTCGAGCCATCGAGTTGGCGAACGAGCATCAGGCGGAAATCACCGGCGTGACGGTCGTCGACGTGAACGACTTGGGGCGTGTGGGCCCCGTGCCATTGGGAGGCGCGGCGGCTGCGCGCGAGCTGCGCGAGTTTCGGCTGGAGGTTGCGCAGGAGCAGGTCGAGCGTGCAACGGCGGACTTCGAGTCCGCGTGCGGCAAGGCCGGCGTGACCTGCACGGTGCGTCGTGAGGAAGGCAACCCGTTTTCGACGATCGCCTCTTGTGCGCGCTATCACGATCTGATGGTGTTCGGCCTGAAGGGGCTGTTCGAACATGGCGTGGTGCGCGATCCGCACGACGCGCTGGTCAGGCTGGTAGGCGAGGGAGTGCGCCCGCTGTTGGCCATTTCAACCGACGTAAGGCCGATCCAGCGCGTGCTGGTGGCCTATAGCGGGTCCATGGAGTCGGCCAAGACCATCAAATCGTTTGCCCAATCGCGACTTTGGCCGAAAGCCCAGGTGCGCGTGGTCACGTTCGAACACGCCGTGGAGGTGGCTGAACAACTCGTGGGAGACGCCGCCGACTATCTGCGAGCGCACGGCTTCGAGCCGGAAGAAACCTATGTCCCGTCATCGCCGAAACACGCATTGCTGCCATATGCGGCCGAGTGGGGCGCCGATTTGATCGTGGCCGGCAACAGCGCCAAGAACCTGCTGCTGCGACGCGCATTTGGCGAAACGGCGCTCAATCTCATTACCAGTTCGGATCGGCCCCTGTTCCTGGGGCAGTGAAGCGCTGCTGGAATGGTAGCGTCGCCGGATGCGGATCCTGGTATACTGAACGGTGTTCCGCGAATCGATTTCCTGTCCCGCCAGCGCGGCGTGGATCGCACGAAATCTTGCGGGCTTCGCACTTGGCGAGGTGGAAAAATGCCACGATGGCATTTTTCAACAGACTGTTAGGCGGTCAGGACTCATGGCGAAATTCAAACGGAAACGCCGGGCAAAGAACAAGATCGAGGGATCCGGCGAAGGCGCCCTGATCAAGATCGATGCCGATCCGTTTCCGGAGGCACCGGCGCAGGTCTACCGCTCGCGTACGGTCACCATTCATCGATCGACGCTGTTCACTGCGGAATTCGAGGCGGTCATCGAGATCATTGCAATCGACCGAGTCTATCGATCGATGCTCGACCGCCTGGGACGTCGCCTGCTGATCGCCGCGCCCGGCACGTCCATCGAGCCCACGGCCATCGCGGATTGAGATCGATGCTGACGGAGAGCATCGCTGACGGCGGCAAACGGCAACAGGCACGCGCTCATCGCGGATTGTCTTCAAGCGGGCTCATGTTGCGATACGTCCGGCATAGTCCGTACAGCACGATCGCTGCCAGCAAGGACGGTCCGGCGACCATGCCAGCCATGAACACGGTGTACGCGTTGATCGCGCTTCCGGTCCAGCGAGAAATTTCACTTGTCGACGCGGCGGCGGCGAAGCCCCAGGAAGCCACGGCCACCAGTCCGACGGCAAACAGCAGACCCTTGCCGGTAAACGTGAGCATGGTGCGCAGGAATATCTCCAATCCCTCCTGTTGCATGCGATAGGGATAGAGCAGGTAGATGAGGTTGTCGAGAGCGAACACCAGGACGTTCAGCGGAATCATCACCAGTATCGCCGTCAGCAGGTAGTGAGTCGGCAGCGACCGCGCGGCGACGACGAATGCGAGCACCGCGCTTTGAAACACTGTCGCGATCAACACCGGCGCCAGCGTCTGACCGATGACGGCCGCCGCCGGCGCGATGGGCAGTCCCTTGAGCGTCGGCAGCCGATCGAGATCACGGCGGAAGTCGAAATAAAGCGAGGTGGGCAACAGCAGGAACGTATAGAATGCCAGCGTGCCGGTAGTAATCAGGAACGCGATGGGAGGATCCGCAATGATGAACCCCGGGAAGCAGGAAAGGACTGCCGGGGCGATCATCGCGGTCAGCAGGCTGCCCCAGTGACGGCGGGCGCCGACCAGTTGCCGCCAGGCCAGCGCGCCGGCGC
>JBGSYQ010000138.1:0-3714 GCA_041750795.1 Pirellulales bacterium | reverse complement strand
GCAGCCGATGATCGCTCGAGACCACCACCAGCCGGCGCGGCGCCGAGTCGGCCTGGATCAGCCGCTCGATCATCTCGTCGGCGTCGCCCCCTTGATCGGCGAAGCGCACTCGGATGCCGCGATGCGTGATCGAGCGCGGCAGGCCGGGCGGAGCCTCGCGCGCGTCGAACACGACCGTGGCGCCGGCCAGCTCGCGCGCGTCGAGCGACTCGACCAGAAAGTTCAACAGCGCCGTGCGTGAGCGCTCCAAACCGCCGGGACCGACGCCGCGTCCCAGAATACCGCTGGCGTGCAACAGGTTGTAACCGTCGATGACAAGCGTCATGCGATTAACGCGCTTTGACCGGCCGCCGCGCTGTCGGCCGCGCGACGCCGTCGGACGAACGATACTTCACGCGCCCGCCAACGATCACCGTGTCCGCCTTGCCGCGCAGCTTCCAACCGGCAAATGGCGTGTTGGCGCTCTTGGAGCGAAACATCGCGGGGTCGACCGTCCATTGCAACTCGGGATCGATGATGGTGACGTCGGCATCGGCGCCGATGGCCAGCGTGCCTTTGTCGATGCCCAGGATGCGTGCCGGATTGATGGTCATTTTTTCCAGCGCCTGCGGCCAGGTGAGATGCCCGGGCTCGATAAGCCGCGTGGCGACCAGACCGAGCGCCGTCTCGAGGCCGACGATGCCGAAGGGGGCCTGGTCCAGCTCGCGCATCTTTTTCTCGAGTGCGTGCGGCGCGTGATCGGTGCAGATTACGTCGATCGTGCCGTCGACGAGCCCGGCGATGCATGCTTCGACGTGGCGCTGCCCGCGCAAGGGAGGGCTCATTTTGAAATTCGAGTCGAACGAGCGCAGGCACTCGTCGGTCAGCGTGAAATGGTGCGGGCAGACCTCGGTGGTGACGCGCGCTCCGCGCGATTTGGCGCGGCGGATCAACTCGACGCTGCCGGCGCTGCTAACGTGCATCATGTGAACGCGGCCCCCGGTCGCTTCCGAAAGCGCAATGTCGCGGCTGGTCATCACGTCTTCGGCCTCGGCCGGCATGCCGGGCAAACCCAGTACCAGCGACACCAGGCCCTCGTGCATCACGCCGTCGGTGGTCAGCTCGCGCACCTCGGCGTGATTGAGGATCGGCTTGTCGAACATGCGGCAGTATTCGAGCGCGCGGCGCATCAGCTCCGCGTCGTAAACCGGCGCGCCATCGTCGCTGAAGGCCACGGCGCCGGCCTGGCTGAGCTGCCCCAGCTCGGCCAGTTCCTTGCCCTCGCGATTCTTGCTGACGCAGGCCACCACGAAGACGTTGCAGTGATCGGCCAGCGCCGCCTGGTGCTTGACGAACTCGACCTGGGCCTGTGTATCGAGCGGCGGCTCGGTGTTGGGGATGCAGGCGATCGAAGTGAAGCCGCCGGCCAGGGCAGCCGCCGTGCCGGTCTTGATGGTCTCGTCCTCCTCGCGCCCCGGCTCGCGCAGGTGCACGTGCATGTCGATCAACCCCGGCGCAACGATCTTGCCGGACGCGTCGATCACTTGCAGGTCGTCACGCCCGTCGACCGGCGCGTCGATGCCGGCGATGCGGCCGTTTTCCAGCAGCAGGCTGGCGACGCGGTCGAGCCCCTGGCTGGGATCGATGACGCGGCCGCCGGTAATCAGGATCGAGCCGTTGGATCGCACGCTTGGTTGCCTTTCGGTTGGTGGGCGAAGTCCGGCGGTTGCGCGCCGCGTTAGTTCGAAGCCCCTAGGATTAACCACAAGACGGCCATCCGAACGGCCAGCCCGTTGGTGACTTGCTCGAGAATGGCCGAGTGGGGGCCGTCGGCCACGTCAGTCGTGATTTCGACGCCGCGATTGATCGGCCCTGGCGCGAGAATGAGGATATCTTGCCGCGCACGGGCGAGGCGCTCGCGCGTCATGGCGTACAGCAGCGCGTACTCGCGCACCGAGGGGAAGGGCCGCGTGGCCTGCCGCTCGAATTGAATGCGCAGCAGATTCAGCACGTCGCAGCGCGGAATGATTTCGTCCAGGTTGTGGGCCACCTCAACGCCGAGCTCTTCCCAGCGCTTCGACACCAGCGTCGACGGCCCGCACACGATCACGTGCGCGCCCAGCTTCTTCAGTCCCCAGATGTTCGAGCGCGCCGTGCGGCTGTGGGCAATGTCGCCCACCAGCGCGATCGTCAGCCCCTTGATGCGGCCGAGGCGCTCGCGAATGGTGAGGATATCGAGCAGGCCCTGCGTAGGATGTTCGTGGGCTCCGTCGCCGGCGTTGAGCACCGAGCAGTGGAGATTTTGCGCCAGCAGTTGGGCCGTGCCCGGCGTGCGATGGCGGACGATGACGGCGTCGATGCCCATGGCCTCGATGTTCTTGGCCGTGTCGATGAACGTTTCGCCCTTGGACAAGCTGCTGTTGGAGGCGGAAAAATCGATGATGTCGGCGCCCAGGCGGCGCGCGGCCAGTGAGAAGCTGGTGCGCGTGCGGGTCGAGTTCTCGAAGAACAGGTTGGCGCAGGTGCGGCCGGCCAGCACTGGGATCTTTTGCGAGCAGTTGGCGGTGGCCTCCTTGAACATCGCGGCGCTGTCGAGAATGACGTTAAGCTCCTCGGCCGAGAGGCTTTCGAGGTCCAACAAATGCCGCCGCGTCCACGACGCGGGCACCGCGCCGACGTCCACCGTTTCAATGCTCATGGCCCACGCCCTTCCAGTTGGATTCGCGCGCGCACCGCAGGACAAAAATTTGGGCGGCGGACTCTCCGTTTGGTCCGCTTCGCCCGGGAGAAAATTGCCAAAGAATGCTGTGACCCCGGTTGCGCGTTCGAGGAATTCTAACGCGCCGAGGACCTGCTGAAAAGCAACCGCGTGCAACCGACGGCCCAGAGGGCGATCGCCCCGGCGTTTTCGCGGGCAATATATAATCCAGCGTATGCTCGCAATGTCGCCGCCCACGCTGCTGGTCTTAAGCCACCACGCCGAGACTGCGCGGACAGTTGCGCAAATGCTGAGGCAGCATGGCGCCAGCGTCTGGCTGAAAGGGGAGCATCGTCCGACAGCGGTTGCGATCGACCTGGTGGTCACCGATCTATCTGCGGCCGATGCGGCAACGGCCGGCCAGTTGCCGCTGGACGCGCTCGTGGGTTCGCCGGATCAACGGTTGACGGGCATCGTCGGCCTGGGGCCGGCCGATTGGGGCGACGTTGCGCTCGGTGTCGACTATCCGGAGCGTGAACTTTGGCTCGCCTGCACGCTGCTGACCGAGATCGTGCGGCTGCGCCGCGACCGCGAGCAAGCGCTGCGACAGCGCGACGAATGCGAGCGACTGGCGCAGCTCGATTCGCTGACGGGAGTGCCGAATCGGCGCGCCTGGGATGCGCAATTGGCGAACGCCTGCCAGGGACAACAGCCGGCGGAAAACGCGCGTTGGGTGGCGATCGTCGATCTCGACCAGTTCAAATCGCTCAACGAAACCTGCGGACATCCCGAAGGCGATGACGTCTTGCGTCGGGTGGCGCAGGCCATGGCACGCGCGGCCGTCGGACCGGAACACCTGCTGGCGCGGCTGGGTGGCGACGAGTTTGGAGTGCTGCTGGCCGACGTGGATGAGGGCAGCGCCATGGCAACGTTCGATCGCCTGCGCGCAGCCGTCCACCAGACCAGCGTGCCAAACGGCTGCCAGCGCTTGACCGCCAGCGTCGGCTATGTCGCGCTTGCGAAGCAGGGAACGCAAC
>JBGSYQ010000137.1:0-1577 GCA_041750795.1 Pirellulales bacterium | reverse complement strand
ACCGCCAGCGATGCGCAGGCAGAAACGGGCGCCGCCGCGCCAAGTACGCCGACGGCCGAGTTCCACCCTGAGCTACCCGCCGAAACAACCCCTGAAGCAACTTCATCGGCGCCAACCGAGACGCAAGCCCTGGCGGACGTGCCGCCGCCGGCGACCGTCGACATCCACTTCGCCACCAATCGCAATCGCCTGGCGCCCAAAGACCGCGAATGGCTGGTTTATTTCTGGGGGTTTTTTGCCAGCTTGCCGGCGTTCGTGATCTACGGACTGGTGGTGCTGGCGGCGCTTGTCTTGCCCTGGTTCGGCAAGCGCTCCTGGGCACTCACTGGCGCCATTGCGGGCTGCCTGGTACTGTGCGCGATGGGCGCCGTCGAAGCGTACGTACGGTCTCAGTTGCGCGACGAGATGTCGGGCGAGTTGTATGGCTGCCGGCCGACGGACGTGTCGTACGGCAAGTGTACGATCTCCGTGCCGCCGCCGCAGAATCGCACGCCCGGAGATTTGAGCCGGCCGCTGGCCGTGTGGGTGTTCGAGGCGCGGGAGAACCCCGACGAACACTTTCTGCTGAAGCACGTCGAAGAGCACGCGGACAAGGACGCGTTTTACCGCAGCCTTTCGGCGCAGATTGAAAAGTCGGACACCCGCGCGGCGCTGTTGTTCATTCACGGCTACAACGTCTCGTTCGAGGACGCCATCTTTCGCACGGCCCAGTTGGCCGTGGACCTGAAGTTTCCCGGCGCGACGATGGCCTTCTGCTGGCCCTCGTATGCCGATCCGGTGAAATACACGTTCGACGAGCAGCACGCCGAGGTGTCGATCCCGGCGCTCGGCGAAGTGCTGGACGATCTGGCCTCGCGGTCCGGCGCGAAGCGCGTCCACATCATCGCCCACAGCATGGGCAACCGCGTGCTGGCCGGCGCGCTGCGGGGCATGGCTCCTGGGCTGCACGAGCGCAACAAGGCCGTGTTCCGCGAGTTGGTGCTGGCCGCGCCGGACATCGACAGCCGCGTGTTCCAGTCGCAGGTGTTGCCGCACATCGTCAGCAACACGCAGCACTGCACGCTTTATGCATCGTCGCGCGATCGGGCGCTGCTGATGTCGCGCGTCTTTCACAACTATCAGCGGCTGGGCGAGACGCAGCCGGAGCTGATCGTCGCGCACGGGCTGGATACGATCGACGCCTCGCTGGTCGACACCAGCCTGCTGGGTCATTCCTACATCGGCGACGTGCAATCGATCGTCTCCGACCTGAGCGACCTGGTGGTGGGCGGCAAGCGCGCCACCGAGCGACTGGGCCTCCAGTTGCTCGAGCGTCAGGCGCTGCGCTATTGGCTGATCAAGCCCGAGGTGCAGACCGCGGCCGACCCGGCGCTACGTCGGTAAGTCGCGTACTGTAAGCTGCAATCGCGCCGCGAACTATTTTCCAGGTTCTTCGACGCGCATCTTCCTGGTGGCGAAACCACTTGCGCCAGTGGCCTGAACAGTTTGCTTGAATTCAGCCACTTGTTCTGCCAAGATTCGCGCGTTGGCTGAATGCGGTGAGGTCGTGCTCGTCGCAATCTAATTGTTTCCGTGGA
>JBGSYQ010000136.1:0-10558 GCA_041750795.1 Pirellulales bacterium | reverse complement strand
ATGGCCCGGGCGAGCGCCACGCTATCGGCGCCGCCGGAGACGGCCAGCACGACGCCCACGTCCTGCCAGGCGGTGCGGGGCCAGGCGGCCAACAGACGCTGCTCGAATGGAAGCATGGGAAGTTTTGCCGGTTTCCGGCGGACCAAAAGCGGGCGGTAAGCACGGCTCGTCCTGGCGGCCCGCCAGCGGTCGTCTCTTACCCAAACGGAACAAGTCGGCCAGTCGTAAGTTGCCGCCCCGCCTTGTGTTATCCTAGCGCACAATTGGCCGCAGTGCTAGTTGCAGTTGCCGCTGACTGTGATAGGATGCTAACAGAGCGAGGGAAGCACGACCGGGTGGCGATGAGCGCCAAGCGGGTTGTGTTTTTCCCGCGAGCAAACCAAAGTACGCCTTCGGGTCCGTCCGGAGGGAGTTGCTACCAAAAGCGTTTGGGCAGCATCGACGACGATTCTTTAGTGGGTGACAACGACTAAGCGATTTGCGGGAGTTCGCAACCACGATGTTTCTGTTGGTATTTCTGCGATATCTCCTCGGCCTGCTGCTGGGGAGCCGTGCCGCCGCTATTTCGGCCCATCGGGTCCGCTGGATGGCGATTTGCCAGCCCAAAACGACCCGCGCCGCGGTGTGCGGAGCATTCCCGCATGACTGGGTAAGCGTGGATTATGCGTTGACCGAAAGTTCCCGATTGTTTGCCTGTCGCGGACGAGGAACTTTCGAAAAGGCTAGCCAACACTTACGATGCACGTTTCGAGGTCTGCGCCGATTCGTCGGCCTGCCGGAACCGTGTATGGTCCTTGCCCCCCTGGTATCGTCCCGAGATCCCCGTCTGCTGCGCGCAACGTGGCGCAGCGGCCTGCGATCGTAGGCCGCTTTTTGGGACGCATCTCTTTCTGACGTCGGGCGGTTTTGCGCTTCCGAATGATGGTGCGCAGACGTTGCCCCCGAATCCCGCAGCGCGGTTGGCCATCGGGAGGGGGAACCTTACGTGCAGATCAGTATCTACCTGGCCGCCGCGGTCGTCGTTGGCGCGGCCGTGCTCACGTTCGTCGGCGTCAAGCTCATGGATCGCTTGCGCCGCCGGGACGCCGAGACCGAAGCACGCGAAATCATTACGCGTGCCGACCGCGAGAGCGCCAATCGCCGCAAGGAGGCCGAGCTTGAAATCAAGGAATTGGCCATCCAGCAGAAGGCCGAAGGCGAGCACGAGCTGGCCAGGCTCCGCCACGAGCTGCACGAACGCGAGCGGCTGCTCGACAAACGCCAGGACGCGCTGGAGCAGCAGCACGAGCAACTCCACCGCCAGGAGAAAATGGTCGAGACCACCCAGCGCAAGCTGGCCGAGAAGATCGAGGACACCAACCGTCGCAACGAGGAGTTGGCCAGCGTCCTGGACGTGCAGCGTCAGACGCTCCACGCCCTGAGCGGATTAAGCCGCGACGAAGCGACCGCCCGGCTGATGGAAATGCTCGAACGCGACCTGACCCACGAAGCCGGCGCGCTGATTCTCAAGCACGAAAGGAAAATGGCCGAGATCGTCGAGGCCAAGTCGCGCGACGTGCTGCTCACCTGCATCCAACGCTACGCGGCCACCCACACGGCCGAAACCACCACCAGCACCGTCGACATCCCCAGCGATGAAATGAAGGGGCGCATCATCGGCCGCGAAGGGCGCAACATCCGCGCCTTCGAGAAGGCCACCGGCGTGGATGTGATCATCGACGACACGCCCGGCGTCGTGATCGTCAGTGCGTTCGACACGGTCCGCCGCGAGGTCGCCCGCTTGGCGCTGAACAAGCTGATCGCCGATGGGCGGATTCACCCCGCACGCATCGAAGAGCTGGTGGCCGAGACCCAAACCGAAATGGAGCAGCACATTCAGAAGCGGGGCGAGGAAGCGGCGCAGGAGGCCGACATCCCGGCCTTGCACCCCAAGATCATCCATCTGCTCGGGCGGCTGCGCTTTCGCACCAGCTACAGCCAGAACGTCCTGCGACACTCGATCGAAGTGGCCTTTCTGTCCGGACTCATCGCCGAGGAGCTGGGGCTCGACGCGCGGCTGGCGCGACGTTGCGGCCTGCTGCACGATATCGGCAAGGCTGCCGACCACGAAGCCGAAGGGGGCCACCCCAAGATCGGCGCCGAGTTGCTCAAGCGCTACGGCGAAGGGCCGGAGGTCGTCCATGCCGCACTGGGGCATCACGACGACATTCGCATCGACCACCCCTACACCGTGCTGGTGGCCGCGGCCGACGCCTGCAGCGCCTCTCGCCCTGGCGCCCGGCGCGAGACGCTCGAGCGATACATCAAGCGCATGGAAGAGCTCGAAAAAATCGCCACCGCCTTTGACGGCGTCGACCAGGCGTTTGCCATTCAGGCAGGGCGAGAGCTGCGCGTGCTGGTCAGCGCCAAAGACACGACGGACGCCTCGGCAGCCAAGGTCTGCCGCGACATCGCCCGCGCGTTCGAGGAGCAGTTGACGTATCCTGGCGAGATCAAAGTGACCGTGCTCCGCGAAACGCGGATTACCGAGATCGCCAGATAACTCATGGCGGGCGAACAGCCTCGCCACCAGGAAGGAAGCGCAGACTCGTGCGGATCCTGCTGATCGGTGACATCGTGGGCAAGCCGGGGCGACAGATCGTTTCGCGCGCCGTGCGCGGATTGGTCGAGAGCGAAGGCATCGACCTGGTCGTGGCCAACGGCGAGAACTGCGCCGGCGGCTCCGGGCTGACGCCGGCCAACTATCAGGAGCTCATGGCCGCCGGCGTGCATTGCGTTACGCTGGGCGACCACATCTATCGCCGCCGCGAAATCGCCAGCGTGTTGGAAAGCCAACCCAACATCGTGAAGCCGGCCAATTTTCCCAGCCAGGCTCCGGGGCGCGAGTGGGCCGTCGTGCCGGCCACCAATGGCGTCGACGTGGCGGTCTTTAGCCTGCTGGGACGCGTGTTCATGCGGCCGGTCGACTGCCCTTGGACGGCCGCCGATCGCGTGCTGGCGGCGCTCCCCTCGTCGGTCAAGGTGATCCTGCTCGATTTTCACGCCGAGGCCACCAGTGACAAGCAACTGATGGGCCGATTTCTCGACGGCCGCGTCAGCGCCGTCTTGGGCACCCACACGCACGTTCCCACCGCCGACGAACGCATTTTACCCGGCGGCACCGCGTTTCAGTGCGACGTGGGCATGACCGGGCCGATCGACAGCATTCTGGGGCGCCGCACCGATCGCGTGATGGAGTCGACTATTACGTTCTATCCAACCCATTTTGAGGTCGCGCTGCACGACGTCCGCCTGATGGGTACCATCGTGGACGTGGATGCCGAAACGGGCAAGGCCACGGCGATTCGCCGCGTTTCGATCGACGAAGCCGAGGCCGACCGGCTGGCAGCGCTGGCGCAGCTATCACAGCGGCCAGTCACGTGACTAACAGCCTATTGAGGAATTCAACGGGCTGTCTAGCCATCTGGTAAACTGGACGCGCAACTCCCCACCACCGGCCGACCATAAACGCTCTTGCACGACGCAGGGGGGATCGCTATGCTCCGCGTCCCTTTCGTTGACCACAGCGCGAGCTCGGCTCGCGGAACACCTTTGAACGCAATTTCCCAACGCGGCCGTTTCTTGGCGGCGCTCTTGGGGTTGGGCCTGCTGGGCACGTTGGTGCTGGCAAGTTGTTTGCGTCCGGATCCGCGCGGCTGGGGAACGCACGAACAACTCGGTCTGCCGCCGTGTACTTTCGGAATCGTGGCAGGAATTCGCTGTCCGGCTTGCGGAATGACGACGTCCTGGGCCTATGCGACGCACGGCCAACTGAGCGATGCCCTGCGAATGCACGTGGGCGGAACGCTGTTGGCCATGACGGCCATGGCAGTCTCGGGCGGAGCCTTGTTGGCCGCGGCAAGCGGACGATGGCCCCTGCGGCAACCGAGCGAAGCCGTGCTGATTGCCATGGTCGGCGTGGGAGCGGCGCTGCTGGTGGGCGAGTGGATCCTTCGTCTGTGGGCCGGTTGAACATGCGACGAGATTCGGGAAAGATTACTAGCCCCACACGGGCGCGACGCGGCGCCACGAAACGCTGCCGCTGAATCAATCACGGACGATACGAGGACCTGCGATGGATCGCCTTCGCTCACAGTCGATAGTGATGATCTCGATGGTTGCTACGCTGGCGCTGGGGCTCGCGCTGGCCAGCGGCTGCTCCATCCTGGCGACGGCCATGTACATCGTCGAAGGCACCAATACCAAAGCCGACTTCAAGGAGCTCAAGGGCAAACGCGTGGCCGTCATTTGTCGACCGGTCACATCGCTGCACTTTCGTGATTCGAGCGCCTCGCGCGACCTGGCCAAGCACGTGGGCGTGCTGCTGCAGAAAAACGTGAAGAAGATCGAACTGATCGACCAACGCGACGTCTCTGAATGGGCCGATGAAAACTCCTGGGACGAGTACTACGAAATCGGCCAGGCGCTGGACGCCGACATGGTCGTCGGCTTGGAGCTCGAGGAATTCGACCTGTACCAGGGGCAAACGTTGTACCAGGGGAAGGCCAACGTGAAGATCCTGGTCTACGATCTGTCCAAGGGGTCGCAGCCGGTGTTCGAGCGGCACCTGCCGCAGGCGGTTTATCCGCCGAATGCCGCCATCCCTTCCGGCGACAAGCCCGAATCGCACTTTCGCCGCCAGTTCGTCGAACACTTGGCGCAATTGATCGGCCGATACTTCTACGATCACGACGCGACGGTCGACTTTGCCAGCGATTCGACGGCACTGGGCAACTGACGGCGAGCGAACGCCGACACGCGGGCTCGTCGTCGCGCGAATATCCCCGTGCTGGAACAGCCAACCGGCGCCGTCTGACAACCTGTTGGAAAACGCCGTCGTGGCATTTTTCAACAAGCGCCAGTGGCGAAGCAAAGCTTCGCACGGAATCGCAGAATTCCGACGTAGCTATTCTGTCATCGCATCGATGCGATGTCGCAGTCCGTCGAATACTTCAACAGGCTAAAGCTTCGGCGGTGGACGTTTGACGGGACGCGGCAGCATGTCGGCCTTGTCGTTGCTCGGCGGACGCCGTGGCGGCGGATTACGGGCGGCCTGCTGCCGTTCGGCTACGCCGGTATAAGCTTCCTTCCAGGCCCAGCCCAGCGGCTGCTTCAATTCGGCCTCGGCCAGCACGGCCCATGGGGTGTGCGGATGCTCGCGGGCCACGCGTTGGAGATGGGCCTTGGCCTCGGTGGCCATTTTCTCCCAGCCGCTGCCGACGGAGATCTCGTCGGCCGGTGCCAACAGCCACGTGTCGCTTTTGGCGTTTTCGAACTTCATGCCCGTCTTGGCCCGGGCCAGCATGGCGTTGTAGCTTTCGGTGCGTACTCGCAGGGCCAATACCAGCCCCAGCGACAAGTCGTAACCGGCTTGCCAGCGCGGCGAGGTCAGCTTGTCGCGGTCTTTTTCGCCCTGCTTGAGCACCTCGTAGAGCTGGTTGATCTTCGGTTCCAGTACGGCGGCCGCGCGCTGCGCCACGGTCAACCGGTTGACCAGATCGGCGTCGCTCGTTTTGGGAAACATCAACTGCGGCTGTTCCATGGGAGTGATCCACGACATCTGCGCCGCCTGCACCAAGGCCGCCCGCGCCTTGTTCTGCGCAACCAGGCGCTGGTACTCCTTGATCGGCACGTAATCCGGCCGATAGTTGAACATGATTTGCGGATCGAAGCCGCGGCTGAATTCGGCCGCGCCGGCGCCCGTTGCGTTGCGCCGGCCGCGCCGTCGCTCCGGTTCGCCTCGGACGGTGAAGAAAATGCCGCCGGTCTCGTAGCACAGCCGCGTCAGACTGTAAGGACCAAAGCCCGAGTCCATCGGATCGTCGCGCTCGTGCGAGCCGATCTTGACCAACTCCGGCAGGAACGATTCGGGTCCCTGCCGCACCGGCAGCCACTGGGGCGTCTGATCGAACTGCGGATCGGGATCGACGTAGCGCACCAGCACTTCGCGCCGGCCAAACGGCGCCGGCACGCCGACGCAGTACACCGGAATCTCGTAGCGCCGGCAGATCGTAACCGTCTCGTCCAACTCGGCTTCGTCGTCGCCGACCTCGTCAGTGAAGATCACGAACATCACGTTTCGCCGCGGTTGTTGCGTGCGCAATGCACGAAACCGATCGGCCGCCTCGCGCACCGCCGTAAACGTTCGCTCGACGCCGCTCGTGTCGGTCTGGATGCCCGCGACCACCGACTTGATGGCCTCGACGTCGTCGGTCGGCCTGGGTGTCAGAAAGTTGATCTGCTGGCCGAATGCGACGACGGCGCTCAGCAGCGGTTTGTCGTCGTGCTTTTTGAAGGCCGGGTTGCCGCTGGTCTCGACGACGCCCAACTCTTCGTAGACGCGGTCAAAGCGATCGATGATCTCGCCGCGTGCGCCCTCCAGGCTGCCCGATTGGTCGAATAACCAAACCACCAGCGTTTTGCGTTCTTCGAGCGACAGCAGAATCTCTTGCGTAATGCGGTCGACCGCGCCGGTGGCGCCGCTGACGCCGACGCCGGCAATTCCCTTGACCGTGAGGTTCTCGGCGAAGTTGGGACCGGTCGCCAGGCGGATCTCTTCCTGGATTTGAATCCGCTCGTCGACGAGAGGGGCGTCGGCCATGTCGACGGGTGTCGGTTCGACCACGGTCATCGCCAAAGTCGGCGCCACGGCTACCAGCGCGTCGGAGTCACCTTCGCTCGATGCGCCGATGGCGCTCGGATCGATCTCGGCATAGGAGAACTCGTCAGACAGCGCCAACGGATCGTCGGGCGTGATGCTGCTGAGTACCACCAGGAACTCGTGCCGCTGCGGAAGCGTGACGACCACCAGCGCCAACACGGCCAGCGCGCCCAGATGTGCCAGCAAGCTGAGGAACCAGGCCGATACGTCCCCGACGGACGGCGCACTGGCGCGTTTGCCGACAGCTTGCCACCACTGACGTATTGGGACGAAGGTTTTCACGGGTGACCAGCCGTTGGTGGTTGTCGTCCTGCCCCCGGCATCCGCAGGGACGGAGCCGCCGCGCTGCAATTCCATCGGTAATTCGCCGGATTCCGACCATTCTATTCTCGGTTATCGGCGGCAATTTCGCAACCATTCTGCTGCGGTAGTCGAATCGCGCCGCGCCGGCGCATCTGGTGATACGGCAGGCGGTTGGATCGTTCGGTAGCTGCACTGCCCGGTGAGCGTTATCCGAGTTTCGGCGCGGCGAGCGATGTTTGACCTGGACTGCCACCGGTATTTACGATGGAAGAGAGTTCCGCAGCCAAACCGCGCTGCCGTTCCACACGATCCGCATGAGGCTGCCCGCATGCAACGTTATCGCCTCCGATTTCGCTCCGCGCGGGGCCACGTGATGCCAATCGTCTGTGCCTTGGCCTGGGCTTTGATCGCCACCTGGGCGGCGGCCGACGACGAGGCGGACAAGCCGTTGCCGCCCGAGGATGTTGCCTTGCGGACGCGCGACGGCGCGTTGATTCAGGCGACGTATTATCCCAGCCAACTCGGCAAGGAGGCCGTGCCGGTAATCCTGCTGCACGCCGAGAAAGGCGTGCGCGGCGACTTCGCATCGTTTGCGCTGGGCTTGCAGGCACTGGGGCACGCGGTCATTGCGCCCGACTTGCGTGGTCATGGCGACAGCTCGCTGCCAAGTGCGGCCGAACGCGTCGGGGCGTTGCGCCCGGCCGATCTGGCGAACATGGTAACCCAGGACGTGGAGGCGGTGAAGAACTTTCTGATCGAGCGCAACAATGCATCGGAGTTGAACATCGAGAAGCTGTGCCTGGTCGGCGCGGAGATGGGCGCCGTTGTGGCGGTGAACTTCGCCGCGCGCGATTGGAGTTGGCCCGTGTTGGCCACCGGCAAGCAAGGTCAGGACGTCAAGGCGCTGGCGTTGATATCGCCCGAGTGGTCCCATCGAGGCCTGAACATCAACGAGGCAATCGAGCATCCGCAAGTGCGCGGTGCCCTTTCAATGATTGTGATCGCCGGGGAGCGCAGCACGAAGCAGCGCCGCGATGCGGAGAGACTGTATAAGGCCCTGGAGCGATTCCGACCGGCGGTGTCGTCCGACGATGCCGCCGGTGCTCAAACCCTCTGGCTGCGCACGCTTCCCACCACCTTGCAGGGCACTCAGTTGCTGAACGAGGCGCGGATGAACGTGCCGGCGATGATCGAGAAGTTCGTCGAGCTGCGGCTGGTAGACGTCGACATCCCGTGGCAAGTGCGCCGCAACCCGTTGCGGTGAATCGTGCCGGCCAGGCCGTTGCTGGTGGAGCGTCGCCCCGATGAATTCGGGTGAGCCGACCCAAATTCCAAGCGTTGACAGAGCACTAGTTCACGCTGGCGCTGCGCCGCTCGACGGGCGCCAGATCGGTAGCCGGCGCCCACGAGTCGCCGTCGGCGGAAGTCTTCCACGAAGGTGTGGCGTCGCGGCGTGGAATCCGCAGCACGACGCCGATCGGCAGCAGGTCCGGGTTCGACAGCACGTCCCGGTTGCGGTCATAGATTTCCAGGTACCGATCGCCGCGGCCGAGGTACTGTTGAGCCAACCGGGTCAACGTGTCACCGTCGCTGATCCGGTGCTCCACGTCGGCCGGCCCGGCGAGCGGATCGATGGCGAAGCTGCTCTGCCGCGTGCTCTGCGAAGGTGGAGGCTCCGCATCGTCGCCGTCCGGCAGATTCTGAATCGGCTCCAGCATCGCGCCGACCGGATTGAAGGTTTTGTGAAACGTGGGAGTCGCATCGATGGCTTGCGGCCGAATGGCGGCTGCCTCGGCGGTTGGCAGCGCATAACTGGTCCCATCGGGCGAGACGGCCTCGACGTGCAACCCCGCGGCGTTCTTCGCCCAGGCGGCATCATCCGCAACGCGGCGCTCCACGCGCTCGCGAAACGGCGAATCGTCCAGCACGCTTTGCCACGACGTTGCTGGGGACGCATCCTTGCGAAAAAAAAGGGCCGCTCCTGCGCCGGTCGCCAGGACCGACGCGACGACCACCAGTTTTTTTCCGACAGGCATCCTCATCCTCGTTGTGTTGGAGACAAATCGCCCGGTGCGCACCTGCGCATCAGACCATCTCCATTGTTCGTGACGATTGCCGCAGAGGCCAGATACGCGCCGCGCGAATCTTGAGATAATCACGCGCCGCGGGTTGGTTGACAACACGCTGCGCGGATGGCGCATTGAGACTCTATTCGCACGTTGGGCAAGCTGACGCGACCGTGCCGGCGGCGGACCGTGCGGAAACTAACGGTCTGGAAAACCTTTCCGGACGTTGCGATCAGGCCGGGCCGCCGCAATCACGCGCTGGCGCGGCGCGCTTCGGAGCCGAGCGCCGACGGTCGCACTGGCGTTTGCTTCGCCAGCGGTCGCTGCATCGACAGGATGATCGGTGCGGCGATGTAGATCGAGCTGAAGGTTCCCGCAACCACGCCCACCATCATTGTATAGGCGAAGGCGTGAATGCCCGGTCCGCCCACGAAGTACAGGATCACGCTTGCCATTAATACCGTGCCGGACGTGATCAAAGTGCGCGCCAACGTTTGATTGATGCCCAGGTTGACCATCTCTTCGGTGATGTGCGGGCTCTTGCCGCGCACCTCGCGAATGCGGTCGAACGTCACGATCGTGTCGTTGATCGAGAAGCCGACGATCGTCAACAACGCCGCGACCACCGGCAGGCTGATCTTGAACGGATCGACCAGCAGCGCTCCCAGGTAGGGCGACAGATACGCGCTCAAGGCCAGGCACGCCACGGCCACCAGCACGTCGTGCAACAATGCCACCACAGCAGCCAGGCCAAAGACCAGGTTTTGAAATCGCATCCACACGTACATGACGATCATCACGATGCTCGCCAACATCGCGTACAGCGCCATCAGTTGCGTGTCGCCGGCCACTTTTCCTCCGATCTGGCTGGAACCGGGGAACACCGGCGTTTCGGACAATTCCTTCTGGATGGCAGTGAGTATGACTCTGGTCTGCTGTAGATCGAGTCCGATCGACAGCGTCCAATCGGCATACGTCGCATCGCTGCCCGGCTTATAGCTGGGGTTGTCCAGCGCGAAGGGCACATTGACGTGGCCCGCCGCCGACAACTGCTGGCGGATCATGTCGGACAAAGGCACATAGCCGATATCCTGGGCGAACTCGAGGTCGACGCGGCTGCCGCCCACCAGCGTATTGCCCTCAAACAACCCGATGGGAGCTTGCTCCGGGCTGGGATCAGCCGCGGGCGCATTGGCGTCGGCCGGAGTTGTTGCGGGCTCACTCTCCGGCGCTTCAGCCGCCGGTTCCGCATCGGTCGCGGGCTCGGTTTCGCTGGCCGATGGCTGCGCCGCAGTTTCCGCAGCAGCATCGGCCGGCTCGGCTGGTGTCTCCGCGGTCGCGGGCGATTCGCCTTCGGCCGGTGGATCCTGCGCGATGATCAGCGCCGATAGCGCCGCCGTCTTGTCAAACGACGCCAATTGAATCGAACGTTGCCGGCGGCGCTGCGGCAGCGACGACTGGGGCGACTCGGCGTCTGCCGGCTCATCGC
>JBGSYQ010000135.1:0-5200 GCA_041750795.1 Pirellulales bacterium | reverse complement strand
CGCCAGCGCGCGCAGCGTGATGGCCGTATCCCACACGGGCGATTTGCACGGTTGCAGGCGAATCGTTTCGCCGTCGTCGATTTCCAGTTTGCGCAACTCGTTCAAGCAGTACTGCATTTGCGGGCTGTCGTCGGCATGGCGCAAACAGCGTAACGCGATGACGCTCCACACCATGGGCGGAAAGATCGCGCCCAGTCCTTCGCTCCCTGCGAAGCGCTCGACGACCCAGGCTTCTGCTTTCGCCAGTGCCCGTTTGCGCAAAGGGCGCCAGCTATGACGCTCCAGGAACTTCAACGCTCGGTCGGTCGTGCGGAAAAAATGATCCCAACTGAAGAGCCCGGTGCGCCCCTTGTGGCCCGGTGCGCGCAATGCCGGCCAACGTTCGGGCGGCTGGAGAAACAGTTCCGCGATCCCCAGTTTGTCGTCGATCTGGACCGCCGGGCGGCAGGCCCACATGATCGCAAGCGGCACGATGATCGTCCGCGACCAGGCGCTGACACGCCAGAGATTGATCGGAAACCAGCGCGGCAAGAGCAGCGCCTCGGGCGGCACGGCCGGGCAGTGTTCGTACGAGATCTGACCCAACAGCGCCAGGTAAAACCGCGTAAAGCTGTTCACCGCATCGGCGCCGCCATGGGCGCGAATCGCCGCGCGCGCCCGCCGCATCGGTTCCGACTCTGGGTCGTGGCCCGTCAGCTTCAGCGCGAAATAGGCCTTTACGCTCACGCTGATATCGACCGGACCGCCGGGATACGTCGTCCAACCGCCCCCGGGCAACTGTGCCTGGAAGATGTAGCGTGCTGCCTTGGTGGCCGACTCGCACGTGTGCTGGTCCAGGAACGCCAGCAGCAGAATGTATTCGCTTTCAAGAATCGTGTCGCCTTCGAGCTCGGCGCACCAGTGGCCGTCGGCATGCTGGCGGTCGATGAGCCAATGGCGCGTGCGCACGATGGCACGCTCGAGCGCGCTGGGCAACGTGCCGCTCGCGTGCGAAAAGAATCCATCGGTGCGCGGCAAACTGCTCGAGCTTGCCTGGCCGCCAACCACTTCCACGCGGCGAATGGGTCTCATACCACTATCTTCCGGAAGGGCCTCCCTGCGGCGAACCTTCCTTGGTCCGCGTCGTCCGGCAAAGCTCGCCGGAAGTCACAGCTTAGGTGATGTTTCCAAGCCGGGCAAGGTCAGCGCGACTCTCCGCGGTCGGCGGGGTTTGGAGAAGCTGGCACGACGCGATACATCGCGTTCGGATTGTCTTCGATCGACGGCAATGCTGCTAGCACGCCCGCCTGCTCCAGGGCATCGAACATGCCGGGTTCGACAAACCGCGTGAAGCCATAGTTGCCGGGCGATCGATAGCGTGCGACTTCTCTCCAGCTCACGTACACGTGCGAGATGTTTTGTTGATGGAGCGCATCTCGCACTTGCTCGGGCGTGCGGCCGCTGGCGATCGTTTCGAACAGGTTGTCGTCGAACACCGTGTTGTACAGCACCGGCA
Source organism: Pirellulales bacterium (assembly GCA_041750795.1). Lineage (GTDB taxonomy): Bacteria > Planctomycetota > Planctomycetia > Pirellulales > PALSA-1355 > JTS-RE94. The sequence goes on along the minus strand of JBGSYQ010000135.1, from coordinate 3,705 downwards.
CTTCCAGATCGAACGGCTGCGCGTCGCCCACCAGCAACACTCCGGTGACTTCGTCGGCGCGGTCGTTGAGATACTGGTGCCACGGGTCGACGCGCGCCGGATCGACCCTCAGCACGTAAAGATCGGCGAAGTAGCGATGGTCGCCCAGCGCGCCGGACGTTATCAACACGAAATTCGAAATCAACCCGAACACGACTAAGACAACGCCAGGCACGCGCCAGGCACGGACATCGGTCCAGGTGGCGCCCATACCCGCCAGGTACGCGGCGACCGGCAGCACCGGCACCCAAAAGCGATCGATCCGGTGCGTAAAGAACCACCAGCCCAGGAAAACGAAGGCCAAATATGCCGCCAGCCAGCACGCCATACGCCGCCGCCTGCCGAGCAACGCCAGCACGGCCAGCGGCATGAGCAGCGGGCTCAACCAGGGGCTGGTGAGGGCAATGCCGGCGCCTCGTTGTGCCAGATCGGTAACCTGCCAGTTGGGCGGTTCGTGTGCCGCGGTCCACTGCGCGTTCTTTTCCTCGGTCCGCGTGCGGCTGTCGAAGGCGTCGGCCATGAGCGGATACACCGGGTTGCCGGTCGTGGCCGCGTTCTTGCCCAACCACAGCCCGCAGCCCAGCGCAACAAACAGCAGGAACATCGCAAGCGGCCGAATCATTTGCAACCAGGAGCGTCGCGGTGCTTGTTGGTCGCGCGCCGGCTGGAGACTGGTGTATGCGATCGCCGCCGCCAGCGGCAGCACCGAGAACAACACGGCCGGATACTTGGTCGACACGGCTGCGCCGGCCAGGAATCCTGCCAGCCACAGCAACCGCTGGCGGCGCAGGTCGTCGCTCGCTTGCCACAGCATCACGGCCAGTAGCGCCGCGAACAGATAATAGGCAAACGCGCCTTCGACGAGTCCCTGCATCGACACCCAAGCGATCCAGGGAATGGAGATGTAGACCAGCGCCGCGACGATGCCCGTGGCCGGCGAGTCGAAGCGGCGCCCTGCGGCCAGCAGCGCCAGTGCGGCCAGCGGCGCATAGAGCGCGATCAGCGTTTTGCCCACCAGCGCTCCCAGCCACCAGTCGTCGCACACAATCATGCCGGCCAGGCTCAGCATCTCGGTGCCCAGCGGCATATTGGCGTAGATATTGTGCGGCAGGAATTCGATGCGCCCGTTTTGATAGAACTCCTTGGGCGCTTGCAAATGATACTCGCGCACGTCGAAATCGACCGGCGGCAGCATCGCGCCCAGCACCAGCACGACGACGAAGGGCAGGCCAGCCCACAGCCAGAGCGGATTGGAAAACACAGAGGCTGGAGGTGGAAGGTGATCAGACGCCGGCTTTGCTGGGGGGGTTCGCGCTCGACGCGCCATGGCGACGGCACTTGCCACGATTGCGGCTGCCAACGCGGCAAACATCCAGCGGTGCATCGCTCCGGCAAGCCCGAGCGCCAAGGTTGCCAGGCTGACGAGGTTCAGCCCCACTCCGGCTGCGAACACGAAACATTCGAGTCGCGTGAGTTGTCGATCGAGCCCGACGGCGCGCAAGCTGATCCAGCCGGCCGTGCAGGCGACCAGAAAAATCGCGGTGACGGTCACTAGGATCTGGCCGCGCTGGAATAAGCTGTTTGCGGAGACACCCTCGAACCAATAGGCTACGGTCTGGTCGCCGAGGAAGACGGTCCACAGGACATCGATGCGGCGAATCACGCCCTGCGACTCCGGCACGACGATCGGCAGTGCGGTCCAGTAGAACGCGACGAGATAGGCCGCGATCGCGAACCACGCGACGACCAGCGCCGCGACCGGCGGCTTCCGCGCAATGGCGCCCGCTATCCGCGAGCGGTTGGCACTCTGGTCCGATTGTTGAGGTCTGCGTCGTGTCACAAAGAATCCGCTTGCTGCAATTGCCGCCGCTGGGTTCGCCTGAGCGGAAAAAACGCGAACTTTCGGCCCGTTTTCGAGCTACGATTATCTAACTGGATTGGCTGGCCGCCGCCAACGTATGCTATTGCTTTCCATCCTACCATCCAGGCCGGGCGAGCCGGAACCGCTCGCCCACCGTCCCGAGAGTCTTCCCGCATGGCAATCGCAGGCAAGCTGCAAGGCATCTTCACGCCCAACATCGTGCCGCTGGATGCGCGCGGCGACATCAACGAGCCCGAGCTGCGGCGCTATACCGATTGGCTCATCGACCGCGGCGTGCACGGGCTATATCCCAACGGATCGACGGGCGAATTCACGCGGTTCACGCCGGAGGAGCGCCGCCGCGTGATCGCCATCATGGCCGACCAGGCGCGCGGCCGCGTGCCCATTCTGGCCGGTGCTGCCGAGGCCAACACGCGCGAGACGATCTCGGCCTGTGAATACTATCACGCGCTGGGCGTGCGTGCCGTGGCCATCGTGTCGCCGTTTTACTACAAGCTGAGCCCCGCGGCGGTGTACGCATATTTCAAGGAGATTGCTGATCACTCGCCGATCGATATCACGCTGTACAACATTCCGATGTTCGCCTCGCCGATCGACGTACCCACGGTGCAACGGCTGGCCGAAGAGTGCCAGCGTGTGGTGGCCATCAAGGATTCGTCCGGCGACCTGCCGCACATGATTCGCTTGATCCAGGCCGTGCGCCCCTTGCGGCCCGAGTTTGCTTTCCTGACCGGCTGGGACGCGGCGCTGATGCCGATGATCCTGATCGGTTGCGACGGCGGCACCAACGCCACCAGCGGCATCGTGCCGGAGATCACGCGCAAGCTGTACGATCTGACCGTGGCGCACCGCATCGACGAAGCCCGCGAGCTGCAATACAAGCTCACCGCACTATTCGACGCGATGATCTACTCGGCAGACTTTCCCGAAGGCTTCCGCGCCGCGCTCAAGCTGCGCGGCATCGACACCGGCGTCAGCCGCCAGCCCTACGCCCCCGAGCAGCACCTGCAAATGGAAACTGTTTCCAACGCGCTGGCGTGCCTGCTGGCCGAAGAAGGCTTCGCCGATGAACCCGTCGGCGGCTGTCCGACCGGCGCAAAGAACGTCGACCCGGCGGAAGTCAGCCGCATCGTGCAAGGCGTGCTGGCCGAGTTGAAGCAACGCGGGTTGGCGTAGGGAGCAGGCGGGAGGCGGGAGGAAAAGGAAAGCGTCGGGTAGATGCATTTCCCTTACACGCTCAACAAGTCGTCGGGGTCACCTCTTTGAGTGTCGCAGATCCTAGCCCGTGAGCGTGTTGAAGATCAGCGAAAACTCAAATGGACTTTGCAGGATGCTGCTGGAGTTGTTGTCGACGTGGCCGAGCGTGCCATTGGCGTTCTGCTGATCGCGGTTGAGTGACCACATGGACACCCGTCCGATCCCTTTTTCATCAGCGAAGGCCAGTAGCTCGCGGGCTTCCTGCTGGTCGAAGATTTCGGTGGTCACGTCGTTGATGCCGATCATCGGCGTCACGCCGACCATCGCCCAAAGCTGCGTCTCGGTTTTCGACGCGCCGTAGAGGCCGCCGAGTTGATCGTACAAGCTGGTGGCGGCCTGAATCGCATAGTCCCCCATGCGTCCGGCCGGATTCGGCGCCGCCCAATCGCCGTAGTTCATGGCCATGATGTTGACCACGCCAAGATTGGCGCCGTAGTGGAGCGCGGAGCTGATGACGTACACTCCGTCGGGCGTGAGGCCCGTCGGCAATACCGGCAACGTGTAGGAGACGACCAGCTCGCGACCGG
>JBGSYQ010000134.1:0-4670 GCA_041750795.1 Pirellulales bacterium | reverse complement strand
CTCCCGCGGCTTTGAAGGCCTGAGGACGGACGAGCTCGCGATCGGCCGGCGGTCTTCACTCCGTTCGCTACGCTCACTACGTGAAGACCGCCGAAGCTTACGAATAGACATCATTGCCCCCTTGTTGCAAGATACAAGGGCGGGGTGAGGGGTTGAAAGCTCAGGAAGCTGTTTTTCGGTCGAACCTTTTGCTGCCGCCAAAACCCCGAACCGTTGGGGGCGATTTCGCAGGCGAACCCCCCTGGCCGACGGCTGCGTATGGCGGGATAGCAGTCCAAAGCGGCTGCATTGCGCCGCCGGGCCGGTTCTATGGTATGGTTCCCAGACCGCCATCAGCGCGTATAATCGGGGCGCCCAAGGCACGTCGACCCGTCCACGACGGCGGCCCCCCCGCGAGTCTTCCGCGTCCTTACCCACCGCTCTAATCATTCGAAGGAACGATCCATGTTGGTTCGCACCCGATTCGCGTCTTGGCTGTTGCTCGTGCTGGTTGCTTTGACGGCGACCGGCGCGGTGGTGGCAACCGAGTCGCACGCCCAGGCCGCCAAGAAAGTGACGTCGATCGAGGGCATTACCGAGTATCGCCTCGACAACGGCCTGCAAGTGCTGCTCTATCCGGATCCCTCGCGGCCGACCGTCACCGTGAACCTGACCGTGCTGGTCGGCTCGCGGCACGAGGGCTATGGCGAGACGGGCATGGCCCACCTGCTCGAGCACCTGGTGTTCAAGGGCACGCCCACGCACAAGGCCATTCCGCGGGCGCTGCAAGAGCGCGGCGCGCAATTCAACGGCAGCACGTGGGTCGATCGCACGAACTATTACGAAACGCTGCCCGCTAGCGACGACAATCTGGAATTCGCGCTGCGCCTGGAGGCCGACCGGCTGGTAAACAGCTATATCAGCCAGGACGACCTGATGTCGGAAATGACGGTGGTGCGCAGCGAGTTCGAGCGCGGCGAGAACTCGCCGTCGAACCTGCTCGACAATCGCATCATGGCGGCCGCGTTCGACTGGCACAACTATGGCAAGTCGACGATCGGCAACCGCACCGACATCGAGCGGGTGCCGATCAAGAACCTGCAGGCGTTCTATCGCAAGCACTACCAGCCGGACAACTGCGTGCTGGTGGTGGCGGGCCGCTTCGAAGAGCCGAAGGCGCTCGAGTTGATCGAGAAGTACTTCGGCGCCCTGCCCCGCCCCACGCGCGAGTTGGACAAAACCTATACCGAGGAACCGCCGCAAGACGGCGAGCGATCGGTGACGCTGCGGCGCGTGGGCGAGGTGGGCATCGTGGCGCTCTGCTACCACGTGCCGTCCGGCGCGCATCCCGACAACGCCGTGCTCGACGTGCTTTCAAACTGCCTGGCGTCAGCCCCCTCGGGCACGCTGTACAAAGCCCTGGTGGAGACCAAGCTGGCCACCAACGTGGCCGCCGGAAACGTCAGTTGGCACGATCCGGGCGTATTCCAGGTGCAGGCCGAAGTGCGCAAGGGTGATTCGCTCGACGCGGTGCGCGACACGATGATCGAACTGACCGAAGCGGCCGGCGAGAAGCCGTATAGTGCCGAAGAGATCGAGCGTGCCAGGCAGCAGTTGCTCAAACAGCGCGAGTTGGCCGCCGCTGACACCAGCCGCATTGCCGTGCAGTTGAGCGAGTGGGCCGCGCAGGGAGATTGGCGGCTGTACTTCCTGCATCGCGATCGGATCGAGGAGGTGACGGCCGAGCAGGTGCAGGCCGCGGCCAAGAAGTATCTGTGCCGCCAGAATCGCACGCTGGGCGTGTTCATCCCCACCGACGAGCCGGAGAAAACCGAGGTTCCGCCGACACCCGAGCTGGCCGCCATGTTCGACGGCTATCAGGGACGCGGCGAAATTGCTGCCGGCGAGGTTTTCGACGTGTCGCCCGCGAACATCGACGCTCGCAGCAAACGCATCGCGCTGCCGGAGGGAATCAAGGGCCTGTTGTTGCCCAAGAAGACCCGCGGCGAGACGGTCAACCTGCGATTGGTGCTGCGCTATGGCAGCATGGACTCGCTCAAAGGCTACAACGTGGCGGCAGAGGTTCTGCCCAGGTTGATGACCCGCGGCACCAGGCATCTCACGCGTCAGCAGATCGAAGACGCGCTGGACAAGAACCGCGCGAACCTTTCGGCATCGGGCGACGTGGGCTCGGTCACCTTCTCGGTGCAAACCAAGCGCGAGAATCTGCCGGCCGTGCTCGACGTGTTGCGACAGATCCTCCGCGAACCGACGTTGCCCCAGGAGGAGTTCGAAGTCCTCAAGCGACAGTATCTGGCCGCCGCCGAGGAGCAACGCACCGATCCGGCGGCATTGGCCATCACGCGCGTGCGCCGCGCGGTGTCGCCGTATGCCAAAGACGACATCCGCTATATCCCCACGGTCGACGAGGAAGTGGACCGCTATCAGGCCGTCACGGTAGAGCAGGTCAAGGACTTGTACGCCAGGTTCCTCGGCTCGCAAGCCGGCGAGTTGGTGGTCGTGGGCGACTTTGACGAACAGGAAACCGTCGACGCCTTGCGGGCGGCCCTGTCGGGCTGGAGCACCAACGAGTCATATGCACGCATTCCACGCGAGTATTTCCCCAACGTACCCGGCGGCCTGGAAATAATCCAAACGCCCGACAAGGCGAACGCCGTCTATATGGCCGGCCTGTCGTTCGCCATGAAGGACTCGAACCCCGAGTATCCGGCCATGGTGATCGGCAACTACGTGCTGGGTGCCGGCACGCTCTCGTCACGCCTGGGCGACCGGGTGCGGCAGAAGGACGGCCTGTCGTATGGCGTGCGGTCGTACGTCTCGGCCGACACGCTCGACGCGCGGGCCAGCCTGACGATCAACGCCATCTGCAATCCTGCGAACATCGAAAAAGTGAACGCCGCGATTGCCGAAGAGATCGACAAGCTGCTGGCCGACGGCATCACCGAGGAAGAGCTGGCGCGCTCAAAGCAGGGCTATTTGCAACAGCAGCAAGTCTCTCGCACCAACGATGCGGTGTTGACGCTGCTGCTGGCCGACACGCTGTATGCCGGCCGCACGATGGCCTACTACGCCGAGCAGGAGCAGCAGATCAACGATCTGTCGACCAACGACGTCGTGAGGGCCCTGCGCAAGTACATCGACCCGAAGAAGCTGGTGATCGTCGACGCGGGCGATTTTTCGAAGAAAGAGGCCGCGGCACAGTAGCCGGCGAGACCGAATCATGAGGCCCGCCGCTACGGTTGAGCGCCGAATTGGCGCAGGGCCTCGAACGCGACAATGCCCACGGCGTTCGACAGGTTAAGGCTGCGGGCCTGGGGCCGGATGGGTATGCGCAACAGGCGCTCGGCGTGCTGTTCGCGCAGCGTGGGGGGCAGCCCTTGCGACTCGCTGCCGAAGACGAGGACGTCGCCCGCAACGAACGGCACGTCGAGATAGCTGATCTTGGCTGTCTTGGTGAAGAGCCAGGGCCGGCAGCCGGGCAGACGGTCACACAGTGCTGACCAATCGTCGACGGCTTCCCAATCGAGGTGCTCCCAATAGTCGAGCCCTGCGCGGCGCAAGTAATAGTCGTCCAGGCGGAACCCCAGCGGCCGCACCAGCCACAGCTTGCAACCGGCGGCCACGCAAGTGCGACCGACGCTGCCCGTGTTGTGCGGAATCTCGGGCTGATAGAGGACGATGTGCAATCGCGGGTCGTACTTGGGCGCCTGGCTCATGACGTCCGTCAGCATACTCGGGCTCGCGCCGGGCGTCGAATGCCCCGTTCCGTTTCGACATGCTCACCGCGCTCGTCGTAGCTGAGCTCGCCAGAGTTCAGACGCATCGTAGCTGAGCTCGCCAGAGTTCAGACGCATTGTGTACCGCTCGGCTGAATTCTTGCGAATCCAGCTACGGGCCGCGGGCGAATCCAACTCCGGGGGACGATGCGCGTCGTGCGCCACTTTGCCTCGATGCTTTGGAGCGATACGATGGACGGCTGCCAGTCAGGGGTCTGTCCATCCGCAAGCGAGCCATTCTACAGCCATGACCGACGCTCACGTTGCCCGTTATCAGCCGGCGCTCGACTTTGCCGAGCGCCAGGTGGCCGCCACTATCGAGCGGACGCCTGATTTTTTTCCGATCTATACGACCGGCGGCCATTGGTTTCACCAGGGCGAGTTGTGGACGGACTGGACGGGCGGGTTCTTCGCCGGCCTGATGTGGCAGTTCGTGAAGCGCGGTGTCGATCCGGCCTGGCGTGCCAGGGCCGAACACTACAGCAAATTGCTCGAGCATCGGCAGCACGATCGCAACGTACACGATCTGGGCTTCATTTTTCTCAATACGTATCGACCCTGGTACGAGTTGACCGGCGACGAGCACCTGCACCAGGTGCTGATCCAGGCGGGGCGCACGCTGGCCATGCGCTTTCAGGACAAAGGGCAGTATCTGCGCTCGTTCGTGGCGCCGGAGTCGCTGTTCATCGACATCATGATGAACGTGCCGCTCATCTTCTACGCGGCGCGCGAAACGGGCGACGCCGAGCTGCGGCGGATCGCCGAAACGCATTGCCGCACGACGCGCGGCACGATCGTCCGCAAGGATGGCTCGACCGCGCACGAAGGAATCTTCGATCTCGAGACGGGAACGTTCCTGCGTCAAACAACGCACCAGGGCTTGCATCCCAATAG
>JBGSYQ010000133.1:0-12354 GCA_041750795.1 Pirellulales bacterium | reverse complement strand
CCGCAGGGGTCGAACCACGCACCAGACCGCGCGCACCAGCGTTCACCGAGGCGAGCGATGGCGGATCATTCTCCTTCAGCGATGCACGGCCGCTCGGCTTGCGGGCGATGGCGCGAAGTTCGGCCCGTGGTCCGCTTGTTCCTGCTGGCGACCGTGGCGCTGTTGCTTGCCGGCTGTACGCGGGGCGAGCCGGCTGCCGACGCTGCCGCCAACGGTGAAAAGCGCTTTCGCATCGCGGTGATTCCCAAGGGCACCACGCACGTCTTCTGGAAGTCGGTCCACGCCGGCGCGCAACAGGCGGCCAAAGAGCTGGGCAACGTCGACATCTACTGGAAGGGCGCGCTGTTGGAAAACGATCGCGAAGGGCAAATCAACGTGGTCGCCGATTTCGTAGCCCAGGGCGTCGACGGGATTGTGCTGGCCCCGCTGGATGCCACGGCGCTGGTGGCTTCGGTCGACGACGCCAAACGCGAAGGCATTCCCACCGTGATCTTCGATAGCGGCCTGGCCGACGAGTCGGTGATTGTCAGCTACGTGGCCACGGACAACTACAACGGCGGTGTGCTGGCCGCCCGCGAAATGGGCCAGCGTCTCGACGGAAAGGGCAACGTCATTCTGCTGCGCTACAACGTCGGCAGCGAGAGCACCGAAGAGCGCGAACGCGGCTTCCTGGAAACGCTCAAGAAGGAGTTTCCCGAGATCGTCATGTTGTCAGACGATCAATACTCCGGCACGACGGCGCTGCAGGCACAGAACAAGGCACTGGAGCTGCTGAATCAGTACGGCGATCGGCTGAACGGCATCTTTGCCGTCTGCGAGCCCGACACCGTTGGCGTGCTGGCGGCGCTGGAGCAGGAGGGCCTGGCCGGCAAGGTGACGTTCGTGGGCTTCGATCCCAGCCCGCTGCTGGTCGAGGCGATGGCTGCCGGCAAGATCCAAGGTATCGTGCTGCAGGATCCGGTGGCGATGGGCTACGAGGGCGTGAAGGCGATGGTGGCGCACCTGCAGGGCGAGCCGGTCGAGGCGCGCGTCGCCACCGGCGAAGTGATGGCTACGACCGAGAACATGAACGAACCGCGGATCAAGCAGTTGCTCGATCCTCCCCAGGCCGACTGACCCCACGCGGCGTGCCCATGCCAACCGCGCTATTGCGGATGTCCGACATCAGCAAAAGCTTTGGGCCGACGCGTGCGCTGTGGCAGGTTTCGCTTTCGGCCAACAGCGGCGAGGTGCTGGCATTGATCGGCGAGAACGGCGCCGGCAAGAGCACGCTGATGAAGGTGCTCAGCGGGGCCGTCGCGCCCGACAGCGGACAGATGGAGCTGGCCGGCGCACGCTATGCGCCGCGCTCGCCGCACGATGCGCGCACGTCCGGCGTAGCGATGATCTATCAAGAGCTGAACCTGGCGCCGGACCTGGACGTGGTCGAAAACGTGATGCTCGGCCAGGAGCTGCGGCGGCTGGGCCTGGTGCAGCGCGGCGCGCAACGCGAGTGCGTGGCCCGCGCATTGGCGCAACTGGGGCGAGAGGACCTGCCGCTGAACGTGCCGGTGGGGCAACTTTCGGTGGCCGATCAACAGGTGGTCGAAATCGCCCGGGCGCTGGTGATCGACGCCAAGGCGATCGTGTTTGACGAGCCCACCAGCTCGCTCACGCAACACGACGTCGAGAGCCTGTTTCGCGTGATCGAGAATCTGAAGGGTTCGGGCATCGCCGTCATCTACATCAGCCATTTTCTGGAAGAGATTCGCCGGATCGCCGATCGGTACGTTGTCTTGCGCGACGGCACGGTCGCGGGCGAGGGCTGGCTGGCCGGCACGAGCGAGGGCGAGATCGTGTCGCTGATGGTGGGCCGCAACGTCGATGAGCTGTTTCCCACCGTGCCGCACACGCCGGGCGACGTGGTGTTGTCGCTGGAAATGCTCTGTGGGCAGAAAGCGCCTCGCGACGTGTCCTTGCAATTGCGCCGCGGAGAGATTCTGGGCATTGCCGGATTGGTGGGCGCGGGGCGCACGGAACTGCTGCGCTGCCTGCTGGCGCTCGATCCGGTGCGGACGGGCACGGTTCGCATCGGCGGAGTGCTGACGCCGGCGACACCCCATCACCGCAACCGGGCCGGCCTGGGGCTGGTGTCCGAAGATCGCAAGGGCGAAGGGCTCGCCCAGCGTGAAACCATCGCCGACAACGTGACCTACAGCCGGCTGGCCCCGTACAGCCGCTTTGGCTGGCTCAATCTGCGCCGGCGCCGCGCCGCGGTAACGCAATGGATCGAGCGACTCAACGTCAAGGCGCGATCCTGCGAGCAGCTTGTCGAGCACCTGTCGGGCGGCAATCAGCAAAAGGTGGCGCTGGCCCGCGTGATGCACCAGGACGCCGACGTGCTGCTGCTGGACGAGCCGACGCGCGGCATCGACGTGGGGACCAAATCCGAGATCTATCGGCTGATGTCGGCGCTGGCCGCCCAAGGCAAAGCCATCATTTTTGTCAGCTCGTACTACACTGAGCTATTGAGCGTGTGCGATCGCGTGGGCGTGATGGCACGCGGGCGGCTGCGCGAGATTCGCCCGGCCGACGAGTGGACGTCGTCTTCAATACTTGCTTGCGCCCTAGGGGTCGACACCAACGGATGAACACCGCCGGCACACCACTACCGAACAGCAGCCTGGGCCGTCGCGGCGGCGACTTCGCGCGCACCGTGATCGGGCCGTTCGTGGCCTTGGCACTGGTCGTGGGCATTTTCGCGCTGGCCGACAACTTGCAGCAGGACGGCGGCAAGTTTGCCACGCTGCGCAACGCGCAGAACATCCTCGTGCAATCGGCCACGGTGGCCATGGCTGCGCTGGGCATGACGATGATCATCATCTCGGCCGGCATCGATCTGTCGGCCGGCACCGCCATGGCGCTGTCGGCCACGGTGCTGGCCTGGGTGCTGCGCGAACAGTACGAGCCGCCGGTGGATTGGGTGCCGCTGGAAGTCTATGCGCCGCTGGTGGCAGTGGCGGCCGGTATTGTCACCGGTTGCCTGGCGGGGCTGGTCAACGGGCTGTTGATCAGCCGGCTGCGCATCGTGCCGTTTATCGTTACGCTGGGCACCATGACGATCTATTTGGGTCTGGCAAAGATCGTTGGCAACAACACGATGGTGCGCCCGCTGCCATCGCAAGTGCCCGCTTGGATGAAGCAACTGCTCAGCCCGCGGCTGGCGCAGGATTGGATGATCTTTTCGCCGGGCGTGTGGCTGCTGTTGATCCTGGCGCTGGTGGTGGCGGCGGTGCTGCGCTATACGGTGTTTGGCCGGCACGTGTTTGCCATCGGCTCGAACGAGGCCACGGCGCGGCTGTGCGGCATCAACGTCACGCGCACGCGCGTGCTGGTGTACGTGATCGCCGGGTTTTTCGTGGGCGTGGCCGGATTGTTTCAGTTCAGCCGGCTGACCGTGGGCGATCCCACCAGCGGCACGGGCAAGGAGTTGCCGATCATCGCGGCGGTGGTCATCGGCGGTGGAAGCTTGAGCGGCGGCCGAGGCTCGATCCTGGGGACGCTCACCGGGGCGCTGATCATGCAAGTGATTTCCAGCGGCTGCACGGCGCTCAAACAGCCCAACCCGATCCAGGAAATCATCATCGGCTGTATCATCATCGCGGCGGTCACCGTCGACCAGTTTCGGCAGCGCCGGCTGGCCGCCTGACGAGGGCATTGCAACATGGGACGGGCATCTCGCGTGAGCTTCTTGCCGCGGCACGCCAACCGCGCGGCGCGCAGACCGTCAACATTCGCAACACGCTGGTAACGGGGCGCCACGTGCACTACCTGGAATTGCTCGAGACGCTTCGCAAGGCTTTTCCGCAGCCGGTTTCCGATCCGGTCCACGACGGGTACGTCGTGTTCTCGATTCTGAGGGCGCTCGACCAGGTCGACGCGCTCAAATCGCAGGCGCCGATTCTTGGCACGCCCACCGAGCCGGACTACGGCCGTGCCCGGGGCGCTCGCGTCGGCGATCGGGGACGCGCACTCGAAGCGGTCATTCCCGAGCTGGTCGGCTACTTGCAGGGCATGTTCATATGGGGGCATCCGCGCAGCCAGCTTAACGTCGTGCCCAATCCGTCGCTGGCCAGCATCATCAGCGTGCTGTTGCCATTGATCTACAATCCCAACTTGTGCAGCGACGAGAGCGCGCGGCGATTTTCCGAAGCGGAAGTGGCCGCCGCATCGATGACGTCGTCGCTGGTCGGCTACGATCCCGATCGTGCCGCCGGCCAGTTCACGTTCGGCGGCACCGGCACGCTGCTGTACGGCCTGAAGATCGGGCTGGAAAAGGCCGTGCCCGGCAGCGGGCATCGTGGCGTGAAGGACGACGCGGTCATTCTGGCTTCGACGCAAAGCCACTATTCCTGCCTGAACGTGGCCAGTTGGCTGGGCATCGGCCAGGACAACGTGATTGCGATACCGACCACGCTGGACAATGCGATCGTGGTCGAGGCGCTGGAGAACAAGGTGCGCGAAGCCATCGCCGCCGGCAAGAAGATCGCCGCCATCGTGGCCACGATGGGCTCGACCGACGCCTTTGGCATCGACGATTTGCGCGGCATCGACGCGATGCGCCGCCGGCTGGTCGACGAGTGCGCGCTGGATTACGTTCCGCACGTTCACGCCGACGCCGTGATCGGCTGGGCCTGGAGCGTGTTCAATGACTATGACTTTAGCGCCAACGCGTTGGGATTTCGCGGCCGTACGGTGCGGGCGCTGGCCGCCGCGCAGCACGATATCCGCCATTTGCACCTGGCGGACTCGGTCGGCATCGACTTTCACAAGACGGGCTATACGCCGTACATCTCGTCGCTGGTGCTGGTGCGCGAGGCGCAGGACTTCGAGCTGATCGCGCGCAGCCGCGAGACCATGCCGTACCTGTACACTTCCGGAGAGCATCACCCGGGAATGTACACGCTGGAGACTTCGCGCAGCGGCCTGGGGCCGATGGCCGCGCTGGCCAACCTGCTGCTGTTCGGCAAGGAGGGCTATCGCACGCTGCTGGGCCATGCGGTGGAAATGGCCGAGGTGCTGCGCGAGATCATCGAGTCGCACCCCAATCTCACCGTGCTCAACGGCGACAACGTGGGGCCGGTGACGTTGTTTCGCGTTTATCCGGACGGCGTCGACACCTTTCAAGTCAAGCAGCAGGAACTGAGCGATCCCGACTATCGGCCGCAAGTGGCCGCGCACAATGAATACAACCGGCGCATCTTCGAGCGGGTCCACGAGCAGGCGTTGCAAGGTCGCGGCGTGGCCATTTCGCTGACCAACTGCTACCGGCAGACCGATTTTGGCGATCCGCTGGTGGCGCTCAAGTCGTACGTGCTATCGCCGTTCGCCGACGAGCATCGCATGCGCTCGGTGGCCAATCACGTGCTGGAAGCGCGGGCAGCGGTCGACGCAGCCGGCCGCTGATCGCCGGGTGGGCGCTATCGCGTGGAAATGGCGCGCGCCAGCGGCTTGAGGACGTTGTCGGCCACGTAGTGCTCGACGACGTCGTGGCACACCTTGGCGAGGCTTTCCAGCGTTTCCAGATAGCTGGTGTTCGGCGCCAGTCCGCCATAGCGCCGCGCGGTGACGTATACGCTGAGCTGGTCCTCGGGATAGTCGCCGGTGCGGATTTGAAAGGCGTTGGTCCGCGTTTCGATGCTCAAGCGGCATTGCATGCGGCACTCTTCGTCCAGCGCCAGCGTGATCGACGGCTCGTAGTTGACCACGGTGGCGTGGGGCATTTCCAAGGCGCGCTCCCAGGCGGGGCTCGTGCCCAGGGCCTCGGCCACCAGCCGGTTGTGATTGCCGCGATAGGTAAAGTCGAAACCGAACAACAGGTCGAGCGCCTCGCAGTCGATGGGGCTCAGCGAGAGCATGTAGGGGGCCAGCTCCAGCACCAGGTTGTGCTGGCCCAGGGCTTCCTCGACGTTGGCGGGGTTGACCTGGCCCGAGCACAGCCGCCGCGCTTCGATCGTACACCAGCGATACTGGCCGTGGTCCTTGTCGGCCTCGAGGATGAAGTCTCCCTTCTCGCGGGAGTAGAAGTTCGCCATGGTGGGAAATTGCTTCTGCAGCCGCTCGAAGAACTGCAGCACGGATTCTCGGCCAGTCGGCAGGTCCATTTCCGTACTGAGGTTCATGTTGACGTAGAAGTCGTCACTCAATGAACTGTATCGGTGCATCAAGGGGTCCTCGGTGGCTCGGTTCGGCCGGCGGTGTGATCCAAGGCGACGTGCGGCGAGCTTGCGATGGTTGCCGTCCAGTATAGAATGGCCTTTCCAAAGCTGTCAAAGGCCGTTGGCATGCCACGGCGTTTCGCCCCGGAGAATCGCGTCATGTCTGCGCCGCGGCTGTTGCAGGTAGCCGCGATGGAGACCGATTTGGGCTGGCTGGCCTTGGTTGGAGACGCGACGCGGGTCCATCAGGTGACGTTTCCGCGCGCGTCGCGCAAAGCTGCGCTGCTGGCGATCGACGTGCCTGCGGAGGCGATGGTGCGCGAGTGCGACTGGTACCCGGCGCTGGTGCGCCGGTTGCAGGAGTATGCCGCCGGCGCGCCAGACGACTTTCGCGACGTCGCGCTCGATCTGGACCATCTGACGCCCTTTCAGCGGCGCATCGTCAAAGCGTGCCGTGCCATCGGTTACGGACAGACGGCCAGCTACGGCGAAGTGGCCGCCGCGGCGGGCAACGCGCGCGCCGCACGTGCCGTGGGCAACACCATGGCTGCGAACCGTTTCGCGCTGCTGGTGCCGTGTCATCGCGTCGTACACCGCGGCGGCGACGTGGGTCGGCTGTCGGGTGCGGCGCGCCAGAGGCTCAGGCTGCGCCGCCTGGAGTCGCTGGACCTGGCCAGCGGAACGGTGCATCCCCCACGACGGCGGAGGGCCGCCACGCCCCGGTAGACGTCCGCCCCGCGGCAGATAGTTCTCGATGCGACGAGCCCCTGTTGAGAAAGCGGGAAAACAAGGTAAGCTTTCCTTGTCGCCGGGTGGCGTAGGCTTCCGGATTTGACCGCGGATGCGCAAAATTAGCCTGGAATTTGTTGCCGGTTTTCGGCACAATAACGTGTCTTGCCGCAGACGGGAGCTGTTTGCACGCCCGCGCCACGAACCACGCGCGGTGGCACGCCCGAATGCCCCACGCCAACCCCAGTTGCGGAACAGAGCTATCGTGCAGCCACTCGATTCTTGGGATGTCGAACGTCGTCACGACGGCGCTGTGCTGGTGCGCGTACACTCGCGCAGCGACAACGGCGGCAAGCTGCCCGACGCTGTCTTTGCCTTTCGCGCCGGCGATCCGCAATACTCCTATTGGGAAGAGCAACTGCGGCATCGCGAATTGGGCGTGCCGCTATCCATGCCCCACGTGCCGATGTCGTATTCGTGATCTTTAGTGAGTGGCGGGGCGACGATGGGTTCGAGCAGGCGCGGCGAGTTGCATTCGATGTCGCGGGGCCGTGCTTGCGCTTGCCTGGCCTTGGTCGCCGGCGCGGGGCTGATTTCGCTGTGTTGCCACGCAGCGGCGATGGCGGCTGATCCCGCGGTTGTCGTGCCGCGCAAGGTCGATGCGTTCTCCTTGCAGGGCGTTGACGGCCAGCGGCATTCGCGCGACGGGTGGCGCGACAAGCGGGCCGTCGTGCTGTTTTTTCTGGGCGCCGAGTGCCCGGTCTCCAACGGATACTCGCCGGATATGCGCGCCCTGTCGGCCCGATATGCCGAACGGGGCGTTGCCTGCTACGGCGTACACGTCGACGCCGCGCTGTCGACCGAAGAGGCAGCCGCGCATGCCGAAGAGTATGGACTGCCGTTTACCATTCTGCTCGATCCCGAGCAGTCGTTGGCCGGCATGGTCGGCGCGCGGGTGACGCCGGATGCCGTGGTGGTGCGGCCCGACGGCACCGTGGCCTATTGCGGGCGGATCGACGATCGCTACTCCGTCCAAGGCAAGCGGCGCGACGACCCGACGACGCACGAGTTGATCGACGCGATCGAGGCCGTGTTGGCCGGCAAGCTGCCAACCATCCGCGAAACGGAAGCCTACGGCTGCCCGCTGCCGAAGTTGCGAACTCCGCGCTAGTGGAGCGTCAACCCGATTCATTCGGGTGACGCGAAACGTCGCCAAAGACGCAAGTGCTTTGGCGCAAGTAAACAACTAGTGCTTCGCCGAAACCGGTCAATCTGACAACCAGGCCTTGACGAAGCACTAGTTGCCGCCCGACGTGAGCGGTGTCTTGGCGGCGTCTCGCTCCGCTTGCACCAGCTTGTGCAATTGGGCGCGAACGCCAGCGAACTTGGGATCGTCGGCCAGGTTGACGTACTCGCGCGGGTCGTTGTCGTGATCGTAGATCTCGACGCCCGCGCTGCCGCCATCCCACTCGATATAGCGAAAGCGCTCGTTGCGCACGCTGCGCCCCACGACGTCGCCGTGGACGACTTGCGTATAGGCTTGCTTGCGCCAGCGTTGGGCTGCGTCTGCCGGGTCGTCCAGCAGCGGGTAAAGGCTCGCGCCTTCCAGTCCTTTCATCGGCGGCAAGGGCGCAAGTTGCACCAGCGTGGGATAGATATCCAACAACTCGACAACGCGGTGGCACACCTTTCCGCCGCCGGCAATGTTTGGCGCCGCGATGACCAGCGGCACGCGGGCCGACTCTTCGAATAACGTCATCTTGTGCCACAGGCCGCCATGTTCGCCCAGATGATAGCCGTGGTCGCTATAGAACACGACCACGGTGTTTTTCCACAGGTCGTTGCGATCCAAGGCGTCGAGCACGATGGCGATCTGCGCGTCGACGAACGTGATGCAGGCCCAATAGGCGGCCACCGTTTCGGCGCGCTCGAGTTCGCTTAGCAGCGTCGCGTTGCGCGGATAGGTGAGCGCCACCGGCGGAATGCGCTGCAAGTGGGCGGCCGGTTCCACCAGCGGCGGGATACTTTCGAGGGGGTATATGTCGAAGTATTTCTTGGGCGCCGCATAGGGCGAGTGCGGCCGGCGGAAGCCCACGCCCAGGAAGAACGGCTCGGCGTCCCTGGCCAGTTTGTCGAGCATTTCGCTGCTCTGGCGAGCCACCACGCCGTCGGCCGTTTCCTCATCGCTGGAACGTAGCTCGTTCCACTCGACGTAATATTTCTCGGGCCGCTCGATGCGTTTTTCGCGGATCACGGCCTCCTGGGGAGGATGCTTGCCCCATTCGCGCGTTGCGAAATCCCAGCTTTGCGGATCTTCCAGCGGATCGCCCGTGTGATAGATCTTGCCGATGTGCGCCGTGGTATAGCCTTGCTGGCGAAAGTACTCGGGCAGGAACACGGCATCGGGCAGATTGGTGCGCGGCGGGGTGACCAGGTCGAACACGCCGGTGGTGTCCGGACGAAGGCCGGACAGCATCGACACGCGCGACGGATTGCACACCGGGTACTGGCAGTAGGCGCGTTCGAACCGCACGCCCCGCGCCGCCAACCGATCGATGGCCGGCGTCTTGACGATCGGATGGCCGTAGCAGCCGGCGTCGTTGTTCATGTCGTCGACGGCGATCAGCACGACGTTCAATTGTTCGGCGCCGTTGGCACTTCGACCGGAACCGGCCGCAGACAGCAGCCATGAAAAAGCCAACACGGCGACAACCGTTCGCATGATGGTTGTACTCCTCAGTTGTGTCAGAATTCGCGTCGGCCCGTTGGCTGCGGAGCGTCGCTCGGTGCGGGCAGTGATGGCTTGGGCTGCTTTGCGTCCGGATCGGCTTTGGCGGCCGGCTTGCCCAAACCGAACGGCAGAGCGGGGAGTTGAAAGCCCGCCGACCGCGTTTCCACGGGCATGATCAGCTCGCCGTGTACCGCCAGCAGATCGCCCTGCGTCATCAACTCGAAATCGACTCCGCGCAGCCAGTTCAGCGCCGGAAACTGATAGTCGGCCGGTGGGTTCTTGGCATCCGGATGATTTACCAGCGCCGTCGACACCCAGGCACGTTGTCCGCCGGCCAGCGCTTGCAGTTCGTACTTGCCGCCGAGCGGCTCCAGCAGCTTCGCGTCCAGCAGTTGTTCAGCCGTGGTCAAGGCGCTGGCCGGCGGCACGTGCAACTGCTCGACCAGCATGTTCATATAGCGCGTGTTGCCCAGGGCGATTTGTCGCGACTGGCGATAGCCGTAGGCATTGATCAAGGGGGCCAGTTGAGAGCTGGCCAGGTCGTCAGCCCGCAACCGGATTTGCGCCGGCCGCGCGGCCTCTTCGAAGTGCAACTGCTGCGAGACCATTGCCAGGATCTCGGGGTGCAACGAGAACAGCGTGAAGCCGTTGAACTGGCGCCGCCATACGCCGGTGAGCGAACGCGAGTACCCGTTGGCGTCGGGCTGTGTCTCGATGATGCCGCCCAGGAATTTCAAAAACCCGGGGTTGGGCCAGGCGCCCAGATAACCTTGGAGTCCTTGCACCTGCGCTTTGAACAGTTGGGCGATCAGGCCGGAGCGAGGATCGAGCGCGATGGCCGGATCGGCATTGCGCAGCGCTCCGAACAGGTGATGCTCTTCGCCGGCGAAGAACGAGCCACCGCGCATCACGGCCTCGAACGCGACGACGTCGCCCGGAATGGGCGCCAGCCGCTGGGTCGTGGCCGGTCCCAGCCACTGATTAAGCAATTGCACGTGACGCTCGCTCAAGGGTGCGGCCTTGGCGTCGAGGATCACGCGCTCCAGCTTGCCGCCGGGTAGTTCCTCGCGCCGTACGCCGGCTACGATCGGGTCCATGGCGCCCCAGGCCGCATCGTAGCTGTCGGCAAAGCGGCGATACCTGCTCAATTCGTCGGGCGTCACTGCATCGACAGGTACATCGGGCACCGGCAGAAAAGTGCCGGGCGCCCCGCGGAGCGAATCGGTGAAGGTATCGCCGTTGTCGATCAATTGACTGCCATCGCTGCGCTGGCCGAAGCCAACGGGCAGGAAGCCGACTTGCACCAATTGCTCGATGGATTGGGCGGCGGCGCCCTCGCTGCGTGCGGCCAGGCGCGCGATCCGCACCAATTCGACTTCCACGGTGGAGCGCATCCGCCGGTTCAGCTCGATCTGATAGCGCGCGCTGAGCAAGTTGTGAAAAAAGGCCGGCGATAGATACGCGAATACCGTGTCATCCCGCTCCAACGGCATGTGCTGGCGGGCCAGGCGAAACGCTTCACTGCCACCGATCGATTCGTGTTGCTGCGCGCCGGTTGCCAGAAACCATTCGACGATCGTGCGGCTGGTGGTGATCAAATGAAAGTTGCCGTCGGCGGCATAGAACGAGCGGATGGTGTTGTCCGGAGTGCTCACGAGCGTCACCGGGCGACCGGCGATCCGCAGCGTCTCTTGCTTGGCGCCGGGATTCTCCTTGACCATGGCGGAGCGCTGCTGCGTGAAATCGGCCATCAGGGCCAGGCTGTTCTTGGCCTCGAACAGGACGCCGATGGCGGCGCCCTCGCGCAGGAACGCGTCGGTGCCGATCAAGGCCACGTCCGCGATGACCGCGCCCCCCAACAGTTCCGCGGCCTTTGATTCCTTGATGCCCAACTGGCGCTCCATTCGCTTGTTGAGGCCGTAGTCGAAGCCGCGCTCCGACACGACGTCGCGCACCTCTCCGCCCCAATCTTCCAGGCGATGGCGCAGCCACAGAAAGTTCGCAAAGCTGCCGAAGCGCACGTAGAAACACTCGATCGGCACGTGCATGGCCAGCGGTTCGACGGCCGCTTCCGACGGATTGAGAATCTCCGGCGCCGGCGGCGGCAGTTCCTCGGGCAGCGTTTCGGTGGCGGCCGGGCGCTGCGGTCCGGCCAGCAGCAGCTCGCGAGCTACTTCCTGCCGCGCCTGCTCGGTGCCGGCCAGCATATTCAGCTCGCTTTTCAAGATGCTGGTGGCGCTGGTGGGCGGACGTTCGGCCAGTGGCAAGCGCAAACGACGAGAGAGCGTGTCGACCAGGTACTCTTCGACCAGGGGCGGGAAATCGCTGGGCGTGCTGCGCGCGTCGGCAGCGGCCGAATAGTCGGTCCACCAGCTTCGTAACAGCCGTGCATGCGCCTCGGGATCGCGTACCGGCACGATCGAGCCGGCCTGCGGCTCGGGCGTGAACAGCGTCAGATCCAGCGGCGCATCGCCCACGAACAGAAAGTGTACGGTCACCTGCTTGGGCACGGCGATGAACTCGCGCAGGATCGGCCGGTCGCGCTTCTCGAACACCGGGTAGAAGATTCGGCCGGAGCGCTCGACCAGCGACATCTCCGTGTTTTCCAGAC
The DNA here is from genome assembly GCA_041750795.1 of Pirellulales bacterium. Classification (GTDB taxonomy): domain Bacteria; phylum Planctomycetota; class Planctomycetia; order Pirellulales; family PALSA-1355; genus JTS-RE94. The sequence continues at coordinate 86 of JBGSYQ010000133.1, read as the reverse complement.
TGGTCGTTTCGCCTTTGACGCCGGCCTTGTCGGCCAGCCGCCGCGCCAAGTCGGCGATGCGCCCGCCGCGGCGCGGAACGCCGTTG
>JBGSYQ010000132.1:0-8015 GCA_041750795.1 Pirellulales bacterium | reverse complement strand
GGCGCCCGCAGCGCTGCGACAAGCCGTGCGGCTGGATCGCGTGGCGCCGCTGCTGCCGGGCGACGACTGCGTGCAGTTGTGCCAGGTGCTTACGCCGGCGGATCCGCATCCGATTCCGGCAATTGACTGCGTGAGCAATTGCCCGCCCGGGTATGAAGCGACGTGGGATGCGCTGGGGCCGACCAGCGAGTTTCAGGAGTGGGCGCAGGGCGAATACGTCGGACGGGCGCGGCTGCCGCACGTGCCCACCTATCGCTTGCGGGTCGACGACGAGATGAGCTTCGTATTTCGTGTGACGCGCAACGAGATTTCGACCCCCTACCAGATTAACGTCGGCGACGAAGTGACTATCGAGTCGGCCACCGACGGGCAGCTCAAGCGAACACTGGTCGTGCTGCCCGATGGCACGATCACGCTGCCGCTGATCGGCCCGGTGCACGCGGCCGGCCTGAGCGTGGAGCAGCTTCGCAAGCACCTCGATAAAACCTATGAGAAGTTCTACAAGGTGCCGGCCATCACGGTCACGCCGGTGAAGGTAGACACCAAGCTCGAGGATCTCCGTTACACCGTCAGCGGTCGATCGGGCTTCGGCGGCCAGGTGTTGCCCGGCAAGATCACGCCCGAGGGGACGATTCAGTTGCCCGCGGTAGGCAGCGTGCCGGCCCAGGGAATGACGCTTGAAGAGTTCCGCTACGAGCTCAACGAGAGGTTCGCGCAAAAGATCGAGGGCATCGAAGTCGTACCGGTGCTCACGCAGCGAGCTCCGCGCTATGTCTACGTCCTGGGCGAGGTGGGCCAGCCTGGCCGCTTTACCTTGGAGCAGCCCACCACGGTGATGCAGGCCATCGCCATGGCGGGCAGTTGGAACTACGGAGCGCACATCACGCACATCGTGGTGTTCCGCCGCGTGGACGATTGGCGCCTGGTGGCCACCACGCTGGACTTGCGCCCGGCGCTGCTGGGCCACTCGCCCTGCCCGGCCAGCGAGATTTGGGTGGGCGATGCCGACCTGGTGATCGTGCCCAAGAGCAAGCTGTTGCGTGCCAACAACTTCATCGACATGATCTTCACCCGCGGCCTGTACGGCGTGATTCCGTTCAACGGCAACGTGAGTTACACCGTGTTTCGCGGCCTGACGCCCCTGCCGTAGGCGTCTGGGCGAGGCGAGAACTACTGAAGCCACGCCTGGCGAGACGATTTCTCGACAGGCGTGGCTTTTCACGTGCGCTTGGGCCATCTATGTTAGGGCCTCAGCGGGCCGCAACGATCGCATTGGCCGCTCGCTCTCAAACCGCTCGGGTTTGAGCTCACCTGGGACGTTTGCCTTCTGGAGATGCATTGTCATGAGATCGAACTATCGCGTGGGTTTGTTGTTGGTTTGCAGCGTGCTCGGCGGGTTGCTCGTTCAATCGAGCCTGGCAGCGAACGATGTTCCTTCGACATTGAAGCCGGTGCCGCGCGACGGGCGGCAATTGGAGCGCCACAACGCATTCAACGAACGCATCAAGCAGGGCAACGTCGACCTGGTCTTCATTGGCGATTCCATCACGCAGGGCTGGGAAGGCGCCGGAAAAGACGTTTGGGCCCAGCACTATGCCCCACGCAACGCCGTGAACCTAGGCATCGGCGGCGACCGCACGCAACACGTGCTGTGGCGATTGGACAACGGCAACATCGAAGGCATTTCGCCCAAGCTGGCCGTGCTGATGATCGGCACGAACAACTCCAACGGCAGCGACAACACGGCCGAAGAGACTGCTGCCGGCATCGAGGCGATCGTCGCGAAGCTGCGCATGCAATTGCCTCAGACCAAGGTACTCATTCTGGCGATCTTTCCGCGCGGCGAGAAGCCGAATCCCCAGCGCGAGAAGAATGCCAAGGCCAGCGAGATCGCGTCGAAACTGGCCGACGACAAGAACGTGTTTTACCTCGACATTGGCCCGCAGTTTCTCGGTGACGACGGAGTCTTGTCGAAGGACGTCATGCCTGACTTTCTGCACTTGACCCCTCGCGGTTATGAAATCTGGGCCGCCGCCATCGAGCCGAAAGTCGCCGAACTGATGGGCGAACAGAACTAGCGAAACGTCTGTCACGGCAATTCAGCCGCGTGGCACGGAGGGCGAAGTCCACCCGTGCTGGTGATGCGCCTTGCTGTTCGCGAGTCGGGAGCCGCTTTGGCTCACCTTGCGCGCAGCTCGCGGAACCAGGACGCAAACTCGCGCACGCCGTCGACGAGTCCCACGCGCGGCTGATAGCCCAGCAGACGGCGTGCTTTGGAAAGGTCGGCGCGAGTCACGGGCAGGTCCGCCGAACTCGCAGGACGCTTCTCGATCGCTGCCTTGCGTCCCAGCGCGTCTTCGAGCAGCGACACCAGTTCACGCACGGGCACCGGCTCATCGTGACCGAGATTGATCGCTTGGCCCACAGCGTCGGGTGCGTCGAGCGCGGCCAGCAGTCCCGCGCACACGTCGCCGACGTGCGTGAAGTCGCGCAGGTAGCTGCCGTCGCCCAACAGCGGAATCGAGCGTCCTGAGAGGATCGCGTCGGCGAAGATCCACATCGCCAAATCCGGCCGAATGCGCGGCCCATAAACGCTGAACGGACGCAAGCAAACCACCGGCACGCCGTGCATCTTCAGATACGAGAAGCACATCAACTCGCCGGCCCGTTTGGTCACGCCATAGGGACTCAACGGAATGCCCAGCGGCGCATCTTCCTGAAAGGGCACGCGCGCGACGTCGCCATAGACGGTGGACGACGAAACGAACACGAACCGTTCCACGGGATGAACGCGGGCCGCCTCCAGCAGCGAAAGCGTGCCATCGACGTTGGTGGCGGTGAAAATCGCGGGCTGCGTGACGCTGGCACGCACGCCCGCATACGCGCCCAGATGCATCACTTGCCGGATCTTCCGCTCGCTTAACAGCCGCTGCATGGCCGGCGGATCGCAAAACGAGCCTTCCACCAGCGTCACGCGGCCATCGCCGGAAAACCGCGCCGCGTTGGCCCGTTTGAGCGCCGGGTCGTAATACGGGTTGAAATTGTCGAGGCAAACGACGCTGGCGTCCGGATCGCGCGCCAACAGGTGTTCGATGAGATGACTGCCGATAAAGCCGGCGCCGCCGGTGACCAGAATACTCATGCACGCATCCGCAGCAGAAGGAGCTTCAAACGCCGCCGGCGGGCACTAAGTGCCAAGCGGCGCCCCGCTCGATTGTAGCACGCCGGCGCCCTAGCGGTGCGGCGCCGGCCGCTTCGACGCCGGCGTACACCAATTGCGCACGCCCAGCGCCAGTATGGTGCGCAGTGCCGACCAGGCTTCGCGAGAATCGATTTTCGACGATCCATGGCGCCGGTCGGCAAACGTAATGGGGGTTTCGCCGAATTTTGCCCCCTGCCGCTTCAGCAGCCAGAGGATTTCCTCCTGAAACGAGTAACCGCGGGAGCGGATGGCGTCAAAGTCGACTTGCGACAACAACGACGTACGGTAGCAGCGAAAGGCGCCGCTGCAATCCCGGGCCGGTAGGCTCAGCAGCCAGCGCGCGTAGGTGTTCACACCCCGGCTCATCAGATGACGCTTCAGCGGCCAGCCTTCGATCTTGCCGCCCGGTACATAGCGTGAGCCGATCATCACGTCGACCGCCGGCGAGCCGTCCGGCCGATCCATGCCCTCCAGCAACGCGGGCAGGTAGCGTGGATGGTGGCTGAAGTCGGCATCCATGTTCAGGACGAAGCGGTAGCCGTGCTCCAGGGCAAAGCGCATGCCGGCGATGGTGGCGGTGCCCAGTCCCAATTTGCCGCTGCGGTGGAGGCAGCGCAGCCGCGGTTCGAACGCGGCCTTGGTGTCGCACCAGGCGCCGGTGCCATCGGGCGAGTTATCGTCGATCACCAGCAGGTCGACGTCGGGCGCCACCGCCAGGATCTCGTCCACAAGCCGCGGCAGATTCTCGATCTCGTTGTAGGTGGCCAGCGTCACGAGCGTGGAATGAGCGGGGGGCATGGGCGAGGTCGTCTGGGCGGCGGGAAATTGTTTCGGTGCCGTGGTTGCGATCCGCCGACAGGGACGAATCGGACGGAAAACCGCGAACCGGCAGGGCAGGGCGCTCGTCGAGCCTATCGGCCGCGAAACCGGCTATCTACAATCTAGCAGCGCGTTGAATCGTGCAACGAATGTTCGCTTTCTTGCCACGCTAGGGAACGCCTCACGCCTGTTTGCCATGGGTACTTCACCGGAAACCGAAGTCCCACCGACCGCCGTCCAGCCAGCCCAGTTGCCAGCCCTGCTCGAAACGCACGTTTACGGCCGCGCGTTTTGGTGTACTTACGTCGGCAACTCGGCGCTGATGATAGCCTTCTCGATGATGTATCGGTACGCCGATTTCGTGCTTTACCTGGGCGGCAACGAATGGACCTTGGGACGCATCGTCGGCGTGGGCACGATCGGCGGTCTGGCCATGCGCTTCTTTCAAGGCTACGGCATCGACCATTTCGGACCACGGCGGATCTGGCTGTGGTCGCTGGTGGGCTTCATCGTGAGTATGTTGGGCCACATGACGATCACCTCCGACGATGGGCCCGGCATCTACTTGCTGCGCATGCTCTATACGACCAGCTTTGCCGGTGCCGCCGGCGCATCGATCACCAGCGTTTCGCGCAGTCTGCCGCTGCCGCGGATGGCCGAAGTCATCGGCATGCTGGGCACGTCCGGTTTCATCGGCATGGCGCTGGGGCCGCAACTGGGCGATTATTTCTGCGGCGGCGCGCAAATCACGCGCGGCGACTTGAACGCCATGTTTGCGGTGGCCGCGCTGTTGGGCGCGATTTCCTTCCTGCTGGCGGATTTGGCCACCCGAGCCGACGCGCCGCCCCGCCGCCGCAAACGACCGCACATGCTGTGGCTGTTGCGGCGCTATCACCCGGGCTTCGTGCTGGTGCTGGGCATTCTGTTGGGCGTGGGCTTCACCATCCCCACGACGTTTTTGCCCACCTTCATCAAGGACTTGAATATCGCGCGCACCGGCCCTTTCTTCATCGTCTATGCGGTCACTGCTTTCGTGACCCGCGTCGGCACGCGGCGGTTGCCCAGCTTGATCGGCGTGCGTCCGATGATTTACCTCGGCCTGGCTGCGCTGGTCGCAAGCTTGCTCGCTTATTTGCCGGTGCGCAGTGAGTGGGGGCTGCTGGTGCCCGGTGCGCTGGCCGGCATTGCACATGCCGTGTTGTTTCCGGCAGTAACTGCGCAGGGAAGCTTTGCGTTTCCCAATCGGTATCGCGGCCTGGGCACGACCGTGATGCTGGCAATGCTCGATCTGGGCGCCTTCGTGGGCGCCCCGCTCATTGGCGGCGTCGTGGAAGCCAGTAAATCGACCCGCTTGACGCCATATCCCACGACGTTCGTGGTATTGGCGATTGGAGTTACGCTGACGGGCGTCGCGTATGCCCTGACCGGACGCCCCACATCGAGGAGAATTGTCTGATGTCGCCCCGCGCAAAACCAAACGCCGAAAAGCCCGCCAAGGCGAAGTCGGCGTCCTATCGAGACGACCTGGCTTACGTTCACGACGTCGGGTTCGGAGGTTTTGCGGCCGATGCCGCGCCCTGGTTGTTGGAGTTGCTCCGTTCGCACGCGTTGACCGACGGCGTGGTGGTCGACCTGGGTTGCGGCAGCGGCATTTGGGCGCGCGAGTTGTCGATGGCCGGGTACGGAGTCGTGGGCTACGACATTTCGGAGGCGATGATTGCCATGGCCAAAAAGCGCGTGCCGCGCGGCGAGTTTCATGCGCGGCCGTTTCTCACCGCTCGCTTGCGCCCCTGCGTGGCCGTGACCGCACTGGGCGAGGTGTTCAACTACTTGTTCGATCGGCGCAATACGCTGGAACGGCTGGCGGATTTCTTTTCGCGCATTCACGCCGCGTTGCGGCCTGGCGGGTTGTTTGTCTTCGACGTCGCCACGCCCGGACGCGAGCCGACCGGCCAGCGGCAAGCTTTTCGCCAGGGGAGCGACTGGGCCTGCATGTTCGAAGCACGCGAAGACTCCGAGACGCGTACACTGACGCGCCACGTGTCGACGTTTCGTCGCGTGGGAACACTCTATCGCCGCGACGACGAAGTGCATCGCCTGCGCTTGTACGACCGCCAGGAGATGACGGCCGCCCTGCGCGACGCCGGCTTCCGCGTGCAGACCGTGCGCGACTACGGGAAAGCGGCTTTTCCCCCCGGCTACGTCGGATTCATCGCGCATAAGGCGTGAGGACTTCGAAAGGGCAAGCCGTGCGAAACCGCGCTGGACGATTTCACCCCGCCACGCTTCGTTCCGCCAGTTGTCGATAGTATTCGATCGAACGGCGCAGCCCTTCTTCAAAGTCGACTTGCGGCTCGTAGCCCAATCGCTCGCGCGCCTGCGCGATGTCGGCCAGGCTCTCGCGCACGTCGCCGGCGCGCGGTGGTTCGTGAACCGGCTGAATCGAAGTGCCGAGCAGGTTGTTGAGCTCGGCGATCAACTGCAGCAGATCGGTGCTGCGGCCGTTGGCCACGTTGAACGTCCGCCCGGCCACCAGTGCTGCATCGGCATCGGCCGCCAGCAGATTGCCGTGTACTACGTTGGCCACGAACGTGAAATCGCGCGACTGCCGCCCGTCGCCATAGATCGTTGGTTGGAGGCCGGCGAGCATGGCGGTGATGAAGCGTGGAATGACGGCCGAGTATTGGCTGTTCGGATCCTGCCGCGGGCCGAACACGTTAAAGTAACGGATGCTGACGGTCTCGAATCCATAGGTGGTCCAGAACGCGTGACAATAGGCTTCGCCGGCCAGCTTGGCGGTGCCATAGGGAGAAATCGGAGCCGGCAGATCGGTCTCACGCTTGGGCGAGCTGGCTTGATTGCCGTAAGCGCTGCTCGAGCCGGCGTAAACCAGCCGCCGAACGCCGGCCTTGCGGGCTTCGTTCAGTACGTTGAGCGTGCCCGTGACGCAGGCCGCGTTGGTATCCAAGGGGCGTTCCACGCTGCGCGGCACCGAGGCCAAGGCGGCCTCGTGAAACACGCAATCCACTCCGTTCACTGCCGCTGCGACGGAGTGCGGATCGACGACGTCTCCTTGCAGGATCTCGACCTTGCCGGACAGATGATCGAGATTCGCCAGATGGCCCGTCGAAAGATTGTCGAGCACGCGCACGCGATCGCCACGCGCCACAAGGGCTTCGGCGATATGCGAGCCGATGAAGCCGGCTCCACCGGTAACGAGAAAGGTGCGCATCAACGGATCCTGGCGGGGGAGAAAGTGCTAGTTTGCGTGGTCGGGCGCGAGGTTTCAAGGTCCCCAAGCGCGACTCGTCGCCAAAACGCACGGCGAACCAGGCCGGGCTCGCCGCCCCGATCAGTCGTTCACGACCACGCAGCCCATCAGGTGGGAGCCGTTGGCACGCAGGGCTTCGACCGCGTCGGCAGCCGCCTGGCGCTTGGTGTGCGGCCGCGAAATGAGCACGTACACCGCGTCGGTGTGTGCGGCCAGCGATGCGGTTTCGGGAAGTCGATGATCGGCGATGCCGATCAGCACCGCGCGGTATTTCGGGCGCAGGGCTCCCCAGCCGAAATCGGCAGGCGTCTGCGCCGATATCTCGCCTTCGCCGCGACAGACGAAATCGATGCGCGGCGTCGTCGTGGAGTGAATGATCTGGGGCCATTGCGCCGCGCCGGTCATGGCCTCGATCATGCCGGGACCAGCGGGACAAACGGATTTGGAGAGCCGCCCGTTTCTCAGGTCGCCGTCGACCAGCAGCACGTCGCCGGTCGATTGCAGCGAAAACGCCTGGGCCAGGTGCGTCATCGAGAAACCAGGCTCGGCCGTGGCGTCGGGGCTGACAAACAGCATCACGTTGCAATAGTTGGTCGACAACTGCTCGCTGATCCGTTCGGCTAGCTCGTGGTATGGGTCGGCCACGACCGGCACGGTGGGCAGCAGGCACATGTTGGCCACGGCGTGTTCCTTGGCCGCGCGCCGCACGGATTCGCTGGCCGC
>JBGSYQ010000131.1:0-7018 GCA_041750795.1 Pirellulales bacterium | reverse complement strand
GATCGCATATGACGCGGCGGGCAATGCCGTGGGCGTCGTCAAGGGAGTGCATGATGCGGCCAACAACGGCGTGACGGTTGCCAACGGAGCGCAGGTCGCGGGTGGATTGCTGGGACTTAGCGCGAACGCCAAGTCCGTGCGAGACCTTGGCCGCGCCGCCAATGCAAGGCACCTCGCCAAGATCGACGAGTACGTGAGGAAATTGCCGCGAACGACCACGCCCACACGGACGGCAGCGGATCTGTATGAGGTAAAGCACACTGGACCGTACAATTACGAGCTGTCGGGGGGTGGAGTCAGATTTAAGATTGACGGATATCGAGGATCAACGATTCTAGAGGCAAAACACGTAGAGAAGCCAAACAGCGGTCCGTATGTTCCGGGGTCAACATGCCCAGGCAGTTCGTGCGTCAATTCTCGCCGAGACCCGCGACAGCCTCGAGAGGGCTGCGACCATTATCAAGAGCGGCTCGACACCCTTCAAATCCGTTGAGGTCATTACCAACACTCCCGGGTCGAAAACACTTTTCGAGAAAATGCTCAGAGAGATCGGCCTGCCCGGCACTGTGCGTTTGGCGCCATAGGAGATCTGGAACGCGATGACGAATATCTTGCTTATTCAAATCGATAAAATGCCGTTCGACGTTGCAGCGGTAGCGCACATCTTGTCCACACACAACGGATTCCGAGACGTGCGTTTTGACGAACCAGGTGGTGCTGCGGTCGAGGCTGACTACGGCGACCCTGAGGACTGGACGATTGTCAGACTAAGTGAAAACCCCAGCCAAATCTCGCTGTCAGGCACGTCGGACGCTGCGCTTCGCGCTGCCTTGATTCTGCAAACCCACCTCAAGATTCCGCTTCGCATCTTCGATACGAACTACTCATTCGACCTGACGCTGCAGAACTACTCGACCGTCGATGAGCTGCACGCCGCGATCGAGGCCGCGCAGTCCAGTTGACTGGAGCAATCGAGTGGAAGGCAATGGCAGTTCAACGGGACAGGTCGGACACTGTGGTCTATTCGAAAGTAGAACGTCCCCTTGGTGCGTGCGCAGTGAGCTTGCCAGAACACGCACGATTATTGACAGTGGCTCGACGCCATTTAAGAAAATCGAGATCATTACTAACTCTCCGGAAGCAAAGGCGTTCTTTGAGGGACTTCTGAAGGAGATGCGAGTACCTGGAAATGTACGAATCGAGCCATAGGAGACATCGGAGGGATCATGCACAGCATTTTGCTTTTCAGGCCAGATGACCGACCGTTCGAAATCGCCGCCATTGAGCATGCATTTCAATCTGAGCCTGACTTTCGCAAAGTACGCTTCGATACACCGGAAGGCACTGCGGTTGAGGCAGATTACATTGAACCCGACCTCCGAACCATGGTCAGTCTCAGCGGCGACCATCGGACGATCTCGTTGAGGGGGGTTTCAGACGCTTCGCTACGCGCGTCTTTGATTCTGCAGCGGCGCCTCGACGCGCCTCTCCGCATGGTCGACACCGACTACTCATTCGATCTCATTCTTGAAGGTCTGTCGACGGTTGAGGAGTTGAGGGATGCCATGGAATAAGCGCGAACGAGTTGAATTGGTCAACACCGAGCATACAGGAATGGATTCTCACACCAGACGCTCTTGATGGCTGCGGCGATCATCGGTGGCCAAAACTTGTTCGCCTGCTGTTGGTGCATTCTGCGAACGTGAACTCTCGCGATGAGAAGGGGCAGACGCCGCTTCATCACGCCGCGGTGCACTCGCTCGACAGCGTTAAGATTCTCGTAGCAGCCGGCGCGGATGCGACAGCGCGCGATAACGAAGGCAACAGCGTGCTCGGCAACTGGTCGTACCGCGCCGATCAAATCCTGCGAGCGCACGGGGCGCAAGAGTGAATCTCGATCTGCGCGAGGAGTGATACGCGCAATTCGTTGCGAGCAAGCAACCGGTCGAGCCGCGGACGACAAGCGATGCGAACGCTCATCTCGCCTCATTGAACGTCAGCGCCGCTTGTCGAGACGATCGGCGTCTGCGCGGTTTTGAGATCGGAAAGGCACCGCGGTGGGCGCGAAGGCGCTATCGAGATGCGCCGAATCGTCTAGTCGCCACTGCCCGGGCGATCGGCTCCGCAGGCGTCGCACTCGTCGAAGGCGCCGATGACCGTGGCGCCGCACTGGGCGCACGTCCAGTCGGGGCGGTCGGCTCGCGCTTCCTGCTCGGCGTCGTAGCGATCGATGACCGCGCGGGCCCGTGCTTCGTCGCGGCGGAAGATCAGCACGCTGGACGGCGTGATGGGCAGGGACAGCGGCTGGCCTTCTTCGGAAACCAAGGCCTCGATGCCCTCGTCGAGCAACAGGTTCTTGAGGAAATGGGCCTCGGTGACATTGGCCGCTTCGTAGATCGGAATCAATTCGTCGGTATTGCTCAATGTCGCCTCCTGGAGCGTGGTCGCCAATGGCTGGGCAATCGCGATGGCCGGGACAGGTTGCCATCGTCACGGCTTGCGCGTGACGCATTATAAGAGTGTAGCACTTCAGCCGCCCAGCGCTGTTTGCGTGGCGTGCGTCGCGTGCGAGGATGCGCCGCACGCCTCGGCCGGGCGGCGCTAGTGCGTACCGATCGCCACGGCAACCGATGGGCCGGGCGGACAGCGCCATCAAAGTAAGATGCTGACTCGATATGGCGGCAGTAAGCCGGTTGGACACGTGCCGCCCCGAGAAAATATGCCTGTCAAAACGGCAGGCAAAGGGGCGGTAGTGCCGGCCGTTTGCCGCGGTTGGCACTCGGCGGCAATGGAGACAGGAACGTGCGAATGGCCGTAAGTCGTTTTTCCGGATTCACTTGCGCACGGCAGTTTACCTCTGGCCCGGCAGTTGCATTGAGGCGGGTGCCAAGGGCGCCCCGGGTGTCAGTATTGGCAGGCGCGCCATCGCGCCGCCGTGCTGCTTGCCAGCGGCGACCGCAAATCACGGACAAACCAGCGACCCCACCATCGACGTGCGGAGGAGAATCATCTTATGTCGACAGCCACCAAGGCCAAGAAGAAAACCGGCGACGGCGTGAAGCTGCAGCCCCTGGGCGACCGCGTGGTCGTCGAGCGTGAGGAATCGGAAGAAAAGACGGCCGGCGGCATCGTGCTGCCCGATTCGGCCAAGGACAAGCCGTCGCGGGGCACCGTGGTGGCGATTGGCGACGGACGTCTGCTGGACGACGGCACGCGCGGCAAGCTGCAAGTGAAGGTCGGCGACAAGGTGCTGTTCACCTCGTATGCGCCGGAAGCCATCAAGCTCGGCGATCAGGAGCTGTTGCTGATGCGCGAGGAAGACATTCTGGCGGTGATCGAGTAAGGCGGTTCGGGCGAGACCCCGTGGCGGCCATCGTGCCGCACGGAGCGTTGCCACGCACGATGCTCGAAAACCGGCGTTCCACCGAAATACCATTCCCCATGGGCTCTCGAAGGGCCCGCTGCGAAGGAGACACGATTCGATGGCCAAGATGATTGCGTTCGATCAGGAAGCCCGCGACGCCATGCGGCGCGGCGTTTCCAAGCTTGCCAAAGCGGTGAAAGTGACGTTGGGGCCCAAGGGTCGCAACGTGATCTTGCAAAAGAGCTTCGGCTCGCCCACCGTGACCAAGGACGGCGTGACCGTCGCCAAGGAAGTCGATCTGGAAGACGTTTATGAGAACATGGGCGCCCGCATGGTGCGCGAAGTTGCCTCCAAGACCAGCGACGTCGCCGGCGACGGCACCACCACCGCCACGGTGCTGGCCGAGGCCATCTTCAACGAAGGCTCGCGTGCCGTCGTGGCCGGCGTCAATCCCGTGCAAATGAAGCAAGGGATGGAGAAGGCCGTGGAAGACATCACGGCCAAGCTCAAGAGCATGTCGATCGCCATCAAGAGCGAAAAAGAGATGGCCCAGGTCGGCACGGTCGCCAGCAACAACGACACGGAGATCGGCGAACTGCTGGCCCAGGCGATGAGCAAGGTGGGCAAGGACGGCGTGATCACGGTCGATGAGGGCAAGAGCCTGAAGACCGAGGTCGAATGGGTGGAAGGCATGCAGTTCGACCGCGGCTACGTGTCGCCCTATTTCGTCACCAACCCGACCACCATGGAGTGCGTGCTGGAAGACGCCTACGTGCTGGTCTACGAGAAGAAGATCGCCAACATCAAGGAACTGGTGCCGCTGCTGGAGGCCGTGGTCAACTCGGGCAAGCCGCTGCTGATCATCGCCGAAGACGTCGAGGGCGAGGCGCTGGCCACCTTGGTCATCAACCGGTTGCGCGGCACGTTCCAGTGCGTGGCCGTCAAGGCGCCGGGTTACGGCGATCGTCGCAAGGCGATGATGGAAGACATTGCCATCCTGACCGGCGGCACGCCGATTTTCGAGAGCCTGGGCATCAAGCTCGAGAGCCTGCCGCTGACCGATCTGGGCCGCGCCAAGAAGGTGATCGTCGGCAAGGACAACACCACGATCATCGAAGGCGCCGGCAAGAAGGACGACATCAAGGCGCGCATCGAGCAGATCCGCCGCGAGATCAGCGTGGCCACCAGCGACTACGACAAAGAGAAGCTGGAAGAGCGTCTGGCGAAGCTGGCCGGCGGCGTGGCCAAGGTGAACGTGGGCGCTGCCACCGAGAGCGAAATGAAGGAGAAGAAAGCACGCGTCGAAGACGCGCTGCACGCCACCCGCGCTGCGGTGGAGGAAGGCATTCTTCCCGGCGGCGGCGTGGCCTTGTTGCGGGCAAGCTCGTCGGTCAAGGCCGAAGGTCTCAGCCACGACCAGGAGGTGGGTTACAACATCATCGTGCGTGCCTGCCGCTCTCCGCTCACGGCGATTGCCAGCAACGCCGGACAGGACGGCGGCATCGTTTGCGAACGCGTGGCCGAAGCCAAGGGCAACACGGGTTACAACGCCGCCACGGACGTTTACGAAGACCTGGTGAAGGCCGGCGTGATCGACCCGACCAAGGTGACGCGCACCGCACTGCAAAACGCCGCCAGCGTGGCGACATTGCTGCTGACCAGCGACGCCTTGATCGCCGAGAAGCCCAAAAAGGAAAAGAAGGCCGCCGGCGGCGGTCACGGCGGGGACTACGACATGTACTAGTGGGCGATAGGTACTAGTGGGCGGCATCGCTCGCCCCTCGTCAGGTTTTGTGAAACCGGGCGGGGTATTACCTTACGGGGACATCCGCGCAGCTCGTGCCTTGGCTTCCTACCCCGGGCAAGAGCACGGCGGCTGTCTCAAAAAAGCGAAAAAGCTCGTCGGCAGCGGAATCCGGCGGGCTTTTTTGCATTGGTGGCGTGCGACTGGCGGTCGGGCGGCCGGGCCGGGGCCGAAAAGTTCGCTTTTTTCGCGGCGGCGGATTATCTTGGAGACTGTCGCGGGGCCGCCGGTTTGCACCGGGGCCGGGGCGAACCCGCGGCGGGAACAGATCATTTCCGGAGGGTCCTGTCGTGACCGCATTGCAAGTTGGGCTGCGTGGTGGATTGGTGACCGGCCTGTTGGCGCTTTCGACGATGGCCGTCGCGGCCGAACGCGTGGGCACGGGCGACGCCGGCGCAGAGGCGGCGGCGATCGATCTGTTCGACGCGATCGACAGCAACGTCGTCGAAGCGCGGCTGATTCACCGAGACTCGACCGCGGCGAACGTGCTGATCACGAACAAGACGGACAAGCCGTTGACGGTGCGTCTGCCCGATGTGTTTGCCAGCGTGCCCGTGTTGGCTCAACGAGGTGGCGGTGGCCGGGCCGGCGGTGCTGGCGGCGGCAACGCCCAGCAAGCGATGGGCGGCGGCATGGGCATGGGAGGCGGCATGGGGGGCGGCATGGGCATGGGTGGCGGCATGATGAACATCGCGCCTGAGAAAGTCGCCAAGTTCAAAGTCGCCACCGTCTGCCTGGAGCACGGCAAGAAAGAGCCGCGTCCCGGCATTCCCTACGAAATCCAGCGGCTCGAAACCGTTACTACCGAGCCCGGCGTCAGGGAACTGTTGACCGCGATGGGTCGAGGACGCCTGAACCAGCGCGCAGCCCAGGCCGCGGCCTGGCACCTGGCCAACAACATGAGCTGGGAGGAATTGGCCAACAAGCGCATCGTGCATCTCAACGGCACGAGCGAGATGTGGTTCAGCCCGCACGAAGTCCAAGGCGGCATGCAACTGGCCCACGCCGCGCGAGTGAGCGCCGACGAGCGAGCGGCCGACGCGGAAACCGTCTCGCAAAACGAGCCGGGCATCGCAGTGCAAGCGGCGCAGGAATAGCCGACCGGGCATCGCTTGCGCCCTGTCGATTCGGCGTCGACCGCTTACGCGGCGGTGAGAGGCCGGCTGCGGTCGCGCAGCAAGCGGCGAATTTCCTGATTGAGCTGGAATCGTTCGTTGTTCCAGGCTTCGCTTTGCTGGTTCAATTCGGAACGCTCGCCGGCCAGACGTTTCTCTTGTTCGATAAGGCGCTCGGCCTGCGCCGCCAGCTCTCGCTGGCGCTGGTCGCACCATTGCTCGATTGCGGATCGGCGCTCGGCAAGCTGGTGATGCTGCTGGGCCAGGCGGGCGCTTAGCGCCTGGATTTCCAGCTTCTGCTGCGCCAGCTCGCCGCGCACCAGCCGCTGTTGCTCGGCCAGTTGCACGCGAATTTGGGCCAGCGAGCGCGACAGCGCGGCGGGAGCCATCGATCCGCACAGCCGGGCCCAAAGCTCCTCGGTCGCCAGGCGAATTTCCAACACCTCTTGCTGCGACCGCGACATGTCTGCCCGCATCTGTTCCAGCACGTTGTGGCGGGCGGCCAGCTCGTCGGCCTGGCGTTTCAGCTCGGTGCGAGTCTTGTCGTGCTCGGCGGCGATGCGCTGTTGCTCTGCGGCGGCCCGTTGCCGCTGGGCCTCGACCTGTTCGGCAAAACGCGCACGCTCGTCGGCAAGCTGGCGTCGCTGGCGCTGGACTTCGGCGTGTGCCGTCGAAAGCATCTGCTCCGTGCGATCGAGTTCCTTGGCCCTCGCTTCGAGAGCGGCCAGCGCGCGG
>JBGSYQ010000130.1:0-17271 GCA_041750795.1 Pirellulales bacterium | reverse complement strand
GGGCGAGATGGTCGAGCGAGGGGCCGTGCTCGGCGCGGCTGCATGCGTGGCGGCTTCGCCATTGCGGACGGTCGCATGTGCCGAACCGTTTTCGCCATGGCTCCCCGGCGTGCCATTGGCCACCGGCGCGTGATGGCCGTTGCCGGTCTTCCCAGCGCCAGCAGCCATTTGCCGCATCTTCTCCACGCGACGCTGCGTGGCGTCGAAGTGCGTGATTGTTCCTTTTTCGGGCGTCGTCATGGCCGGTGGCAGACTCCTGGTTGCGGGGGCTTGCGGGGGAGACGCGACCGCTGGGGCCGCGGGGCGAGAGGCGGGTGTGATTTCACGTGCGGGCGCTGGTTCGCCGACGACGCCCAGACACTCCAGCAACGCGCGGACGCCGTACAACGGCTCAACGCCGGGCTGCTTCGCGTTGTCGCAACCGATCACGCCGACATTGGTCTCGCCATTGAGAATCCGGCGATTGAGCCTGGTCAGCGCCTGCTGCGGACCGACCTCGACAAACACGGTGTCTTGTTCTTCGGCAATCCGCCGGATCAGATCGACGTAGCGCACGGGCGTCGTGAGCTGCGCCGCCAGATTGGCGCGAATGTCGTCGGGCTCGGCCACGTATCGGTTGGTCACGCTCGACAACAGGGGCACGCGCGGCGGACGCATCCGCAGCGTGTCGAGCGTGCGCTTCAGCAGCCCGCCCGCCCCATCCAGCAGCGGCGTGTGATAGGGGCACGGCACGCTCAACACTTGCGACTTGTGACCCGCGGCGTTGAGCGATTGGCTCAACTGGCCCAGCGCTGCTGGCGAACCTCCGACCACCGTCTGGTCCGGAGCGTTGAAGTTGGCCAGGTAGGTGCGCTCGGCCAGCGTCGCGGCCGTTTGTTCGATGACGTGAGGAGGCGCCGTGGTGGCCATCAGCGTGCCGCGCGCCGTCGGCGTGGCTTCGATGGCCTCGTAACGGGCACGCGCCGCGGTCACGACGCCTTCGATGTCCCAGGCGTCGGCCGCCGTCAGCGCCGCGAATTCGCCGTAGCTGTGTCCGGCAACCAGGTCGGGTCGAACGCCCAGGTCGGTCAATGCCGCGTACACAATCGCGTCGGCCAGCAGCATAACGACTTGAGTCGACCACACGTCGCTGCCCAACTGCGCTGGGTTGTCCCAAGCCATTTGGGCGAACGTCTGATAGCCGCGCTGGGTCATCACCTTGTCGAAACGCCGCATGGCGGCGTCCGCGGCCGGCACGTCACGGACCAACTCGCGCAGCATGCCGGCATAGTGCGAGCCTTGACCCGGAAACAGAAACGCCACGCGCGGCTTGCGCACCGGCACCTGCCGATAGTAACAGCCTTGCTGCTCGAGCACGGTGCGCGCATCGGGATTGGTGAACTGCTTGCCTGCCAGTTGCAGCTTCTTGGCCAGCGCCTCGATGCTGCTGGTCACGATGGCCAGGCGCGAGCGCTCATTCGCGGCGAATTTGGAATTGGCCGCGGCGGCGAACGCGGCGGCGGGATTCGCCTGCAACGTTTCGAGCTTGGCGGCGATTTCGGCCGGGGTCGCTCCGCCGACACGAAGAATTCGCACGTCGCCTGCCTCGGCGGCCGCCGCAGCCACCGGCGCTGCACTCGAAGCGTGAGTAGCCATCGCTGCCGGATGCTGCTGAGATATCGGCGCCGCGGCGGGCGTGCTGAGGGGCACACGTTC
The DNA here is from genome assembly GCA_041750795.1 of Pirellulales bacterium. GTDB lineage: Bacteria > Planctomycetota > Planctomycetia > Pirellulales > PALSA-1355 > JTS-RE94. The sequence goes on along the minus strand of JBGSYQ010000130.1, from coordinate 15,576 downwards.
GCCCCGTTCCAGCAAGATGTGGTAGGCCTGACCTTTGCCCCAGGAGCTGACGGCGGCCAGCCGCCGGCCGTCGCGCGTCGTGTGGCGGATGGGCATGGCTTGCGTGGCCGTCTGCAATACCCTCGGATTTTCGGCAACGATCGGCAATGGGTTATCGAGCCCGAAGGTGCGCGGCATGGTGCCGTTCTCGACTTCCAAGCTGGCCTTAATGAACGACGCCATGGCCGAGGCGCCGATCGTGTGCCCGATTTGCCCGGTGACCGTACTGATCAACAGCGGTTCATTGCGCGGCGTACGCCCATAGGCGGCAACCAGCGCGCGCAACTGTTCCTGGTCGCTCTGCGGTAAGCCGGTGCCGTCCATTTCCACGAGCGAAACGTCGCCCGGCTCGACACCGGCAGTGACGAAAGCGCGTTCCATCGCAAGTTGCATGCTCTCGGCGGCATTGCCGGTGTGGGCGGCGCCAATGCCGCGAACGATGGCGTGGATCTTGTCGCCGTCGCGGCGCGCGTCGCTCAAGCGTTTGAGCAACAGCACCCCTACGCCCTCGCCCGGCACCATGCCTGCGGCCTGGGCGTCGAACGGAGACCGCGGGTTGTCGCCGGTGGCCAGAATGCCCGCGGCGGCCATCCCTTCGAACTGCGGCAAATTCATGCACCGTTGCCCGCCGGCGCAGATCATCATGTCGCAATCGTCGGAAAGCAGCATATCCACGCATGCCGACAGCGTAGCGGCCGACGAGGTGTCGCTGGCGTCGATGGCCGCGGCTCCGCCCATCAGGTTCATCGTCTTGGTGATGCGCGAGGCCAACGTGCTGGTGCTGAAGCTGCCGCTTTCGTCGACCAGCGCCGGCCAGTGCTTGAGCAGCGTGTTGCTGTAATCGGCGGCCATTTTCGCGGCGGCATCGGCGTCATGCCCGCGGCGCGCGAACGCCTCTTTGAGGATCATTTCGATGTGCGGCAAGCGCAGGCCGACTTCCAACTGCGTGGAAAAATCGCCGCCGAACTCCGTGCCGACCAGTACGCCGACGCGCGTGCGGTCGAATTCCTTCTCGTGATAGCCGGCATCGTGCAAGGCCTGGTCGGCCGCGGTCAGAAACATGAACTGCAACGGGTCGGCTTGCTGCACCTGCTTGGGCGGCTCTTTGTGCTTCCGCCAGTCGTAATTGAAATCGGTGATGTAGCCGCCGCGCGTGGCGGGCGTGCGATACGGACGGCGCGATCCGGGCTCAAAGCTCAAGTCGGCGCGCCAACGGCCCGGCGGCGTCGTCCCCTTCGGATCGCGGCCGCTGGCCAACAGTTCCCAGAACTTCGTGGGATGGTCGGCGCCCGGAAAGATGCAGCCCATACCGATCACGGCGACCGCCTCTTCCTCGCCGTTGGCGGCACGCGGCCGTCCGATCGGCGCCGGCTGTCCGTTGTTCAAGTACTGCGAGCACAGCTCGGCGCGGCGCTCTTCGGTGAACTCTTCCACCACCAGGTGGACGTTCAAACCTCCGATGCCAAACGCGTTGACCGCGGCGCGGCGCGGCAGGCCGTTGGTCTGTTCGGGCCAGGGCGTGAGCTGCTGCGGGATATAGAACGGCGACTTCTCCCAGTCGATCTTCGGATTGAGCGACTTGATGCCGATGGCTGGCACGAACGTGCGATGCTGCAGGCAGAGCACACTCTTGATGACGCTGGAAACGCCGGCCGCTTCCAACGCGTGGCCGATGTTGGCCTTGACACTGGTGATGGGAATCTTCTTGCCGGGTGGAAAGCACTTGCCCAGCACTTCGGAAAGCGCGTTGAGCTCGGTGGCATCGCCCAAGTTGGTGCTGGTGGCGTGTGCCTCGATGTATTGCAGCGTGCTCATCTCCACGCCATGGCGATAAGCCCGTTCCATGGCCTTGACCTGGCCTTCGCGGCGCGGCGCCCACAGGCTCTTGCCGCGCCCGTCCGACGACATGCCCGCGCCGCGGATGATGGCCTGAATGCGGTCGCCGTCGGCCAGCGCGCGGGGCAGCGTCTTGAGCACCAGGCAGACGTAACCCTCCGAGCAGATCAGCCCGTCGGCGTTCGCGTCGAAGGGGCGCGTGCCGGTTTCGCTCATCGATTGGGCGTGGGAGAACAGCACCAGCGAATCGGACTTGCAATCCGAAGCGCCGCCCGTGATGGCCATGTCGACGTGGCCCAGTTGCAATGCGCGCACGCCCATCATCACCGATTGCAGCGACGAAGCGCAGGCGGAATTGACGCCGGCGAACGGCCCGTTCAGTCCAAACGCCTTGGAGATCGTGCCGGCGACCATGTTGATGGCCACGTCGGGCGAGTCGGCCGTGCGCTGGGGCGTTTGACCTCGCACCGTCTCGATCAGATCGTGGATGATCGACTCCTGGTCCGCCGCGGGCAGTTGGGCGAAGCCGGGCACCTCGCGCAGAAACTGTGCCGCCTCTTCGATACACGTGCCATAGGTGAAATCGCCCGCCAGGTTGCTCCCCTGGGCGTGTCCGATGAACACGCCCGCGTTACGCAGCGGCAGGTTGAACGGATCGAGACCACCGTGGCGCAGCGCCTCGCAGGCCGTCTGGCACATCAGCAGATGGGCGTTGTCGACGGCGCGCTCCAGTTGCGGCGGGATCGGGCATGCCTGGCGATCGAACTGCCGGCTGGAGATGATCGCACCGAGCTTGGCGTAAGTCTTGCCGCGCTGGCCGCGTCGCGGATCGTAGTACAGCTCCTGGTCGAGCCGCTCGTGCGGCAGTTCGGCCACGGCGCAGCCGCCGCTTTCGAGCAACTTCCAGAACTGGTCCAAGTTGTCCGCGCCCGGCAGGCGACACGCCATGCCGACGATGGCAATCGGAATACTCGTATGATCGAACTGCGTTTCCATGCTCTGTTACCCTGGGCATCTCTGGCAACCGCGGCCAGCCGACAAGCAATCTTGTCATGCTGGCCCGCGAAAGTTGGTCGCGGGAGAATCTGGATCAGCGCGTCGGCTGAAAGGTCATGAAAGTGAAACGATGGACTGAAGAAACCGGACGTAGTCATCCTCGTTCCCACGACTGCTGCCGCCGCCTTCGATCAGGACGCGACCGGCACGCACCGATTGCTCGGCCGTCGAGCGTCCCTCGACCAGCGAGGAGAACGTGTGGGAATTCATGTGAAATCGGACGCGGTCGTCGGGCACCAATCCGTGCTCCACGGCAACCACCGTCCCCTCACGCATCACGAGGCGCCACTGACCTCCGCATCGGCCAGTGACCTGAAAGCCCACCGCGTCGGACGGCGCCGTGCCAGGCACGATACGCCGAGCGGACGAGGCCACGCGTCGGAGGTGATCCAACGCTTGGAAACCGGGCTCGGGCGACTCCATCCGCTTCAGCACGAAGTTTTCCTTCACCGGGTAACTCGCGATGCGAAGCAGCATCTCTTCATCGATTTCCGGACATGGCAAGTGCGCCAGTGCCCGGTCCGTATTCGTGCGATCGAATACCGGATCGTCTCGCCAGTGCGAGCGATACACCTCCATGTATTGCTGAAACAGCGCTTCGTACTCGACGATCTGCTGTTCGGTTAGCTCGCCGACGAACCGTCGCGACGAGTACTTTTCGATGGCGTCTTGCACCACTTTTTGAATCAATTTGACCGTGACCGGCCGGGGGTTGGTCAGGTGATAGGTCTCGCGGTGAAGCTCGGGATGCGTTACCACGTGGACGATGGCCGCCGAAAGCCAGTCGACTGGCACCAGGTTCTTGCCCTCGTCGCCCCGCAGGCCCAACAGGCGGAAAAAACGCTCGCCCATCAGCCGCGTGGGCAACTTGTCGGCCATCACGTATGCCAGTTGCAGCGGCAGGTAGAAGCCGTGCGTCGAAACGGTGTAGCCGGTCTGCGAATCGCCCGCCACACTGGCCGGGCGATAGATGGTCAGCTCGTCGAGGAAGTCGGCGCCGCGGAGCATTTTCTCGGCGGTCATCTTGCTGACTTCGTAAACGTTGCCGTTTTGCTGTCCCAGGTCCAGCTCGCGCTCATACACGCGGCCCCCTCGTAGTCCGCAGACGTAGGCCGTCGACACGTGGTGAAACTTGCCGATGCGCGCGTCGAGGCAGACATCCAGCACGTTTTGCAGGCCCTCGTTGTTGCTGCGAAAGGGCTCGCCGTGCTTGTCCTCGCGAAACGTCATGCTGGCGGCATTGTGCAGAATGCGGTCGCAGTTGTCCCGAATCCAAGCCAGATCGTCGCTTCCGAGACCAAGCATCGGCTGGCGCAAGTCGGCTTCCAACACAACCGGACGGGGCAGGCTGCGCCCTTCGAGCCGCTCCCAACGCTGCATCAGCACTTCCAACCGCTGGCTGGCCGGCTCGACCCGGTTCGAACGGCAGAGAACGGCCACGGGCACGTCCGCCAGGATCAAGTCGCGCAGCAGATAGCGGCCGACCAGTCCCGTCGCGCCGGTGAGCAGGAGGTACTTCATGGGCAAGTGCTTAGCTAGCAGGGGGTCTGCTGCCATTGGTGCAGCGTCAAGCGCATCCATCGTCGGACCGCACTTATTAACCTAGGTCGCCCATTAAGATAGGTCGAACAGGAGATATTAAACGATCCGGCAAGCAAACGATGATACCCGTTATTTTTCGGACAGTCAACATAGCGTAACTACGTAATTTGCTAGGGCTTAAAGTGTGCTGGCTGGGCCGAATTTGACGACCGGGCGTCGTGGCGCAGGTGAGTCATTTCTGACGGCCGCGCGGTCGGTGCGAATCACGCGCCGGAGCTGGCACCCAGCCTTGGAAGCCCGGCTTTCACGATGGAGACCCTCTGCGGACATGCCTGTGGCGCAACGGTTGCATGACGAAATGCTCCATTTTCTGGATCCTCGACCCAGAAAGTGGCGGTTATGACGATCGTGGCGACAGTTGAGCCTCGCTGCGTAGACGACAAGCAGATTGGTGCTTCATTGCGCGGCGCGCTGGTCGCGGACCGTAGCGGAGCGGATAACTGCAGGCACGTAATTTCACCGAATCGACCGGTTTGACGACTTTTGGCCGCGATGATAGCATACCTGAACTCTGGGTATAATGGATAAACTAGAATGAGTTTACGGCTGCAGTAGCGCCATTGCGAGCGCGTAGGTCGCGTGCTGTTCCTTTGATTCACCCTGACGAGATCGCGATGATTGATTCGACCGCGGCGAATGGAAACGCGACCAACGGCGACGTGACCACAGCGCGCAAGCGCGGCGCCGATGCGGTCGGGCGACTGGGGCGATTGAGCCTCGGTGATGGCCCGCTGGGGCCAGCTACGTTATGGAGGTCTGCGCAGCTTGCACTCGACCCGGCGAAGCGTATCCATATCGAGTACTCGGCCGCGACAGTCGGCCGTGTCCGCGAGGCATCCGACCTGCTGGAAAAGATCGTCGCCTCGGAAGAGCCGGTGTACGGCGTCAACACCGGCTTCGGCCATTTTGCCAATGTTGCGATCGAGCCGGACAAAGTCGCCGCTCTGCAAAAGAATATCGTTCGCTCGCATTGCACCTGCGTCGGCGATCCCCTGCCGCGCGACCTGGTCATGGCACTCTGCCTGATCAGCCTGAACACACTCTGCCAGGGCTATAGCGGCGTGCGCATCAGCACGATTCGCAGCGTCACGCGTATGCTCGAGGCCGGCATCCTCGGCTGGGTTCCGTCCCAAGGCAGCGTAGGCGCTTCGGGCGATCTGGGACCCGGCGCCCATGCCATGCTGCCGTTGCTGGGCGAAGGCTACTGCACCATGCCCGTCGGCGCTCGCATCGAACGCGTGCCGGCCGCCAGCGCACTTAACCGAGCGGGGTTGGAGCCGATCGAGCTGGGCCCGAAAGAGGGACTCAGCCTGATCAACGGCACTCACCTTACGACGGCGTTGGCCGTGAAGGCCTGGTACGAAGGCGACTATCTGTTGAAGGTGGCCAACCTGGCCGCGGCCATGACCATCGAGGCCCTGGGTGGCGACCGCATGACCAGCGCCGAACCGACAATGCGGGCCCACGGTCACCCGGGCACCATCGAATGCGGCCGGGCACTGCGCAACTGGCTGGGCGAAACGTCCGAGTTGTCCGAGCGGCACCGCGATAGCCATTGGATTCAAGATCCGTACTCGTTGCGATGCGTCCCGCAGGTACACGGCGCGGTGTGGGAGGAAATCGAGCACAGCGAGACGGTGCTGGAGCGCGAGATCAACGCCATTACCGACAATCCATTGTTATTCCCGGATGAGGGTATGGTCCGCTATTGCGGCAACTTCCACGCCATCTACCCGGGCCGCGTCAGCGACCGGTTGGCCAGTGCGTTTGCCACCTTGGCCAACATTTCCGAGCGGCGCATCAGCCAGGCCATGCGCCCGCCGCGCGGCCATCTGCCCACGTTCTTGATTCACGACGGCGGGTTGAACTCGGGCCTGATGATGGCCCACGTCACTGCCGCGGCGCTGGTGAGCGAGTCCAAATCGCTGAGCTTTCCAGCGACCGTCGACTCGATCCCCACTAACGTCACCCAGGAAGACCACGTGTCGATGGGCCCGGTGGCAGGCTTCAAGGTGTTGCGTATCCTGGACAATCTGCGCCGTGTGCTGGCGATCGAATTGCTGACGGCGGCTCAGGCATTGTACTTGTGCCGGCCATTCAAGGCTTCGGCGCGAATCGAAGAAGTCTATGCACGCATTCGAGAGTTCGTGCCTCCGATGGACGAAGATCGCGTGTTGACCGACGACATCGACACGATCACCGAAAAGCTTCGGAGCCGCGAGATCCTGCCTGCCTGATTTCGGCGCGCCGCGACGCACACGCGCTCACCCGCAGACCGCCGATGGTCGGCAAAATGCCCCTTCCTGGTCGCGCCTGCGGGCATGCCTGTTCAAAGTTTAACCGTCTGCGATAATGGCCATGTTGCGTCAGCCAGATCACCAGGGCGTAAACATGACATCGGCGCCGATCCTGGATGCGGTGGAAAACTACCGCGGCACGATCGTCGATCTGGATGCCGGACAGATCATCACGCCGGCGCGCTTGGTTGCCGCCTGGCATGGACTGGCACGCCGGATGGTTGAGTCGGGGCTGTCGTCGGGCGATCGCGTGATCGTGGCGGTCGGCAACGGTCCGTTGTTCATCGCGGTGTGGGCGGCCATCCTGGCGCAGGACGGTTCGCCGCTGCTGGTACACATGGACACGCCGCCGGCGGAACTGAAACGCATTGCCGATCGATTTCACGCCCGCTTCATCATTACCGACTCTCAGCAGGAACGCGACTTCGAGTCGGCCGGCATCCAGGCCAGCACCTTCGCGGGCGCCGATTGGGCCCAGGTCGTGTGGGGCGACACAACGACCGCGGCCGATACGTCTCAGTTCGTGTCGCTGCCCGGCGTGCCATTGCACCCCACGTCCGGCACGACCGGCCCGCAAAAAATGGCCGTGCGACCAGTAGCCACGGGCATTGCCGAGGTCGAACACTATGTCAGCACGCTGGGCGTCGGGTCCGATGACACGCTGTTGGCCCTTTCGCCCATGAGCCACGCCTATTCGCACGGCTGGTGCGTCATCACGCCGCTGATAACCGGCGCCAGCCTGGTAACCACGAGGCGCTTTCGCCCGCAGGCGGTATTCGAAGCGTGCCGCGATCATCGGATCACGATTCTGCCGGCCGTGGCGTCGTTGTTGGATACGCTGATGTTCGGCGCCGGTAAGCGATTGCACGCGCCCCAGCGGCGCGTGATCACCGGCGGAGCGCCCCTGACCGAACGAACCGCGCGCAATTTCGAGCGATTCTCCGGTTCGCGCGTATGCCCGTTGTACGGCACGACCGAAACGGGCGCGATCGCCGTGGCGCGGCCCGATGGTCCGCTGGCCGTCGGCGGCTATGTGGGACCGGCGTTTGACGGCGTTGAGATCGACGTGCGACCGCCCGAGCAGCCCGCGGAGATGAACGAGGGCATCGGTTCGGTACACGTGCGCTCGCGCTCGCTGATGGCCGGGTATCTGATCGACGAACGACTCGATACCTCGTGCCTGGAAGATGGCTGGTTCAATACGGGAGACTTGGGGCGCGTGGTCGATGGCGCATTGCACCTTTATGGCCGGCAGGCCGAGGTAATCAATCTATCGGGCATGAAGGTTTTGCCGCGCGAGGTCGAAGAAGTAATTGCCGCGTTGCCGGGGATCGCCGAAGTGAAAGTCTATCCCGGCAAGACGCGCTACGGCACGCTGCAGGTGCGCGCGGCGGTGGTGGCCGACAACGGAGTGGACGTGGAGCAGATCAAAGCGCATTGCGAGCGCCAACTCGTCTATTACAAGCGTCCCGCACGGGTGACCCTGTTGGACGCGCTGCCGAAATCGGCCAACGGCAAAGTGGTTCGCGAGCAGCTTCCGTAACGTACGCTTGCAATGCTCGCAACGATGCTGTTGGCGGCCTGTTGAAGAATTCAACCGGCCGCGACATCGCGTGGATGCGATGACAGAATAGCGACGAACGTCGTCGTTTTGCGATTCCGTGCCGGCGACGATCGTCTGTTGTGAACGGGCGGAGAATCGACTCGATGAACTTGGGAAACTGGCAACTCGATTCGATCAACGGCGGCACGTTTTCGATCGATGGCGGCGTGGCGTTCGGTGTCGTGCCCAAGCCGTTGTGGTCCAACGTCATCGCGCCCGACGCCAACAACCGTGTGCGACTGGGCGCCAATTGCATGCTGGCCCGCGACGGACGTCACACCGTGCTGGTCGACGCCGGCTATGGCGACAAGTATGGCAAGCTGGATCGCAACTTCTGGGAGTTGGAAGAGGGCAATCCTGTGCTCGACAGCCTGGCCGCCTTGGGCGTGCGGCCCGAGGACGTCGACCTGGTGGTGATGACGCACTTGCACTGGGATCACGCCGGTGGGCTGACACGCTATGGCGGCCAGCGGACCATCGTGCCGACCTTTCCCAACGCTCGCTGCGTGATCGGACGTGACGAGTGGGATGACGCACTGGGACAATCGCCCGAACTGGAGACCGCGTATCCGCTGCAAAATTTGACCCCGTTGGCCGACGCGGGCCTGGTGGACTTGATCGACGGCGATGAAGAAATCGTCCCCGGCTTGCGCGCCCGTCCTACCGGCGGCCACACACGCGGGCATCTGGCATTCTCGTTCACATCGGCCGGGCAAACCGCCTTCTTCATCGGCGACGTATGCGCCACGACCTTGCACCTCCATCCCATGTGGAACCTTTCGTACGACACGTACCCGCTGGTAACGCGCAAGGTGAAGCCGCAACTGTTGGGCGAGGCAGCGGACGGTAACTGGTGGGTCATCTGGCCGCACGATATCCGCACGCCTGCAGCGCGCGTGCGGCGGCACGCAAAGCGCGGCTTCGAAGTCGTCGACCGCCGGGAGCGGCTCTAGTGCTCCGTCAACGCTAGAATTTCGGGTGATAGCTACTACGCGGAACACTAGATATTTATTTGCGCCAAAGCACTTGCGTCGTTGGCGATGTTTCGCGTCACCCGAATGAATCGGGTTGACGCTCCACTAGCAGCGGGCTGACAAATCCAACAAGCTGCGGCATCGCATGGAAGTGATGGCAAAATAGCGACGCACGTCGTATGGTTTGCGTTTCCGTGCGAAGCATTGCTTCGCACTTGGCCGCCGCGCTCGCCAAGGCAACCTCGACGGCCGCCGGAACTATACTGAAAGCATCCCAACACCGTTGTGAGTGCGATGCTGCTTCCCGATTACGACCCCCGGCACCTTGCGGCGATCGACGAGCAAGGTCCGTTCGCGGCGTTCGATGCTTGTGCCACCCGCGGACCGGCGGCACATTTACAGAGCGGTCCGTTGACCGGCTTGCCTCTGGGCGAGTGCGGCGAGCTGTTGGCCTGGAAGGACGGCCAGCCGTTCGTGCCGCCCAGCGCCGCCGATGGCCGCACAATCTGGAAGTGCCACGATCGTTTGCCCTGGCTGGCGGCCGCGTCGGACCGCACCGATAGCGGATTGATCTCCGCTTGCGTCGCAGCGTCGATGTACAACATGCAGCCGGGATTCAACATGCCCGCGGATCCCCATGAGATCAGCTTCGCTCACAAGGGCGCGCTCGGATGGGAGAATACCAAGGGAGGCGGCTTCACCGGACACTTCGCCAACACGGCAGAGAATGCGGGCAGGTTGTCGCGGCGTAACGAGCGCGCCCGCGACGTCTGGCACGGCTGGCTGGCCACGGTTCGCGTGTGGCGCATGCAGCATCCCGAGTGGCCGGCAAGCGTGGGATTCGTCGAGGCGCGCGAGGTGCACACACACCTGGTTCGATCATGGCTGGCGTGGCACTTGACCGCCGATCCGTTCTGGTACGACGATGCGCACCACGTCGCGGATTTTCTGATGACGAAGCCGCTGAACGAGCACGGTTCGACGTCGTTGAACGATCCGCGGTGGCCCTACACGCTGTGGATGATCAAGGGCGCGGCGGCGCGCGACTGGTTGCTGGAGGCAGCGCGTTGGGGTTTCTCCACGAGCCATCTCGGTGGTTCGGTGTTCAGTTGGACCCTGGGCGTAATCGGTTACTGGCTAACGGGCGACTCACGCGTGTTCGGGCGCATGGCACCGTCGCTGATCGACTGGCGCGACTCGTTCTATCGCGCGCCCGGCAGCCCGTTGGATTGGGTCGGCCGTTGCCTCGGTCGCACCGGCGACGGCGGTTCGGCACAGTGGCCGCTGGTAAAGGCCGCGCTCGTACACGCGGGCTGGGACGATGCCGCCATGCCCAAGTACTCGTCGATGAATACCTATCCCATGCTCGACGGTCGCATCGTCAACCTGGCCGGCGCCGATCTGCGGCGTGGCACGGTTACGTTCCTTTCGACCAGCGGCGACACCCATGGCGGGCGAATCCGTAACATGCGGCACGGCGAAAGCATCGGCGAGATCAACCTGGAGGGACCCTACAAATCGAACTTCGGCTCACAGGACTACGACTTTGGCGTGCGGACCACTCAAGCTCAGATCGCCTGCTTCCGCAACGAACAGCGCGGCGAGCAAGTCCTGGCACCCATCACGGCCGACCGCACGGAACACGTGCTGATCGAGCCAAACGCCGAGTATCATCTGGGCAAGTGCCGCGGCGCGCTACGCACCAAGGGCAAAGTAACCATCAAGCCGCAGCGCGAGTACGTCACCTTTTTCGACGGCGACACGCCGCGCCGGTCGCTGTGGGTCGGCAAGGACGCCGGCTTTACGTTCCAGGCCGACAAGGGAGTCACGCTCGACGCACGCGGCCCGCTGTACGCCCGCTGGATCCTGATCGCGGAGAATGGTGGGACCTGGGAGTTCCTGCGGCCGTGAGATAGTTCACCGCCAACGCCGTACCTGGCGCGGAGGGCGCCGGAGACGTCCGATACACTGACGGCCTGTTGAAGATTGAACCGGCTGTCAGCGTCCTTCGAACGCCGGCGAGCCAAGCTGCTTGCCGGTGCGAAAGGTGAGGCCCGTCAGCGCATCGGCCGTGGTGAAGATTTCCGTGACGTGGTCGATCTCTTGTTGCAGGCCCAGGGCCAGCGTGCCTTGCATGCCGCGGTCGATCATGCTTTCGGCCAGGCGCAATGCGATCGGCGCTTTGCCGGCCACCAGCTTCATCGCTCGGGCCGCTGCCGCTTCGCCACGAGTGTCCGCTACGCCCGTGCGCAAGTCTTCGGCACCGCAGCGGGCGAAAAACGCCTCGACGACGTCGTGATCGGGAGTGCGGGCCGGACGCGCGGCGAACGCGTGCTGGCCCAAGGCCGCGGCGCGACAGACGTTGTCCAACTGATCGGGCGGCACCACTTCGTCGACCAGGCCGATCTTCCAAGCTTCGGCGGCCGAGAGCGTCTTGCCGGTGAAGATCATCCACTTGGCCAGGCCGATGCCGAGCTTCCGCGGAGCTCGCTGCGTGCCGCCAAAGCCGGGATAGATGCCCAGCCCGGTTTCCGGAAAGCCAAAACTGCCACCGGGCGCCGCGATGACGTGGTCGCAGGCCAGCGCGATTTCCGTGCCGCCTCCCAGCGCCGCGCCCTGCACGCGCGCGACCACCGGCTTGGGCGAGGCGTCGATCGTATTGAACAGCCGGTGGCCGGCCTCGGTAAACTTGACGATCCGCGGCACGTCGCCCGGCATGTTGCGGATGAAGAACTCAATATCGGCGCCCACGACAAACACCTTGCCGGCGCCCGCCAGCACGATGCCTTGCACCGCCGGATCGGCGATTGCGCCGTCGAAGGCCAACTGCAACTGGTGCAGCACGACGAAGTTGATGTTGTTCAACACGTCGGGCCGGTTGATCGTGATCGTGGCCACGCCGCCGCTGGTTTCGACGGCCACCAGCGACAGTGACGACCCGGATGCGGAGGCCATGGGCGAATTCAACGTGGACGGGATCGGCGGCTCGCCGCCGGAATAATCGGTGCAATTGGGGTCCGTGCGATTCTAATTGCCGCAGCGGCGTGCAACAAGACGCTGGCATTCCGGCCCGCGCGCAAGCAGAATCTCTTGGGAGCCCGTCGCGCGTCGACAGTCGCTCCATAGCAATAAGTATTACGGGAACGCACACTTGGCCAATCGCTTCGTACACTGGTTGAAATCGCTCGTCGCATCGTTCTATTGGCTCTCGACGGTCGGCCATTGGGGCATCAACGGCGTGTTCAACGCGCTGTACAGGGGCCAGGCGCAAAGCGGGACCTTTCGCGGCATCTACCGCGAGGTGTTTGGCGACGAGTACCCAGAGGAAGTCGACAGCACGGGCTTTCTCACCGTAAGCGAACTAGAGCGATTCGCCCAGGACTTGCACGTGGGGCCGGGCGACTCGTTCGTCGATCTGGCGTGCGGGCGCGGCGGCGCGACGCTGTGGCTGGCGCGGCAAACAAGGGCCAGCGCCGTCGGCATCGATATTGCAAAGGTGGCGATCGCCGATGCCCGGCGACGGATCGCAGCATTTGGCGTCGAGGGGCGCGCGCAGTTTCAGGTGGGCGATATCGCCGCTACTTCATTTACTGACGGCGCATTCGACGCGGCCATGAGCATCGATGCGCTGTTCATGGTCCCCGACAAGACCGGCACGTTCCAGGAAGCGGCACGCATTCTCAAGCCCGGCGCGCGATTCGCGTTTACGACGTGGGAACTCGACGAGCCGCAACGCGTGAAAGACTATCGCCCGCTCTTAGAGTCGAACGGCTTCGAGATTCTCGCCTACGACGAATGCGCAGGCTGGCTCGAGCGGCAGCAAGGCGTCCACGAGCGGATCATCGCCAACCGCGAAAAGCTGATTGCCGAGATGGGACAACAGTCCGCCTCCGTCTGGCTCGCGTTCTCCCAGATGGAACTGCCCAAGCTCAAGCTGATGAAGCGCATCTACGTCGTCGCACGAAAAAACCCATAGTCCCGCGCCGCCCCACCCATTCACCAGGTCAGGCTTGTGGTCAGAAGGTCAGGGAGTCAGGGGCAGAAACCGTTTCCCCCCGTCTTCGCCCCCGTCCTCAAGCCTGTAGCCTCAAGTCTCAAGCCTCCTCTACTCGTACGCGATCGCCGACAGGAAATCGAGCCGGGCGGCCCGTTCGCCCGGCAGCCACGCGGCAAACATGGCGATGGCCAGGCAAGCCGCGGCATTGGCGACCACCAGCCAGGTGTGCAGCGTGAAGGGAATGGCGTGGCCCAACAGCGGCTCGTTGCAAAGATGAATGATCCAGGCCGTCGTCAGGCCGGCCAGCGTACCCATCAGCGTGCCCAGGATTCCCAGCAACAGCGATTCGCAAAAGATCATCCGCCGCATCTGCGGGCGCGTCATGCCGATGATGCGCAGCAAGCCCAGTTCGCGGGTCTGCTCGAAGACGCTCATCGACAAGGTATTGGCCACCGCCAATCCCCCGATGACGAAGCCGATGGCCAGCAGCCCCCACAGCGCGCCGACGATCCCGGCAATAAGTACGTCGAGCTGCGCGCGAATTCCGGCGTACGACTGCACGCTCAACCCCTCTCCCTCCACCAATGGACGGAGCTGATCGGCCAGCGGCTCGATCGGCGTCCCGGCCTTCACCGCAACGGTGAAGATCTGCGGGCGGCCCAACGTGACCCACGCGGCGGCCGGTTGTTGATCGACGAATACCGCCGTGCCGCCGAGCGTATAGTCGCGTACCGTGGCGGCAATGGGCAACGAAAGCTCGCGCCCTTGCAGCTCGAGGCGCAACGTGTCGCCCGCCGAAAGTCCCAGGCGCCTGGCTAATCCGTTGCCGATGACGGCGTCTCCCGCTTTGAGCCGCTGGCGCAGTTGCGCGTCTTCATCGGCCGAAACGGCCCAAGGCAATTCCAAGTGAGGCGAAAAATCGTGTACCACGCACATCGTGGGCACGCCCGCGGCTCGTGCCGGCAAGTACCGCGACTCCACGACGAAGTCGACCCCAGGTTGATCGGTGATAAGTTTGCGAACATCCGTCGCGTCGCGATGCACTTCGAACACTTCATCGGCCGCCGGTCCCGCCAGCATGATGTCGCCGGCGGTCATGCGGCGATACCAGTCGCGGACGTCCTGGACGTTGTTGATGATGGCGTTGCCCATGCCCACGCCGCTGCTGATGGCCACGACCAGCACGCCCACGGTCAGCCCCGTGCGCGTCGACCGCTGCAGGAGTTGCCCGGCGGCAAAGTCGCCTTCCATTTTCAGCCACGGCGACAGCATGCCCGCCAACGTGCCAATCACGGGGCGCAGCAGTGCGGGAATGACGGCGATGAAACCCATCAGCATGAAGACGCCGGCCGGAATCGCGGCCTCCGGCGACAGGCGTTCCAACGCCACCAACACCAGCAGCACCACCGCGATCGACCAAACGACGGCGCCGCCCACCACGGACAACCAGGGGAAGCGCTCGCCGCGGCGCGTCTCGACGTCGCCCAACGCCTCGACCGGCGAAATACCCCGCGATTGCAACGCGGGCACGAGCGCCGCCAGCCCTGCCACCAGCGGACCGACCACCAGCGCCGCCGCCAGCGTCAAGTACGGAATTTCAGGAGCAGGGATCTCCGCATCGACCAATTGCTGCATCAGCGAGGCCAGGCCGGTTCCCAGCACCAGTCCTAATGGTATGCCGAGCACCGCGCCAATGAACCCCAGCAACAGCCCCTCGACCAATTGCAGTTGCACCAGTTGCCGCACGGTGACGCCCAGCACGCGCAGCACGGCCATGTCGCGGCGGCGCTCGCCAAAGTTCATCCGCAGCGTGTTGAGCACGATGAACGCCGCCATGGCCAGAGACAACGCGCCGGCGAAGCTCAGCGCCAACTCGGTCGAACGCAGAATGCCGCCGGCAAGCTCGAGCTGCGCCACCGGCGCTTGCACGGCCAGCGTTTTCGGCAAGCGCTCATCGAGCGCCGCGCGCACCGCGTCACGCCGATCGGCGGAAGCCAGCACCACCCGTACCCGGTTGACGCGGTCTCCCAGCCCGTAGAGATCTTGCACCGCCGCCAGCGGCATCACCAGGGCAGCCGCCGGCGCCATTTCGCGCAAGGCCGCACTATCGACCAGTCCCACGATCGTCGAGCTACGCGGTCCGCGGCCGCCGATGACGGTCAGCCGGTCGCC
>JBGSYQ010000129.1:0-2200 GCA_041750795.1 Pirellulales bacterium | reverse complement strand
TTGAGCGGCCAGCGCGGCTGGCGCGTAGGGGTTCAACGCGGCGGTGACGGCGGAACTTGCGCGTGCGAGTTGCCGGCGGCGGCTGGACGCTCGGGGGCGTGCGAGGGAGAATGGAGCCTGTTGCACTTTGGCTTCAAGTCTCTGCGAGAAGTACGTGCCGATGACGTCGCCGCCCGCCAATGCGATCGACCGCAGGAAACGCCAGGCGGCGCGGCGTGCGCGCTCGTCGCGGGTGGCCTGGGCCTGGGGCGGGTTGATTGCGATGGTGGTGTTTGGCGTCATGGGCACGCGTGCCTGGCAACTGCGGCAGAGGCCGGGCGCTAGTGTGGCTTCGGCGGCGGAGCAATCCGAGCCTAAGGGGGGCGAGAAGGCGACGGCCGAGCGAACGGCCGAGAAACGAGCGCCCGGGCCGCGGTTGAATGACGGCGCTGCGCCGGGGCCGGCTCCTGAGGGCATGGCGTGGGTGCCGGGTGGTTGGTTTTGGATGGGGCAGGGGGGCTATCCCGACACGCTGCCGGAGCACCTGGTGTACGTCGACGGCTTTTGGGCCGACGCGCACGAAGTGACCAATGCCGAGTTTGCGAAGTTCGTGGAGGCGACCGGTTACAAGACGATTGCCGAGCGGCCGCTCGATCCGGCCGAGTTTCCCACCGTGCCGCCCGAAGATTTGAAGCCGGGCTCGATCGTATTCAAAGCGCCGCCCGGACCGGTGTCGCTCGACAACTTCTTGCAGTGGTGGACCTATGTGCCGGGCGCATGCTGGAAGCATCCTGAAGGCCCCGACAGCACGATCGCGGGGCGCGAGGACCATCCGGTGGTGCAGATCGCCTGGCACGACGCGGTGGCCTATGCCGAGTGGGCCGGTAAGCGTTTGCCGACCGAGGCCGAATGGGAACTGGCGGCACGCGGCGGGCTCGATCGGGCCGAGTATTGCTGGGGCAACGAGCTGCGCGAAGGCGCCGACTGGCGGTCGAACATCTGGCAAGGGAAGTTTCCTGCCGAGAATACCGCGGGCGATGGATTCGTGGGCACCGCGCCGGTCGGCTCGTTTCCGCCCAACGGCTATGGTCTGTACGACGTCAGCGGCAACGTCTGGGAATGGTGCGCCGATTGGTATCGCCCGGACTATTACGAGCGCAGCGCCGAAAAGAACCCGGCCGGCCCGGCTTCGAGCTTCGATCCGCAGGAGCCGGGCATTCCCAAGCGCGTGCAGCGGGGCGGTTCGTTCATGTGCGCCGACGTCTATTGCCGGCGCTATGTGCCCGGCGCCCGGGGCAAGGGCGAGCCATCGAGTGCCGCGGGGCACATCGGCTTTCGCTGCGTGAAATCGCCGGAATGAGGCGCGGCGCGGAAGCACAGAATAACGGCTTGCGTCGCTGTTTTGTCGTCGCATCTTTGCGAGGTCGCCGGCGGTTGCATTCTTCGACAGCCTGCTGAGCGGCGTGTTGGCCTTGGTCGGCCGCTGGCGAAAAAATCGCGTGCGAAAGATTGACAACCGCGACCCTTGTGTGTAAAAGTACGCATTGTGCTAATAAATACGCACTGGCGTGCGACTGCCCGCGATCGGGGCGCCGGACGTGCGACCCTGGAGAGGTGACCATGGCCAAGGGTGAACTGCCGCCGCTGAGCCGGCGCGAGCGGCAAATCATGGATGTGCTCTACCAGCGAGGGCAGGCGACGGCGGCCGACGTGCTGGACGGGCTGGCCGACGCTCCCAGCTATTCCACGGTGCGAACGCTGCTGCGCGTGTTGCTGGAGAAAGGGCACGTGCGGCACACGCAGGATGGTCCGCGGTACGTCTATTCGCCGACCGTGCCGCGGCAGCAAGCCATGCGCCGCGCGCTGCAAAACGTGGTTGCCACGTTCTTCGAGGGCTCGGCCGAAAAGGCCATGGCCACGCTCGTCGACATGGCCAGCAGCAAGCTGTCGCCGGCGGAAGTCGAGCGGCTCAAGTCCCTGATCGATCGGGCCCGAACAGCAGGAGACGAACCATGACGGCGCTGGTGGAAGTGCTGACGATGGGGGGAACTTCGTCGGCGTATGAACTGTTGTTGGCAACCGTGTTGCGCGTGTCGCTGGTGTTGGCGGTGACGCTGGTCGTTGCGGCGGCGCTGCGAGCGGCGTCGGCTGCGCTGCGCCATCGCGTGCTGGCGCTCGGCATGTTGGCGACGATCGCCGTGCCGCTGGTGTGGGCCGTTGC
>JBGSYQ010000128.1:0-4265 GCA_041750795.1 Pirellulales bacterium | reverse complement strand
CAGTCACGCCGGTGCCGGCCCAACCTGCGGTGGCGCCGACGCGCGACTTGAAACGATCGGTGCCGGGGGGAGATCTCTTTTATCACCAAAGCTCGCGGGAGCCATCCGCACCATTGGGCGACGACGGTCATGGCGAACGCGTCCTGGCCGTCAATGCGGCCGATCCGGATGCGCTGACGCTGGGCGGCAAATCGAAC
The DNA here is from genome assembly GCA_041750795.1 of Pirellulales bacterium. Classification (GTDB taxonomy): domain Bacteria; phylum Planctomycetota; class Planctomycetia; order Pirellulales; family PALSA-1355; genus JTS-RE94. The sequence goes on along the minus strand of JBGSYQ010000128.1, from coordinate 4,068 downwards.
GCCGTGGAGCAGGCGTTGGCGCTGGCGCAGGAGCCGCAGCAGATCCAGGCGGTGCGATTCGCAGACTATGCCGGCCTGCTGCCGGGCGAGGTGCCGCTGGGCGATGGGACGCGCGAGCCGTCGGCGCGTCCGTCGACCCCCACGCAATTGCACTACTCTTCGCAGCGCAAGGTGCGCGTCGTCGGCGCGCCGGATGACGACAGCGAGGAATACGAGGTGGACCAGCGCGCGCTGGAGTACAACTCCTCGTGCATCGCATCCGCGTCGGCGCTGGGCTGCCTGGCATAGCGGTGCGCGAGTTGGTGCCGCTCGCTGGCGCTCTCTCCGCTTGGCGCCGTCTCCCTCTTGACGGGCGCTGCATGGCCGCCCGATGCGCATAGAGACATCGTTTGGCGGAGGGCCGATTATTCCGCTGCGACCGGTTGGGTGCCTGGCGCCGAACCGGCTGGCCGGGCGGGGCGGTTGTCGCGTTTCGGGTGGCTATGTCAATTCCGCATGCGTGACATACAATAGAGGAAAGTCCCTGCGGGTTCGGCGCGCACTGCCGATTGCGGGCGGGCGCGTGCGCGGTTCTTCGCGCCGCGGCGACAGCATCACACCTCGGACGAGATTCAGGCCTTGTCGATCAACGACCGATTGAGTTCGGGCTTGCGAGCGGTTTCCGAACGCTTGATGCAGCGGCGCATCGCGCGGTGGGGCACGCTGTTGCCCAAAGTCGCTTCGTTCGAGGAAGAGCTGAAGCAGTTGGGCACCTACGATTTGCGCAAGCGCAGCCTTTCGCTCCGCTATCGCATTCGCAGCAAGGAGCCGGCCGACCGCGTGATGCCCGAGGCCTACGCCCTGGTGCGCGAGGCGGGCCGCCGCACGCTCAACATGCGCCACTTCGACGTGCAGGTGTTGGGCGGCATCGCCATGTATCACCGGTCGATTGCCGAGATGCAGACCGGCGAAGGCAAAACGCTCACGGCCACGCTGCCGATGTACTTAGCGGCGCTGGAGGGCAAAGGCGCCCACCTGGCTACGGTCAACGACTACCTGGCGCGCCGCGACGCCGAGTGGATGACGCCGCTCTATGAAGCGTTGGGCATCACGGTGGGCGTGGTCGAGACGCAGATGCAGCAGGCAGCGCGGCGCAAGGCGTATGCCTGCGACGTGACCTACGGCACGGCCAAGGAATTCGGTTTCGACTTTTTGCGCGATCGCCTGTTGTTGCGGCGCATCGGCGAGGGGCAGTCGGATTTTCTGGGCAGCATGCTGGGCATGCGCGGCGATGGGGGCGGGGAGAAGCCCGTGCAACGCGCGCCGTACTTCATGCTGGTCGACGAGGCCGACAGCATTCTGATTGACGAGGCGCGGACGCCGCTGATCATCGCGGCGATGCCGAGCGAAGACGCGGTGATTGCAGTGGAGGCCTACAAGTGGGCCGCCTCGGTGGCCCACCAGTTCGTCGAGGACGAGCACTACGAATACGACCACGAAAAGAAGAACGTGGAGCTGACTGCCGAGGGACGGCGGCTGGTGCGCATGTTGCCGAAGCCCGACGCACTGCACCCGGTCGGCATGTTCACGATCTACGAGCACATCGAGCGTGCGGTCAAGGTCGATCGCGAGTTCTTCCTCGACCGGCAGTTCGTGGTGCGCGACGGCGAAGTGGTGATCGTCGACGAATTCACCGGGCGCATGGCCGAAGGGCGCAAATGGCGCGCCGGCTTGCACCAGGCCGTCGAAGCCAGCCAGGAGGGCGTCGAGGTGACGGCCGAAACCGGCCAGGCGGCGCGGATCACCGTGCAGGACTATTTTCTGCTGTACCCGCACTTGTGCGGCATGACGGGCACGGCGGCCACTTCGGCGCGCGAGCTGCGCAAGATCTACAAAGTGGCCGTGGTCGCCATTCCCACCAACCGGCCGGCGATTCGCCAGCGCTTGTCCGAGCGCGTGTTCGGTACGTCGGATGCCAAGTGGGAGGCGATCGTGGACGAGGTGTGCGAGATGCACGCCACGGGCCGGCCGGTGCTGATCGGCACGCGTTCGATCGACAAGTCCGAATTGCTCGCGCAGATGTTGCACGCCAAGGGCATCGAGCATCACGTGCTCAACGCCAATCACATTGCGGAGGAAGCGGAGATCGTCGCCAGCGCGGGCCGCCCCGGGCGGGTCACGGTGTCGACGAACATGGCCGGCCGCGGCACGGACATCAAGCTGGCCGAAGGCGTCGAGGAAATGGGCGGGCTGCACGTCATCGTCACGGAGATGCACGACGCGGCACGCGTCGACCGCCAGTTGGCCGGCCGCTCGGGCCGCCAGGGGGATCGCGGCAGCTATCGGATTTTTCTGGCGCTGGACGACGAGTTGCTGGAAGGCTTGGGCCCCGACAAGGCGCGCTATTACCGCGAGTTGGGCGAAGACATGAATGGCGCGCCGTGCGACAAGTACGCGCGGTTGTTTCGCAAGGCGCAGCTCAAGATCGAATCCAAGCATTTCCGCGACCGCCGCGTGCTGATGTACCACGAGAAGGAACGCAAGAAGCTGCAAAAGCAGATGGGCCAGGATCCATACCTGGATACGCCGGGCTAGTGGTAATGCAAGGCCGCGGACGAACATGCCATGGGGATTCGCTTGCGAGCCACGGTCGATCCTTCGCCCCAGCGGACGCGCGAGTATCGCGAGCTGATGACCGGCGGCGATAGTGCCGCCGGCGACGTGACGCCGCCCGCCTGGCTGGAAATCTCGGAGGAGTACGACGCGTTCTTCCTGCTGTACTATCAAGCGGACGGCACGCTGTTGGCCGACGGCTGGCACGTCTCGCTCGAGCACGCCAAGCGCCAGGCCGCCTTCGAGCTGGGCATCACGGACAGCGAGTGGCGGCCGGTGCAGGACGATTAAAGCTGCCTCCGCGGTGGCCTCTCCCACGTATCGGGGCAAGGGCGGCGGCCGAGCATGCGGGCAATTCAACCCTTGAGTGCAACGTCGGCTCGGCCGTACAAATATGAGCATACCTTTCACGGAGATCGATAATGCGATGCTGTCTGCCGCTGGCTACCGTGCTTGTGCCGCTGTTGGCCGGATTCGCCGCTGCCGCCGACAATCAATTGACGGACGCTGAAAAAACTGCCGGCTGGCGATTGCTGTTCAACGGCCAGGACTTGACGGGCTGGCGATGCAACAACGATCGGCCAATTGCCACCAAGATCGAGGAAGGCTGCCTGGTGCCGTATAAGTCGGGCGGTTATTTGATCATCCACGAAGATCAGTTCGCCGACTTCATTCTCAAGTGCGACGTGCGCTGGGAGGACCCGCGGTGCAACTCCGGGGTCTTCTTCCGCGTGGAGAACCCGCGCGATCCGGTGAACACCAGCTTCGAGGCGCAGGTGCTCGCCGGCGAGGGCACCAGCAAACACGACATGGGAGCGATCTACGACCTGGCGGCTCCGACCAAAGTCGCCGGTAGACCTACCGGCGAATGGAACACAGTCGAGATTAAATGCCAGGGACCCGAGATCAGCGTGACGGTCAACGACGAGCTGGTCAGCAGCCTCAGCTGCGACGACTTTGACAAGGCCGGCGTTTGCCCCGACGGCCAGCGGCACAAGTTCAAGCTGCAAGGCCAGCCCCGCGCCGTGAAGGATTTCGCCCGCAAGGGGTATCTGGGCTTTCAGGATCACGGTCACAAAGTGTGGTACAAAAACGTAAAGCTGCTGGAGTTGAAGGAGTGACGGACAAAGGACGGAAGATCAAGGGCCTGCCGGCTGGCTATCTATGATCGACGATTTCTACCAGGCGGCGCTGGCTGCCGTGCGGCATCATCTGGACGAGGCGGGGGCGACGTATTCGCTGGATGACGGCGAGATTTCGCTCGACGGGCATCGGCTGGGGCTGTCGATCGCTTTCGAGGAGTTCGTGCCGCAGGGAAACCTGGTGCTGGCGCCGTTGGACGTGCAGATCCATCTCGACGGCGACAGCGGCGACCGGTTTCGCGTGGGCACGTTGGGCGTGGGACGCGATCGGGCCGCGGCGACCAAGGACGCCATCAGCGAGTGGCACCTGCTGGTCGTGGCGCCGCTGTTGGCG
>JBGSYQ010000127.1:0-8671 GCA_041750795.1 Pirellulales bacterium | reverse complement strand
CGGCGGGTTCTGGCTGATGCTCGCCGATCAACCAGGCCGCGTTCAGGATACGCCCCGACCGGTAACACCGAACTGTGCATTCCACTCACGACGAGGCTGCAGCGTCATCGTGAATGAAACGTTCGGCGCGGTGACTCGAGGTGCCGTCGTGGCAGGCGCATCTAAAGGAAGACTCTGGCGAAGGCCGTGGCCTTGCCCCTTGCTCCGACCGATTCTGCTCGACTTGATAGGCTTTCCGAAACAAGTGGTCCGAAAAGCTTCTCTCTTCACCTCGTAAGCCGACTGCGTCAGTAGACACCCATGTCCGGTAGGACTATCGTGCAGTATACAGATTTGCAGCCAATCACCAAGCGAAAGTCAGCCACCCCGAGGGAGAGGGGTGTATTTTGGCATTCGTGCCAACCGCTCTTACAAGGCGCGTGGCTCTGCATCGGCGATGCCTGCCATTGCGTAGAAAAGGCCAGTCGATGAAGTCGTGAACCGAAAAAAGGTTCCTGACACCTTTTTTCTGTCCAGCGGCGAAGGGGCTCGGGGACGAATGCCATACACATCATCCTGCCGCGCCTTCCCAAGAATGATCGCTACCTTTTGGATCTCGCGTCGGTCAGCAATTTTACTATCTCTTTGTTCTTGGCATCATCGGGCGAAGAAAATGAGTCGTAAGTCTTGCACCAATAGGCTGGCGTATGACCTTCCGCATCTGTCACGCTGGGGTCGGCACCGGCAGCCAAGAGCAGTTTCACGCTTGCCACGTTGTGGTCTCGCGCGGCCCAGTGTAATGGAGTTTCCCCGGTTGAATCTTTGACATCTACTTTCGCACGACGCTTGAGCATCGCTTCCAAAACCGCTGGGTGGCGCGTTGCGCGATGCAGCGGTGTGATGTCGTCTGTTCCATCAATGTAAATGCCGGTCTTGGTATTCAGTTCTGCCCCAGATGCGATTAGTAGTAACGAAAGTGCCTCGAAGCCGTTGTACACCGACGCCGATAAGGCGGTCGCGCCACGGACGTCGTCTAGATCAAGGTTGGCCTTCGCAGCGATAAGCAGTTTCGCAATTTCAACCCGTCGTCCATCGCGTTCGCGGATTAACTTGGGATCAATGGCATTCAACTTCTTCAACGCGGCGTTTCGTCCCTCAGAAGTGTTCTCCACTCGATCTTTAGGCTGTGGGGCTCGGTGGCTGTTTGCTACGGCAAGCAGCGGCGTCCACTTGGCGGAACCCATATGAGAATACCCAAGCGTCCATTTATCCTCGAACAATCGCTGATCGTAGAATCCGAGTCGCGCATCTGGCTTCGCGCCTTCCGCGAGAAGGGACTTTACCTTGGCAACGTCAAGCTCAAAGGCTGCGATAACTAGTTGCTGATCTTTGCTGAATTGTGCCTGGGCCGCGCCCGCGAAATGGGCGTACAAAGCCCATACACCCATCAACACTGGGATGGGAAGTCTGGCTATGGCGGATTTCGCTCTCACACGTCGCCCCTTCGGACATCGTTTGGATTTAAGTGCCGCGATTGTGGCAGAGCTTTAAGTGTAACACGGCGTCGCCTCGGCGTGACTAGTCGCTCGATTGCTTCATTGCGGACCATAGACTTGAAGCACAGCGATGCTGCGGCCCGTGGATTGTGGTCCACTATTACCATCCTTCGCCATCGCCATTGGTTGCCGCGTCGGGGTCGGTTCTCGCCCCATCACTGGCGAAAAATCAGTCCAGGCCTGACAGATTGCAATCCACAAGGCGTGCAGACTGTGGGCGTCAGGCCACGGCCTGACCTGGTTGGCGCGGCGTCTCGGCGAGTGGTGCGATAGACTGGTAGAATGGAAAACCGTCCCACGCAGTTCACGATTCGAGCGATCGCGTTTGCAACATTTTGGATGGGCGTTTGCTTTGCCGCATTGGGCCTTGCCAAGTCCGGGGTCGTTCCAATCGCGTTTTTTCTATTGGCCATTACTTCGTTGTGCGGGGCGGTCTATGTCATGTTCAAAGACGCGCCAACGGGGTCACCCGGCAGTTGGAAGGCGTTCGTTGCCGCACTCGTCGTCTGGAACGTGCTCATTTTGCCGCTCATGTTCGCCTATCGGTACACGGTGGGAGAGCTTGTATATCTGATTTATGTCGCGCTGTTCGGTGACATTCAAACCAGCTACGGGGCCTTTGTGCGGGTCGCCATGTTCGTGGGCTATGCCTCGGTCACGCTTCCAGCGACTCTGATCGCCGTGTGGTTGTTTGACAAACTTGTACATCGGACTTGGCGATGGCGACGCTCATTGCTGACAGTTGCGCTTTGGGAAGTTCTTGTCGTTTTTGTGCTGGTGAGTTCCTATGAAATTGGATTTTCGCACGCGCTTCACGAAATTGATTGGGCGGTCTTTGGACCGAACGACGTTTACACGTTCCGGAATCTTGCACTGCATCGAATCATTGCGTGGCTGATTGAAACGACGCCAGTAGCCTGGATTGCACTTTGGGTGCATACAAAAGTGCCATAGCAGTTATGGATTCACCATCGACCATGCGGACTGGGCTATTGGCTCCGTTTGGTGTCGTCGCGTGCTACGGTGAAATGATTGCATGCGATACGTGCGGGCTCCGCGACAGCGATCATTCAACCTCGTTGGGCTTGGTCGCTGGTCGGGGCGACGGGAGCCCAGGGGTTGACACCGCCTGGCTGTTGACTGGTCGGTGCGTTGCGGCTTGAGGACGGCGACGGGCCGGAAAAGATTCCCGACCCCTTTTTACTCGGGAGCAGGAAGTCATGACCAAGGAAGCGAGCCACCGCAGCGGCGGCAACGTGTTTGCCGACCTGAACATCCCCCAGCCGGACCAGTACCTGGCCAAGGCCGAGCTGGCGGCCCGGATACTGGAGGTCGTTCAGCAGCGGCGTCTAACGCAGCAGTCGGCGGCGAAGCTGCTGGGCATCAACCAGCCGAAGGTTTCCGCATTGCTGAACGGCCGTCTCGACGGTTTTTCCACCGAACGCTTGTTCCGATTCCTCAATGCGCTGGGTTGCGACGTCCGCATCACCGTCTCCCGCCCTCACCCCAAGACGCCGGGCCATGTGGAAGTGATGGCGCATTGAAGCATCGGGGCGACCGAAAAATAACTTCCTGATTCTCCAACCCCTCACCCTGCCCTCTCCCACAAGGGGCAAGGGGAGACGGGGAGAAGTTGTTTTTCGGTCGACCCATAGTGTCGCCCCCTTGGGGCTTGGGGGAGTTATTGCGCGACGGTTACCCCGGACTACGCCCGGGGCTGGTATAGGTTGGGCCGTTGGCCCACGATGGCGGTGCCGTGATTGGCAGTGCGTTGGCCGGCGATGCTGCTGACGCAATTGGCGGTGCGTTGGCTGGCGATGTTGGTGCCGGGCGATTGAACGGGACGGGTTACTGCGTTGGGGGCGGGGGGGGCGTGGCGCCGGTTTCGGCTTCGGTGGGTGCGGGTAGTTCCGTGTTGGTCGATGCCGACGGGCCACCGAGGATGAACTGCTGCCATTCGCCCGGCTGCATCCATTGCCGTCCGAAGTAGTACAGCATCAGCACCACGACCACGATGATGCCGGCCGAGATGCCCAAGCCGGCTGAAGTGGCCCACGACGGCGCGCGAAAGAGGCGACGACGGCGCGAACGCACTTGAATCGTGCCCGACGTCGCCAGGCGGCCAGCCGGCAGGCCGAACGAGTCTTTGTTCATGCTGTCGAGCTCGTCCAAGCGGTGCAGTTCGTCGGCCAGTTCGTCCGCCTGCTCGTCGATTGGCGCGGCGGAGGCCGAGGCGCGCACGTTGCTCAAGGACGGAGACTTGGCGACCGGCTGTGCCTTGAGCAGGGAGGTGTCGATCGGGGTCGCGCGGGGCAGCGCCGTGGCCGGCGAGACGGGCACGGCCTTGGGAACGGCATGCAGCTTGGCGCGCAACTGCTCGTCGTAGGCGGCTTTTTTGCTGGGGTTGAGCAAGCTGATTCGCGCCACGGACAGCTCGTTCAGGATCTGCTGCGAGGCGGCACCGTTCTTGCCCGCTTGAAACGTGCGGACGTGGGCCATCTGTCGATCGGCCGCATGATCGATCACGTCGAGATCCGCTTCGAAGAGAGCGATTCCCAGCAGCCGATAGTGATTCGGAGGCTGCTCGCTGGATGGAATTCCCAGCCAAACATGATATCCGTCGAAACTGCCGGACATGAGTACAGGTGCTCGCGGTGAAGGACCGGAAAGATCCCCCCGGAAGTAAGGTCCTTCATTATAGAAGACCTCGGCAGCCGTTCAAGATCGGCTGGCGCTGGGCGGGCGCGGCTGGAAATTCCGCTTAGCGGCTGCGGCGCTGTTGGCGGCGGGTGCGGCGCGAGAGATCTCCCAAATCGCCTTCGGCTTCTTCAGCGCGGAAATCGACCAACTCCATGGTCGTGCGGCGGACCATTCGCCCCTGTTCGTCGAACTTCTGCGACGAGTGAGCCACGACTTCGCCGGGCACTCCGGCCACGTGATCGGACCAGGTGGTCGTCGTACCGCGGCCGGTCTTGAGGACTTGCCGCATCCGGTAGCCGCGCCGCTCGATCGCCTCTCCCAGCAGCCGCAGTCGCTTGTCCAGGGCAAACACCTCGGCGACCGACTCTTGCGTCGTGGCGCCGCTGGTGGTGTCGCTGGTCGTGCTCTTGCGGCGCAGAATGGTGGGCGTCTCGTCGGGCACGTAACTGATTTGGATGGTTTCCTTGTTGCCGCCGCCGAGGATCTCGATTTGCTGAGCGCGGCACGGGATCTCGCGGCCGTCGACCGTCAGCGTCTCGTCATCCAACGGCTTGATCGACACCGTCTGTCCCAGCGATTCGCCGGCGAAGCCCTGCTGAATGATTTGCGGCGGCGAGGGGAATTTTTGACCCGCCACCTCGACCGTCACTTCCATTCTGAGCGTGACGCCCTCGGGGTCGACTTTCTCGAGCGTGGTCAGGTTGTCGGTGACGCTGGAGCTGGTGACGTTGCCCTGCTCGTCGAACGTCTCGGTCAGGATGCGCACCTGGCGCCACGAACCGGTGCCAAAGCGGGCCCAGGCGTGGGCACGTTGCAGGACGTCGTCTGTCGTGGTGTCGGCAGCGGGCGCCGGCGCGGGCAGGGACTGCGCTGCGCAAACGAACAGACAAATTACTATGATGGACCGTGCCGCTCGCACCGTCTCTCCCACGAACCGGCCTGACCCCCAGCAACCGGCGCCACGCGGCGATCGTCATCGACTGGGGGCACTCGATGACGCCCACAATCATAGCGTTTTCTGGACGGGTGTGCAGGGCCCCAGGCCACCCGGCGTGAAGGGGAAAGCAGCCGTTTTTTTGATTTTCCGCTTGATTCTGCGACTGCTAGCGGAGCGTCAACCCGATTCATTCGGGTGACGCGAAGCATCGTCCAAAGACGCAAGTGCCTTGGCGCAAAAAAATACGCAGTGCGCCGCGTGAGAGCGATCACCAGAAACTTAATCGTTGACGGAGCACTAGCGTGCCGCAGAGACGGCGCCCGGCGCCGGCGGTTCGGCCGCCGCGCGCAGCACGAGCAATAGCGCGCCGGCCATGATGGCCATGTCGGCCACGTTGAAGATGCCGCTGCGCAAGCCGCCGACTCCGAGGTTCATGAAGTCGACGACCAATCCGTCGAACCGCAGGCGATCGATCAGGTTGCCCGTGGCGCCGGCGAGCAACAGCGCACAGCCGACCAGCCGCAGCGAGGTCATCCGCCAGCCGAACAGGATGGCCGCCAGCAGACCGCAGGCGATGAGCGCGTTGACGCCGATCAAGACTGCGGCGCGCAGATCGGAGGGCAGGTGTCCACCCAATCCGAGAAACGCGCCCGGGTTCTCGGCGTACTGCAAGCGAAACAGGTCGCCGCAGAAGCTGTACACCGGCTCGCCCTTCAGCCGCGCTTGCGCCATGTGCTTGGTCAACTGATCGCAACCGACGCACGTGCTTAGGATCAGTGCAACGGCCGCCAATCGCAGGATGCGTTTGGAGTAGCTCATCGGATCAAATCGCGCCTGGTGACGGGAAGTCTGGAACCCATCGATCGAGTCGGACGAATTGGACGGAACGAATCTGACGGAAACGGGGGCGTCAACCGCCGTCGCCTTTCGAGACGGCTGCAGCCAGTCCGACTTCGGCAGCCAGCGGAAAGGAATTGTCGTTTGCCAGCTTGTCGATCTCCCGGCTCTCCTGAAAATTGGCGATTCCGGGGCGCAAGGGAGTGGAGCAGCCCCAGAGGGCCAGGCAGAGACAGCCCGCCAGCGCGGCCGACCAGCGTTTGAGTGTCACCCAAGGCATATCAGTATCTTCCAACCCCTCACCCTGCCCTCTCCCACAAGGGGCGAGGGGCGATACGGAGAAGTCATTTTTCGGTCGACCCTAAAGGAGCTAACGGAGCTGTCAGGGTTGGATCTGTTCGAGCGACATCCATTCCTTGACGGTCTGCGGCGGCGGCGGAGGAGGCTCCGGTTGAAAGAGCTTGCAAGACGAATTCAGCCCCAGCACTGCGATCAACAGCAGGAATCTTGCAGTACGCACCGGAAGAACTCCTCGCTATGCGAATCGATGGGATCGGAGTACGGCCGTGCAAAAACGGGCCGCATCCCGGGGAAATGCGGCGAGAAGGTTCGCAGAAACGGCGGCTTGTGTCCAGCCATTTTTTCAGTGGTTGGCAGCCTTGCTTGCAGGAGTGGCGCGCGATCTCTAGATTGTCACTTGCAAGCCGTCGCGAGTGGATGGCCGATTCGAATTCAGGGCATCGCCCACATATCCCCGTTTCGCCTGTTTGCCTATGCTGAAGGAAAAGATCGGATTCATCGGCGCCGGCCAGATGGCCAGCGCACTGGCGGCGGGATTCGTTCGCGCCGGTCTTGTCGAGGGATCGCAAATCGGTGCCGCCGATCCCGTGGCCGGCGCTGCGGAGGCGTTTCGCACGTCGGTCGCCGGCGCGCAGGTTCTGCCGGACAACGGGGCGGTGGCTCGCGTGGCCGATGTGCTGGTGATTGCGACAAAGCCCCAACACCTGGCCGGCGCCGTGGCGAATCTGGCGGAAGCGGCGGCCAGCAAGCTGGTGATTTCGATTGCCGCGGGGGTCACGCTGGGGACGCTGGACGCGGCGCTTCCCCAGTCGCGCCTGGTGCGCGTGATGCCCAACACGCCCTGCCTGGTGGGCCAAAGCGCCAGCGGATATGCCTTGGGCCCGCGGGCCACAGCGGCCGACGGGCTGTTGGTTGCACAATTGCTGGAATCGGTGGGCCGGGCCTTCGCGGTGGACGAAAAGCTGCTCGATGCGGTGACCGGTTTGTCCGGCTCCGGGCCGGCGTTCGTGTACCTGATGATCGAGGCGCTGAGCGACGCGGGCGTGCGGATGGGTTTGCCGCGCGAGGTGGCGCTGCAACTGGCCGCCCAAACCGTGCGGGGCGCCGCGACGATGGTGCTGGAAACCGGCGAGCATCCCGGCGTCTTGAAAGATCGCGTGACCAGCCCGGGCGGAACGACGATTGCCGGGCTGGCGGTGCTGGAATCGGGCGGCGTGCGCGGTACGTTGATTGCCGCGGTGGAGGCGGCCACGCGCCGCGCCATCGAGTTGGGGGCCCAGGCGGGAGGCTGAGAAATGCGTGGGCCAACGGGGCTGGAAGGCATGCCATTGCCCTCACGCTGGCCGACGACCGACAAAGTATAATAACAGCGCATGTGGCGGCGGCCCGCGATCGGTTGGCGGGCGAACTGTCAGGTGCGAGCATTGCGGAGAAAGCGAGACTATGTCCATCTTCAGCGTCGTCGACGACAAGCATATTCCTCTGTACCGCGTGATGTGGATCGCGGCCACGCCGCACTTCTGCGGCGCGGAGGACTGCGAGCGCGAGGGGCAATATGAAGTTCGGCTGGAGCAGGGAGAGTCGGTGTGGGCCAAGCAGAGCGAGCGCGACGAGATGTTGCGCGCCCTGGAAACCTGGCAAGGCGGACTCGGCCCCGCCGAAGAAGAGTGGGAGTAATTCTCGATGTCGATGTTCGAACGGGACGAATACAAGTGGCGCGAGACGTATTTCGTGCTGTTCGACTCCGCCAGGCGCCCGACGTTGGGCCAGATGGAGGAAGTGCTGCGCGGGCTGAACGACCGGTTTGAGTTTCTCAACGCCACGGCCGACGAGGACGGCCGCTTCGAGTCGATCACCGTGATGTCGGCCGACGACTACGCGGCGCTGGACATCAGCTACGAGGCGGGCGAGGAAGTGGTCGAACAGGGAAAGACGCTGTACCAGGAAATGAAACCCTCGGTTGCCGACGACGAGGAACGCGGCAAGCTAGAGCGGCTGTTGAAATGCGACGCGCGCTTCGATCTGCTGCACTTCGAGCAAATGACCGACGACGAACCGGACGACGACGAGCTGGATGAAATGCTCGATCCCAGTGCCCTGCTGATCGTCATGGATGCGCTGGTGGAACTGACCGGCGGCGTGGGCGTGGATCCGGCGTCCGGCACGCTGGTTTGAAGACAGGCTGGAGGCGAGAGGCGGGAGGCGGGGGGAGCGACGGCCTCGAGGTTTCTCTAATGTCACGCCCACTGCCTGAGAGCGTGTTGAGAAATGCCGTCGTGATATTTTTGGGTCTATAGCGGAATCCGTGGGGAAAAAAGCGGCGTTTGGCGGGGCGGCGGGGGAGGAACCAGAGGCCCCAGGT
>JBGSYQ010000126.1:0-17642 GCA_041750795.1 Pirellulales bacterium | reverse complement strand
CCCTCGGCCGTCGCGCTGTCGCCAGACGGGACGCGCGTGTTGGTGAGCGCCACCTACAGCGGCGAACTGCACGTGTTCGCGCTGGCAGACGCCTCGCTGCAACCCCTCGGCGCCGTGCAACTGGGTTTCGAGCCGCGCGGCATCGCGGTCTCGCCCGACGGCCTGCTGGCCTACGTCGCGCTGACGGCGGCCAACGAAGTGGCGGTCGTCGATCTGCAGAAACTGGAGGCGATCGCACGCATCGGCGTCGGACGGTGGCCCCGCTACCTCGCCATCTCGCCGGACGGCAGCCGCCTGGCGGTGGGCGCCAGCGGCGACGGCGGTATCTCCGTGGTCGATACGCAAACGCGAACGCGACTCTACGATTCGAAGTTCCTGGGCCTCAACATCGGCCACGTGCAGATCTCGGCCGACGGGCTCCATGCGTATTTTCCCTGGATGGTGTACGCAGATCGGCCCATCACGCCGGGAAACATTCGCGAAGGCTGGGTCCTCGGCAATCGGCTGGCGCGAGTACGCCTCGATGGCCCGGCACGACGCGAGGCAATCGCACTCGACCCGCGGGGCAAGGCCGTGGCCGACCCGCACGGCCTGGCGCTGAGTCCCACGGACGACTGGCTTGCCATGGCGGCCTCCGGAACGCACGAGTTGGTGCTGCTGCGGCTGGCCGAATTGCCTTTGCAGCCCGACGGTCCTGGCGACCACATGGACCCCGAGTTGGCAACAGACGACCAGCGCTTCGTGCGCATTGCCTTGGGCGGCCGGCCGATGGGCATTCGCTTCGATCGCCACGGCCAGCGCGTTTACGTCGCCAATTATCTGGACAACGCGGTGCAGGTCGTCAACGTGGCCCAGCAACGCATCGAACGGACCATCGCGTTGGGCGGGCCCGACGAGCCATCCCTGGCGCGCCGCGGTGAGGCCGTTTTTTGCGACGCGCTGCGCAGCGCCGACGGCTGGTATAGCTGTCACAGTTGTCACTACGAGGGTGGAACGAACTCGGTCACCATGGACACCAAGAACGACGGCTCGTTTGGCACCTTTAAGATGGTGCTCAGCTTGCGCAACGCGCCGCACACCGGTCCCTGGTTCTGGCACGGCTGGCAAGATGATTTGAGCGCGGCGGTGCGCAAGAGTTTGGGCGACACGATGCACGGCCCAGCGCCCACCGACGACGACGTGCGGGCCGTAATGGCCTATTTGCACACGCTGGCGCCGGCCCCCAACTCGCGCCGCCAATCCGACGGCTCGCTGGCTCCCGCGGCCCAGCGCGGACAGAAGCTGTTTGCCGGCGACGTGGCCGGTTGCGCCCATTGCCACAACGGTCCCTATTTGACCGACGGCCAGCAGCACGACGTCGGACTGGGATCGAGCTACGACGTGTACGAAGGCTTCAACACGCCGTCGCTGCTGGACGTGGCCAATCGCGCCGGATACTTGCACCACGGCCGCGCCAAGTCGCTGGCCGAACTGCTGTCCGATCTGCACAGCCCGGCCAAGGTGGCGGGCACACGTGAACTGACGCCGGAGGAAATCTCCGACCTGGTGGCGTATCTTGAATCGCTGTGAAGCGACGCCCTGAGCACCTCGGTTGCGGTCATGACGCCGGCTGGCGAACGATCTCGAACGTCTGCTCGATCATTTCGCGGCCCGATTCGCCCGTGCCGTGGTACAGGTAGTGCATGAAGGCCAGCGTGCGCTCGGCAGCGTCCTCGAAATGCCAATTGCAGTTGTCGAACGTGCAGCCGATGAGGTGAGGGATCTCGCCGCCCCGATACGAGATATCGCAACGATCGAAGCGGCAGTTGGTATAGTGATTGCCGTCGATCTCCTGACGCGAATCGGCAAAGCTGCGGTCGGTGTATTCCATGGTGGGCTCCGGACGTGGGAAGATCGAATGGGCCGTGCTGCCTCAAGCGTAGCCGAATCGCCCTGCGGCTGCCAATGGCGCTCGCTAGCAGCCTGCGGGCCGAGCTTCAACCATAGACGGTGCGAAAAAGAGGACACTAACAGCAATGCTGGACGAACTGCGCGTGGCGGTGGTGGCCGTCGATAGTCGGCCAGGCGAAGGATCGCACAACTTCGAAAAAATCGAGCACTGGTCTGCGCGCGCCGCGGCCGAAGGCGCGCGGCTGATACTGTTCCCCGAGCTGTCGCTCTCCGGATTTATCCCCAACCATCCGCTGGGCGATCACCAGGCCTGGTTGCGCCAGGCGCTGGTCGCGGCGCGGCGCACCGCGCTGAGCCTCGATTCGGAGTTGGTCGCGGCACTGGGCGCGCTCGCTGCACGACACCGCGTGGCCATCAGCGTCGGCACGTTGGAAGACGCCGGCAACGTCCTCTACAACACGCAATTGCTGGCCACCCCCGCGGGCGCGGTCGAGCCGGCGCGCAAGATGCACGTGCCGATGTTCGAGATGCCGTTTTACAATCCAGGGCCGGGGCCGCACGTGGTCGAGACGTCGCTGGCACGCCTGGGCACCAACATCTGCTTCGACGCGCTCTTGCCGGAGTCGACGCGACTATTGGCCGTGCAGAATGTCGAGGTGGTTTTGTTTCCCTTCGCGGCCGATCCACCACCCTGCACGCCGGCCGGTTGGGCAGCATGGGCGGGGCCGGCACTGCGCGCGCGGTGTCAGGAGAACGGTGTTTTTGGCCTGGCCGCCAACTACGTGGGGCGCGTGGAGTGTGCCGGCGCAAGCCAGAGCTTTCCCGGCGGCGGCATGGTCGTGTCGCCGCGCGGCGAGATGCTGGCAGAATGGACCGCCAAGGTGGGCGAGCCCGCCATGCTGCTGGCCACGTTGCGCGCCGACGAGTTACTCGCGGCGCGCGCGGAACCCGAGTATCTGTTTCGCTTCCGCCGGCCGGAGCTCTATGGCCCGCTGGCCGAGTGGTAGCTGGTGATGGCGCCTCAACGAATGCCCTATGGCATGCCAGCACCCTATGGCGTACCACTGCCATGACGTGCCACGTGGTGGCGATCAACCACCAGTGCCCAGCTTGCCAATCGCCGCAGCGCCGTTGCAGTCTCGCAAAGGTTTTTCCGCCACAACGCGTATGCACGGCTGCAAAATACCACGGACTTCGTTGATGCAAGACAACCGGCATTTGCCGCAAACCGGGGCGTCTGCGATAATTGACGCATACAGAAGAGGCTCGTATCGTGCCGGGAGGGCGAGGAATGTCGATCACCCCCAGCGCCCTCCGTGGGCGTCGTATCCGCAGTCACCTACTTTGCTTTTGCATGGCGATTGCGGCCAGCCCGCTCTTGGCCGCCGAACCTGCGGCCGGCGCACCCGCACCCCCTGCCGCGACGAAAGTCGCGTCGCTGGAGCGCAGGAGCACGCTGTGGACGCCTGCCGAAGCGGCCGACGCCGCCAAGTTGGCGCAAGGCGTCACGATCTATCGCGATGCTTACGGCGTGCCGCACATCCATGGCCAGACCGACGCGCACGTGGCCTTCGGCTTTGCTTATGCCCAGGCGGAAGACTATTTCTGGCAGGTCGAAGACACGTATATCCTCAGCCTGGGTCGCTACAGCGAGGTACACGGGCATCGCGGCTACAACTCGGACTTGCTGAATCGCGCGTTCGAGGTCGTGCCGCGCTCGCAGGAGAACTTCGAGCTGCTGGAGCCCGCCTTGCAGGACTACTGCCGCGCCTTTGCCATGGGCTTGAACTACTACCTCGCCAAACATCCCGAGACCAGGCCGCGCCTGATCACTCACTTCGAGCCTTGGCACATGGTGGCCTACGGGCGGCACGTCATGCTCGAGCTGTGCTACCGCTATACGCGGATGTACGACAACTACTTGCCGCGCACGTACGATCGCATCTGGACGACCGCCGGCTCGAACGGCTGGGCCATCGCGCCTTCCAAGACGCAGTCGGGCCACGCCATGCTGTTCGTCAATCCGCATTTGCCCTGGTTCGGCTTCGCGCAAATGCACGAAGCGCACTTGCGCAGCGACGAGGGCTGGAGCTTCACCGGCGCCACCATGTACGGAAACTGCGTGCCAACGCTCGGCCACAACGAATTCCTGGGCTGGACGCTCACCACCAACGAACCCAATATTGCCGACACCTGGCGCGTCACCTTCGACGATCCCCAGCATCCGCTCCGCTACAAGTTCGGCGACGAACATCGCGAAGCCGTCGAGTGGACCGAAACGGTCAAAGTTCTGGTCGGCGCCGACCTGCGCGATCGGCTGGTTACCTTCCGAAAAACGCACCACGGCCCGATCGTGGGGCGCGAGGATGACCAGCACTATCTGGCGGCGCAGATCGCCGGACAGGACAGCGTGTCGATGCTGGCGCAGCAGTTGTCGCTGGTGCGGTCGCGCAACTTCGATGAATTCCGCGCGGGACTTTCGGCGCAGCAATTCCCGGTCATGAACGTGATTTACGCCGATCAGGCCGGCAACATCTTTTATCTGTACAACGGCCGCATTCCACGCCGCGATCCGCAATTCGACTGGAGCAAGCCGGTCGACGGCTCCGATCCGCGCACCGCCTGGCAGGGCATCCACACGATCGACGAGCTGCCGCAATTGTTCAATCCGCCGGCGGGCTACGTGCAGAATTGCAACTCCAGCCCGTTCACCACCTGCGACGTCGGCAACCCGCCGCGCGAACAGTTTCCGCCCTATATGTGCGAGGATGCGGACGACGATAAGCGCCGTGCCAAGATGTCGCGCCAAATCCTGGAAGCGATGCACGATTTGACGTTCGAGCAACTGGAGACGGTCGCCTTCGATACGACCGTCTATTGGGCGCAGCACGAACTGCCCAACTACGCACGCCGCTACGACGACCTCAAGAGCCAGGATCCCGAACTGGCGGCCAAGGTCAAGCCGTACATCGAGCACTTGCTCGATTGGGATTGCCGCATCGCTGCCGACTCGACGGCGGCCACGCTGTGCGAAGCCTGGTACGAAGCGCTGTATGGCATGTCCTATCCGGCCGAAACGCTGCTGCCCAAGTATGCCGACGACAGCAAGGCGCCGTTTCGCGCCTTGATCGAGGTGGCCAAAAACCTGCAGACCCGCCACGGCGACTGGCAAGTGGCCTGGGGCGATTTGTTCCGCATCCAGCGGCGGCCGCAGATCGTCGACCTGCTGGGGCTGGCGTACGACGATCGCCTGCCAAGCCTGCCTTGCGTCGCCGGTCCGGGCCCCATGGGCATCGTGTTCACGCAGTACTATTCGCCGTCGATTCGCATCCCGTTCGTCATCGATCTGAAGCAGCGCTACGGCGTGGTGGGCGCCTGTTACATGGCGACCTACGAATTCGGGCCCAAGATCCGCGGCGCCAGCACGCTGAACTTCGGCAACAGCGGAGATGAAAAATCGCCGCACTATTTCGACCAGGCGCCGCTCTTGTCGCAGAAGAAATTGAAGCCCGAGCTCTTCTATTGGCCCGACGTGCTGGCCGGCGCCAAAACGGTCTATCACCCGGGCGATCCGCCGAAGGCGCACGCGGCCGAGTAGCCGCCGGCGATCGGCCCATCGAATGCTTCGGGCGGCCCATCGAATGCTTCGGGCGGCTAATACACGCCCAGGTTGCGCTCGATGTCGCGGCTGCGTTCGTCGGTGCCCGCGAAGCTGGTGCCGCCGGCCGTCGTGGGCCGCAACTTCCGCCACATGCTGGCGTTCTCGTCGATCGTGTTCGGATCGCTCAAGGCCGAGCGCGCGCAGCCCCCGGCCGCGATCGCGGAGCATACGGCCAGGATCTGGCAACAGCGTCGCAGCCCGATGGTGGTCACACGCAAAGCCCTGAGACACGAAGTGAACCGGGGCGGGAGTTTCCCAAAACAGCCGGCTTTGCTCCAGAGCAATTTGCCCGCACTGCTAGCAGGGGGTGCGCACGAACGGCGATCGCCGATTCAGCGGTGGTAGGCCGGGCTGCTGCACATGCTGCGCAGGCTCTCGGGCGAGCGCCCGCCGGAAAAGCGGTTCACTTCGCGGCCGTTCTCCACGAACACGAAGGTCGGCAGGGCGCTGATTCCATACTTGGTGGCAAGCGTGCGCTGGTGGTCGACGTCGATATCGCGCATGTGATAGCCTTCAGCCCGCAGGCTGGCGACGATCGGCTTCATCTGGCGGCATGGGCCACACCACGAAGCGTTGAAGAACAGCACCTCTGCGCGGTCGTGCCAGTTGCCGCCGGCGCGCATCTGCAACTCCTGCTGCGCCTGGTACTTCTCGTACTCCTTGATGCCCAGCGTGACCGCAATGGGGCTCAGAAACAACGCCACGGCGCCTGCAAAAACCGCCAATCGCATGAGAGGTTGCCCGCGGAGGATTCGATAGTTCGAGCGGCCTGACCCCGCGCGCCACGATGCGCACGGCCGAGGCCTGGAGCGATCGCTCCTCTTGAACGCTAGCTTGCAATGCGGGAAGCGGCAAAATCCAGCGCCCGATCATCGCGGCGATAGGGATTGTACCGGCGCTCTCGATGCGAGAATTCGCCGCAAACGGGGCGGTGGCCTGGGAAGCCGCGCGCGACTAGAATCGGCAAGGCGGCTCATGCACTCCACGACTCTTTCGCGAGGATTACCATGCGGATGGCGATTTCGATGGCGGCGATCGGCGGCCTGGCAGCTTTGGCGATGGCGCTGGTACGCGCCGACGGCGCAACCGCCGCCGAGAAGCCGCCGCGCCTGCTGCGGCACGTGGTGATGTACAAGTACAAGGACGATCTCACGCCGGCGCAGGTGCAGGAAGTGATCGACGCCTTCGCGTCCTTGCCCGCCAAGATCGGCACGATTGTCGATTTCGAGCGCGGCGAGAACGTCAGCCCCGAGGGCAAATCGGATGGGCTCACGCACGCCTTCGTCGTCACGTTCAAGGATGAGCAGGGGCGCGCCACGTATCTCGACCATCCCGCCCATCTCGAATACGTGAAGCTGGCGGGTCCGCGCCGCGACAAAGTGGTGGTGTTCGACTACTGGACGAGCGAGTGAGCCATGCCCAGCGTGCGGGTGTTTTCGTTGATCTGCGTTCTGTCGAGCGCGCTGCCCTGTGCCGCGGCCGCCGAAACCGTGTGGCGAGAAACCGGCTCGCTGGCGGCGGACGAGGCACACCAGGCGGCGGCCGCCGAAGGGGAACACGTCTATGCGATCACCAACGATCGCGTGGCCCGCTACGATCGGCGCAGCGGCGAGCGCCTGGCGATTAGCTGCGGCGAAGCGCAGCATCTCAACAGTGGCTTCGTGTGGCAGGGGCGACTCTATTGCGCGCACTCGAACTATCCGCACACGCCCGAGCTAAGCCAGATCAAGGTGCTGGACCTGGCGACGATGCGACTGACCACCTTCCACGATTTCGGCGATTTCGGCGGCAGCCTGACCTGGGTCGTGCGGCACGATGGCGCGTGGTGGTGCAACTTCGCGCGCTACGACGAGAGCAATTCCCAGACGTTTCTGGTGCGCTTTGCCGACGCGTGGCAGCCCACCGGACGCTGGAGCTATCCGCCGTCGGTCGTGAAACACCTGGGCAAGCGCAGCATCTCCGGCGGCGTGTTTCGCGATGGCGAGCTGCTGGCCACCGACCACGACCATCGTTGGCTCTACCGCCTGCGCGTGCCGCCCGAAGGACAGGTGCTCGAGCTCGTGGCGATCGAGCCGGCGCCGTTCGCCGGCCAGGGCATCGCCCATGACCCCAAAACGGGCGGCCTGCTGGGAATCGATCGGGCGCAGCGGCGCGTGGTGTTTGCAGAGCCGAGCGTGCCCAGCGCGCGAAAGTGACCTCAAATCGAGGGCTCCGTTTTCATTCCAGCGGACCGCACGCTCGGTCGCTTGCCGCGCGCCACGTGGCTGTCCATAATGGCCGGTTCCTGGCCATGAACTCAAACTCTCGGCGGAGGCTTCGGCAAATGATGCGCAAAACGGGCAACGGGCGGGTGTGGCTTGCTTTAATCGTGCCGCTGGCAGTGCTGGTTGCCGCGGGCCGCGGCGCTGCGACGTTCGCCGCCGAAACCGCCAGCGAACCGAAATCCGTATTCCACCACGTCCACCTGACCGCCGGCGATCCGCAAGCGGCCATCGACTGGTACCTGCGGCACCTGGGCGGCAAGATCGTAAAGGTGGGGCCGTTCGACTCGGTGCTCTCCAACGGCGTGAGCCTGCTGTTCTTCAAGGGCAAAGGTGACTTCCCCGGCAGCGAAGGCAGCTCGGTCGACCACGTCGGCTTTTCGTATCCGGATATCGCGTCCAAGATGAAAGAGCTGGAGGCCGCCGGCGTCCAGATCGTCTCCGGCGTCGAGCAGGAGGGGCCCATCAAGTTCGCGTTCATCAAGGATCCCTGGGGCACGTTGATCGAGATCGTCGAGGATCCTGAAATCACCGGCTATCACCACGCCCACCTCGCCACGGCCGATCTCGACAAGACGCTGGCCTGGTACGAGGCCGCCTTCGGCGGACAGCGCGCAAAGTTTGGCGGCCTGGTGCCGGGCATTCGCTATGGCAACGTGTGGCTGTTGGCCAAACAAGTCGATGCGCCGCGCGCGGCGACCAAGGGTCGCGCGATCGACCACATTAGCTGGGGATTCGCCGATCTGGATGCGGCCGCCGTCGACCTGAAAGCCCAAGGCGTAAAGTTCGTCACCGGACCGCTCGCGTTCGGGGGCGGCAAGATCGCCTTCATCGAAGCGCCCGAAGGCGTGCGCATCGAGCTGGTCGGCCCGGGCCAGCCGGCGGCGAGCATCTCCGAGGCCAAGGCCGCCGAAAGCGGCAAATGGCAGTCGCTGGTCGACGGCAATTCGCTCGACGGTTGGATCCAGCGCGGCGGCAAGGCCAGGTATCGCGTCGAGAACGGCGAAGTGGTCGGCACCAGCGTACCCAACACGCCCAATTCATTCCTCTGCACGGCGCGCGATTACGGCGATTTTATTCTGGAGCTGGAATTCAAGGTCAACCCGGACCTGAACTCGGGCGTGCAGATTCGCAGCGAATGCTTCGACGAGCCGCGCGAGATCGAAATCAACGGCGAGAAGAAAAAGATCCCCGCCGGCCGCGTGCACGGCTATCAAGTGGAGATCGATCCCAAGGAACGAGCCTGGAGCGGCGGCATCTACGACGAGGGGCGCCGCGGCTGGCTCAACGATCTGTCGAAGAACGACTCGGCCCGCCAGGCCTTCAAGCCCGAAGACTGGAACGCGTTCCGCATCGAGTGCCGAGGCGACTCCATCAAGACCTGGATCAACGGCGTCCCCGCCGCCGACCTGAAAGACGACATGACCCCCAAAGGCTTCATCGCCCTCCAAGTCCACGGCGTCGGCAACGCCACCGATCCGCGCGAAATCCGCTGGCGGAACATCCGGATTCAGGAGCTGGACTAAGGCGCACGAACTCGGAGCATCGGGAAGTTCATCGAACCGCAACGTGGTTCCTAATCCTCGCTGCGCTCGTCGACCCCTGGCGTTGCATGCGGTTCCCACCACGCGTCGAGCTTCGCACGCAGTTGCTCGACTCGCTCCGGCTCTGCGGCCGCCAGGTTGTTTGCTTCGTGCGGGTCGGCCGTTAACTGATACAGCTCGACCGTGGCTTCCGGTTCGTTCTGCGCATCGGGCACGATCAGCTTGTCGTCGCCGTCGATCAGCCACCGCCAGCGGAGATTGGCGGCAGGTTTGTTCAAATCGACTGCGTCGTGCGTGAAGCATTCGCCATAAATCGTGTGGCGATCGGCCAGCGCCTCGTCGTCCAACAGGTCGATGCCCTGCATTTCGGGCGTGGGTGATTCGCCCAGCATGCCCAACACGGTCGGCATCAGGTCGATGGAGATCGCCAGGTCGCCCCGCATCTCGGGCTTCACCTTGCCGGGCCAGCGGACCATGATCGGCGAGCGCAGCCCGCCGTCGTATTGCGATTGCTTGGAGCGCGGGGCAAATTGCGGGTTGTCCAGTTGCTGAATCCAGCCGTTGTCGGCCACGTACAGCACCACCGTGTTTTCCGCCAGGCCCTGTGCGTCGAGCCTGCCGAGCAACTGGCCCACCGTCTCGTCGAACCATTCGATCATGGCCCAATAGCGTGCCACGTGCTCCGAGGGCGCTTGGCCCGTGTACCGGGCAAACAACCGCTCGGGCGGATTGTGCGGCGAGTGAGGCAGCAGCGGCGCATACCACACAAAAAACGGCTTGCTGTCCGCGCGGGCCGCGTCGATGAACTCGAAGATCGGTTCCATCGACTTGCGGCCGATGTCGAGTCCCTCGTCGCCGTGACGGCCACCCTGCGTCATGCCGTGCGTAAAGCCTCCGTGGCGATAGTGCCCCTGCCACCACTTGCCGGTTTGCAGGCTCACATAGTCCTCCGCGCCCAGCACGCGCGGCATGGTGGGCACGGCCGCCAGATGCGCGTTCATCACGTCGCGGCCCGCTTGAAACGCGGCCGTCTGTTGAAAGCCACGGCGCGCCATGCCCGCCGGCAGCGACGGGTCGTTGCTGGTCACCTTGTGCTGGTGCGGGTAAAGGCCCGTGATGATCGACGCCAGGCTCGGGCAGCAAAGGCTCGACGGCACATAGCCGCGCGTGAACGTGCGGCTTTGGGCCGCCAGCCGATCGAGGTGCGGCGTGCGCACGTGCGGATGGCCCATGAACCCATAGTCGGTCCAGGCGTGATCGTCCGAGACAATCAGCACGATGTTGGGGCGCTCGGCGGCCGCCGCCATGCGTACGCCAATCAGCAGCGCGACCAACGCGCACAGGAAAGTCGGTCTTCGCATCGGGTCAATTTGATTGCTACTGGGTTACTACCGGGGAATCTCAACCACTTCGCCGCCGGCGTAGGTATACAGCGAGCGCAACACGTCCGCGTCGACGTCGGTGGAAATCGCATGCACGCTGCCGTCGGCCAGCGCCACGTTGAAGATGCCGGGACGCAGGTTGCCCACGCCATCCTTCGGATTGTCCATATCGACCAGCAGGTCGTCGGGCCTGGTCCATTCCACCGCGCGAATGGGATCTGCTTCGACAATCATGGCCGTGTTGGAGGTGCCATCGGTGATGCGGCGAATGCCAAGTCCCTCGGCCTCGCCGAAGATCGTGCCCTCGCCCGCCAGCGCCAGGTAGACGGTCATGCCCGGGGACGTGAAGTTCGGGTTGCCGTAGACGGCGGGCATGCGCGCGATGAGCTTGCTGTTGTGCTCGCTGTCCCAGGGCTCGTCCAGGTGAAACTCCTTGTAGAGCTGCGCGCCTCCATCTTCCAGGTAGGGCAGCAGCGCCACGCGCCAGCTCAACAGCGGGTTTCCATCCGCATCGGTGATCACCCGCGCCGGAAACTTCTTGTTCGCGTCGTGATAGTTGTGCATGGCGATGGCAATTCGCTTCATCTGGTTGACCGCCGCACTGCGGCGTGCGGCCTCGCGCGCCGCTTGCACGGCCGGCAGCATCAGCGCCACCATCACGCCGGTCGTGGCCATCTCGGGCGACTCCTTCAGCAGCACCACGTCCACCCGGTCGTCCGTTTGCGCAATTTCCACGTCGCCGATAAACTTGTTGAGCAACCGCCGCAGATACTGCGGAATGGCGCGGCTGGTGGCGTCGGTGGCCTCGGCCTCCATTTGGTTGATGTAAACCTCGGCATACTGCTGGCCCATGACCTTGGCTTTCTCGAGCAGTTCCTTCAGCTTGGCGGCGCTGGCTTCGTCGTTGCCGCCCAACGCAAAGGCAATCGTCGGCGACGCTTCGAAGTCGATCTCCAGCTCCACCCAGCTCAAGTCCTCGTGCGCCAGCAGAAACTCGTTGAACGCGGGCGGCACCGGCGGCAGCGCTTCAAGCGCCAGCGACACCATCGGCTGGATCGTGGCAAAGTCCAGCACGGCCACGGCCGTCTTGCTGGTGTCCACGCTTCCCAACAACTTCACGAGCGGCGTCGCTTCCTTGGGCGGCTTGAGCATCCCGCGCAGCGACATCTCGGTGCCGATCAACAGCGTGCGCTCGTCGGGCATGGCGAAACCAAATCCCCCCTGGGCATTCGGCCGGTTATAGGTCTTGCCGTTGTAAGTGGCTTCCGCCGTGTTGGTTCCCAGCCGGTCCATCACGGCGGCTTTGTCGTACGGCTCGGCAAAGTGCAGGATGACGCCCAGGCCGGGCTGGCCGGCCGGCAATCCGGTCATGCCCAGCACGCCGATCGCTTGCTCGACCTTGGCCGGATCGATGCCCAGGTTGTCCATACCCACGGCCGTCGCGACCTCGATCGGCCACAGTTCGAACTTGGGCGACGTCAGCACGCGCTGCGGATGGAGCACCACCGCGGCAATGGCGTCGTAAGGAATGTATTCGACGTCCACGCCCTCGCCCGCGCGAGCCGGCGATGGCGCCAGGACGATCGAGCACAGCACAACGCAAGCAACAGCGCAAAACGCACGTGAGCGAAACATGACGTGTTCCCTCTCTGTTTGTGGACGGGCCTGCCACCGGCTGCCCCAGTCTACCGTCAATCGCGGGGAAGGGCCACGTTTTTTTGATTCGTGGCAGCGCGATGCGATCTCGATCGCTGGTCCGCGGCGGCCCGCCTCGACCTGCCGATGAACTGCGAGCGACTTCACCGGTCGGAGGGCTCACGTGCACGCTCCAGCGCCGCGCCGGCCAGTGGTCCCAATTCACCAGCCGGGTTCTGGGTATTCAGGTCCTTGAGCAACTCGACGGCCGCGGGCGTGCCGATGTGCGCCAGCACCGACAGCGCGCGCCGCACCGTCAACGATCGTTGCACGTCCGGCGCGCGGGCGGCCCAGCGCTCGAGCAGTTCCTGCTGACGGAGGTTCGCTTCCACCGTGTCCCCCTCGGTCACCCGATCGGGATCGACAAGAATGGTCACGCCTCGCAGCTTTTCCGACAACAGCTTGACCGCGTCCGCCGGCATCGCGGCAAGCTGCCACATCGCGCGATACGCGGCCAGTCCATCATCCCCCGCCAGATCGTCCCACAGCGTCGCGGCATCTGTATCGGTTGCCAACTCCTCCGGTTGCAAGTCCCACAGATAGGCCACACCGTCAACGCCGCCGGTGAGCAGCGTGCGGCTGTCGCGTCCGAAAGCAACGTTGTAGCCGTAGCCCTCATGCCGGCCCACGCTCCAAACGCGCTGGCCGGTCAAGGCGTCCCAAACTTCCACGCCCCCCTGCATGTTGGCGGTAGCGATCCACAGGCCGTCGGGCGAAAAGCTGATCGCGCCATAGATGAGCCGGCCTTCGACCTGAAATTCAGCGCGCAGTGCCATGTTGTCGGCCTGCCAGACACGTATTTTACCTTGCAAGTGGGCCGTTGCGAGCAAGCCACCTTCGCGCGCGTGGCACACCGCGTACATGCGCAGTTCGTTGTCCGCGGGGAAGGCAGGCGCAAGATCGATTTCGTCGTGGAGCACGCCGGATCGGCCATCCCAGAAACGCACGGTTCTATCCCAGCCTGCGGTCGCCAACTCGCCGTCGGGACCGAACGACAGGCCATAGATCTGTGAGTGGGCCAGTTTGGTGACTTGCTTGCTCGTCGCAAGATCCCACAGATAGCCCGACGACTGCCGGAAAACGGCGGCGGCCAGCCGATCGCCGCTGGGCGAGAAGCAGAGCGCTTCGATGCCGGAGTTCGGATCGCGTCCACGCGGCCATTCGAAGCGATGCACGACGTTGCCGCCGGCCAGATCCCAGACCACCACCAGCACGTTGTCGCCGGCGCCGCCGCCAGCGGCCAACTGTTGAGCGTCCGGCGAGAATTTCAACTGCTCGAAGCGCGTGCCGGCCAGACCAAGCGTGCGCAACTCGCTGCCGTCGCGCGCGTCGACCAGATGGATCGTGCCCCAACCGTCCTGACAGGCCAGCGTGCGACCATCGGGCGAAGCGGCCACCACGCTCGATCCCCAGGTTCCCACCGGCAATTCCAACTGCTTGCGAGCCGCCACGTCCCAGCGGCGCACCGCGCGGTCCCAGCCCGAGGAGTAAAGCGTTTTGCCATCGGCCGAGAAAGCCAGCGCCCAGGGATACCAGGTGTGTCCCTCCAGGGCAGCCAACTCCTTGCCGTCGCGTGCATCGATGAGGTGGATCTTCTTATCGGTGGCGCAGGCTGCCACGAATTGACCGTCCGGACTGAAGGCGACCGCCGAAGTGTAGTTCTCGTTGGGGTTCGTCAGCGTCACCGTGTGCGACCAGAGCGGCCTGGCGGTTTCGACGTCGTACAACCGCACGGCATTGTCGCGCTCGGTGGTGACAATCTGCTTGCCATCGGGTGAGAACGCCAGCCGCACCAGCCAGCCATTGAGCGTGATTCGGCGCAGCTCGGCGCCGTCTTGCGCGCTGACGATGCGAATGGCTTCCGGCGTGTCACTGGTCACGATCGCCAGCGACTTGCCGTCGGGCGAAAAGAGAACGAAGCTGAAATGCCCGCCGAAGCGCAGCCGGTCTTTGGCTTCTATGTTCAACGGCTCGGTCGGGCGATTGGCGATGTGAACGGCTCGACCGTCGCTGGCCGCTGCGATAATGACGCCCCCAGCGCCCCCCAGCGCCAACGTCTGCCCGTCGGCGGCAACGTCAATCGCGCGATACTCGCCTTCGCGGCCGTTGAGCGCGGCATTTTCCGCTGCGGCGCCTTGCGGCGATTCGATAGGCAACGCTTGGCGCTCGCCCGTCATCGTATTCCAAACGATGACCTCGCCCTGGCCGCCGGGCGTGTAGAACTGTTGGCCATCGGCAGTAAAAGCAATGGCGCGCATGCCGTAGGCGGCGCCCGGCAAGCGGACGCCGAATTCGTCGGCAACGGCCCGCCAGCGTTCCTTGCCGGTGGCCGTGTCCCAGGCGATCAGCTTTTTGCCGAAGGTGATCACCGTCTGCTCATCGGGCGAGAGCGCCAACTCGTGGACGCTTTCGGGCGCATGGAATCGCTGCGTGCCCAGGCGAAACAGCGCACCCGCAGGCAGCGGATCGCCCAGCGCGTCGACGCGTTGCGACGCAGCCGGCGCCTCATCGACAACCGCCGCTGGCTCCGCGAAACCAAGCGACGGCGCGATCGCCAAAAGGACCGCGATGGCCAGCAACCCGGCGACCGCTCGACCCGCGGCACGCAATCCCCGCGACGACGGAGCAGTTGCAATCGAAATCTGCCTAAGGATGAAACGAAGCATCGAATCGCCTCGCGGTTGGTGGTGCGATGGGGCGTTACCTGCCTGTTGAATTCTTCAACAGACTGCTACTGTTACACGCGGGCTTCACGGCCGCCTGGAAAACGCCATCCACTGTCCGTCCGGCGACCAGGCTGGGTCTCGGCTCTTCTGCGGTTGGCCGGGCAGACGTTGCGGAGGATCATCCCCCTCGACGTCGACGATCCAGATATACGAATCGATGGTAAACGCGATCTTGGTGTCGTCGGGCGACCAGCTCACGTGGCTGCCGACCAGTCCCTCGCGGCTGTACCTCGGACCTTGACTCTTGCCGTTGGCGTCGGCGATGTGCAGTTCCTTCGGTCCGTTGGCGACGCTTTGCGCGAAGAACGCCAGCCGCTGGCCGTCGTGCGACCAATCGAAGCCCGTTGAGTGGCGAAAGAAGAGGCCGCCGATGAGCAGCCGGTCTTCGTTCTTTTCGAGGTCGAGGAAGCGAACCTGCGCTTCCTTGCTGATGAAGGCGATCTTGCTGCCGTCGCTCGACCAGCGCGGCCAGCTCCCTTCGACGACGAAATTGCGCTCGCCGGTAACGAGATGCTGCACCCAGATGCCGGCACGCGCTGTGCCGCCCAGGTGGTGGAACACCAACTGCTGATCGTCGGGCGACCAATCCGGTGCGCCATGTTCGCCGATCACTTGCAGGTTGGTTCCATCCACGTCGACGGTGCAGAAGCGGCGCGCATTGTCGCCGCCCTGCCGATACGCCTCGAAGGCCAGCCGCTTGCCGTCGTGGCTCCAGCGCGGCGACATGTGTCGTGGGAAATCTTCCACCTCGACCACTTTTCGCTCTTCGCTGCCGTCGATCTTCATCACGAAGATGCCCGAGTCGTCCGCGGCTCTCGTGCGTTGAACGGGGAACAGCAGCAGGGCCATCGAAAGCAGGCCCGTCCACGCGGCGGCGTGGCCCATCGCGTGCATGCTCGACCGCGTACGCCAAAGACCAGGTTGCACCGTCATGCGTCGTTGCCTCACCATAAACTTCAATGGGAATTGTGCCAGCCAGACGCCGCATCGACCGCTAGCGCATGTGCCACTGGTGGCACCAGCCACCAGTGACGTCGGGCGCCGTTGCCCGCAAGACCCGTTGTTGAATCGCACTGGTGGCGTGCGCCACCAATGGCACACGAACAAACACCGAAGTTGTTTTTCGGTCGCCCCTACGGCGGAAGGCCCGATGGTTCCGCTTGTGCCGACAGCACGCTCTTGAGCGCCTCGCGCAGTTGCTCATCGAAGCGGGCGCCGCCCCCGACGAACAGGCGCGCAACCTTCCCCTCGCGATCGATGATGACGGTCTGGGGAATGGCCGTGGCGCCGTATCGCTCTGCCACGCGCCCGTCGTGGTCCAACGCGACCGGCATGCTGAGCTGCAATCGTTCCAGTGCCGTTTTGATCTGGTCGGGCGTTTCCTGCAAGTTAATCGCCACCAGTTCCACTTGCTGGTCCGCAAACTCGTGGGCCACCTTGTGAATCTGAGGCATGGCTTGCAGGCACGGCCCGCACCATGACGCCCAGAAATCGAGCACCAGCACTTTGCCCTTGTGCTGCGCCAAACGAAACTTTTTGCCATCGAGCAGATCCAACTGGATCTCCGGCGCAGGTTTGCCCACCAGCGCCGACTCCAGTCCCTCGGTCGTGCCGTCCTCGGCCGAGCCGTTGTCCCGGAATTCGAGCGGATCGAGCGCGGGCGTCAGCCGCCATTGGTGAAACGCCAGCACGGCGGCGGCCTGTTCGATCGTGTCGCCGATCAACAGTTCGTCGATTTCACGGGTGTCGACGCGGCAGGCTCCCAGCAGATCGCTCTGGCCGGAAAGCACCGTACCGGCCAACTGCTCCGCGAAGAACGTCAGGCGGTTGCCGCCCAGGGGAATCGCCTGCACGCGCGTGCCGGTGATCCGCTCGGGGGTTTCCGGCTTCGCTGCGTCCGGATCGGTCTCGTCGGCGTGCAGCCAGATGACGCGCGCCACGCCGGCGCGCGGAATCGACGTCGTTTCCAGTCGCACCTCGACTTGCAGTTGCTCGTCGTCCAGCGCTACCAGCCGAGCGCGCAGATAGTCGCCGTTGAGGGCGCGTATCAAATGCGTGGGCGGGCTGCCGCGCTGCATGCGCGGCAGCGTCAACAACCGCGCTTTCTTCGATTTGACGATCTGAACGGGCGCCGCATTGGGCATCAACTCCAACACCTTCACGCGGTCGTGCGGCACGAAGGTCGCGTCGCTCAGCGTCGTGCGGAAATGAACGCCCTGCTCGTCGACGGAGACTTGCGAGCAAGGAATCGTATCGCCCGAGCGCAGGTGCAACACGCATTCCGACGAAACGCGCACCGCGGTTGCCGGCGAGCCCTGTACGGGAGTGGTGCTGCGGAGTTGTCGCAGCACCGCCTGACCGATGGCAAACTGCCGGACCGCGGGCGCGGTTTGCTTGGCTTGCGGCTTCGACGGCTCGGGAGGATCGCGATAGACGATGCGCGCCGAAACGCCGCGCGCCAAGCGAGCGGCCGTGCTGCATCC
>JBGSYQ010000125.1:0-7002 GCA_041750795.1 Pirellulales bacterium | reverse complement strand
TGCTGCTGCCGCTCGGCCACCAGGCTTGCCGGCACGGTGCGCGGCACTTTCTGGTTCAACCGCTCCAGCCGGGCCAGGTTTGCCTCGGCCAGTTGCAGTTGCGCCCGGCAGTATCGCAGCTCGACGCTTTCGGCCGCCGCTTCGTCCGGCGCCGGCCTGCCAATCTCCTCCGGCGCCCCGCAAACGGCCAAACTGACAATCAATGCGTACATGGTTGCACCTCCCCGGGCTCATTGGTCGCCAACCGCACTCCCAAGGCCTCATTCTACACGCGCGATCGGCTCGCCCGCCTGGTCTGGCGGCGCCTGCCGGTCTGGTAAAGCCTGCGCTTCGTGTCGGTTCAACAATCTATTTCTGTTGGACGGTGAGCATTGGAAAAGGTTGACCGGTCGCGGGCAGTTGTCCGATAGGCAAACAGACGCGTGTTGGCGAAGTGGCGCCGCCGCCTGTTTGCGAAGACCTTATCTGCCCCAGGAGGTTTCCCCTTGTCAGGCTACAGCAACCGAACGAATCCCTACGGCAGCGATCGGCAACCACGTTATTGGGGCCTGGAAATCGCAAGTTGGGCCCTGCTGGCCGCCGGCGCCACGTTGGCCGTGGTGGCGATCAACGTCATGGTCGTGCGTCCCGCCAATTGGCAACTCGCCCAGGTCCGCCGCCAAGTGTCGCAACTCGAAGCCCAAATCGAAAAGCTGGCCGGTCACAAGGATCAGGTGGCCGGCGCCAATACGTTGTTGGGACAGTTGGCCGAGCAGGCGCAGCGCCGCGACGATGCCAACGCCGCGCTCGATGAAATCGCGCAGCTCCACGTTCGGCTCAATCGCCAGACCGGCGAGATCGACCGGGCGCTGCGAGCCGTCGAGAAGCTGGCCGCCTTGGAAGCGGCGCTCGTGGAAAACGATTATCGCGTCGCGGAAGCCGCCGAAGTGCTGGTCAAGATCGAAGCCCTGCAAGACCGCCTCACCGGCCGCCAGTACGACACGGTGCAAAGCCACCTGGCCGTCGATTCGCTCGACAAGCTCCGCCACCGATTGCTCGACGCGCATTGCCAATCGGTCGTGGCCGAAGACGGGCTGGACGCCATCGACGCCTTGCACGGCCGGCTCGCTTCGACGCTGGGCGCCAACGAAGCCGCCGAAGCCAGCCTCGACGAGCTGGTGGCCCTGCGCGATCGCGTGGACAACGAAGGCCTGAACATCGAGTTGGCCCAGCAGCGCATCGAAAAGCTGATTGGCCTCAAGAACCGAGCCATCCAGCAAACCGGCGACCTGGCCGCCGCCACCGAGAACCTGGAGTTGATGATCGACATCCAGGACCAGATGCAAAAGGTGGCGCTCACGTTCGGACAGATGCGGCACTGGATCACCGAGATCGTGGCCTTCGAGCCCACGCTGAACCGCGCCATGCGAAGCCTGCAGCCGCTGATGCAACTCGGCAACCTGCGACACATGAACGCCACGCAGCTTCGCCAGGTGGTCCGCGACATGAGCGCCCAACGCGAGTCGCAATTGGCCGAATCCAGCGATGATGACGCAGCCATCGGCGAGCCAGCCGAGGCGTCGGCCGACCGTGACACGGCGTCGTTTCCCGCGATGATCGGCACGAACCTGGCCAATTAAGGCAATCGGCGTCGACATCCCCTCTGGTGAATTGCCCGTAAACGGCATACCATCACGATGCTGCAACCATTCGATACGCGACGCGACGCCAAGGCCCCACGGCCGGCCCGCGCCGCGTATCGGCACGAATCAGGCGGGCCACTCAGGGAAACTATGTCGAGTCCAGTCGTCACACCGGTCACTTCGCGCCGCCAACAGAAGCAATTCATCCAGTTTCCCTGGAAGCACTACGAAGGCGATCCGAACTGGGTGCCGCCCCTGTTGATGGAGCATCGCGGGCTGCTCGGCTACAAGCATCATCCGTTCTACGACTACGCCAAGATCCAGACCTTTCTGGCCACGCGCAATGGCGAGGTGGTCGGCCGCATTGCCGGCGTCGTCAACCCGGTACACAACGAGCGCGCCAACGAAAAGCGCGGCTTCTTCGGCTTTTTCGAGGCGATCGACGATCAGCAGGTTGCCAGCGCCCTGTTCGACGCCGCACGGGATTGGCTGTTTGCCCAGGGCATGACCTCCATCCGCGGACCAGCCAATCCCTCGCTCAACTATGAGATCGGCCTGTTGATCGACGGCTTTCACTCGCCGCCCTGCTTCATGATGACTTACAACAAGCCCTACTATGCCCGCTTGATCGAGGGCTGGGGTTTCGAGAAGACGCAGGACATGTTCGCCTTCTGGGGCCACGTGGACATGGTGTCCAATCTCGACAAGAAGCTGTGGTTCATCGGCAATGAGGCCAAAGAGCGCTTCAAAGTCACGACGCGCACCATGGACGCCAAGAACTTCCGCAGCGAAGTGGAAATGTTCCTGCGCGTGTACAACGCCTCGCTGGTCGGCACCTGGGGGTTTGCGCCGCTGTCGGCCGGCGAGATCAAGCAGTTGGCCGCCGGACTGAAGCAACTCATCGCCCCCGAGTTGGCCCTGGTCGCGGAAATCGACGGCAAGCCGATCGGCGCCTGCCTCGGGCTGCTCGACTACAACCCGCGTATCAAGGCCATCAACGGCCGCTTGTTCCCCTTCGGGTTCTTGAAGCTGATTACCAACAAGCGCGCCATTCAGAAAATGCGCGTCATCAGCATCAACGTCATTCCCGAGTAT
This sequence comes from Pirellulales bacterium, assembly GCA_041750795.1. Lineage (GTDB taxonomy): Bacteria > Planctomycetota > Planctomycetia > Pirellulales > PALSA-1355 > JTS-RE94. Next base: position 4,285 of record JBGSYQ010000125.1, on the reverse strand, counting down.
CAGCGTTGGGGATTGGGCGTGGTGCTGTTGGGCGCGCTGATCGAACCGTTGATCAAGTGGGGCATTCAGGAAGTGGAGTTCTCCTGGGTGCTCGAAAGCAACACGCTGTCGCGATCCAGCCTGGAGAAAGGGGGCGCCAAGCTCGACAAGACGTATCGAATGTACGACTACGATCCGCCGGCATAGCAACTCGTCCAGCTCGCCGCCGACGGCTCCGGGTCGCGACGCCGCCATGCGCAATGTTTCGCGGCGCGCGCCTCCCGATCGAAATGACGTCGAGTTTGCGCACCGGCGATCATGCAATTGCTCACCTCCATTGCCGACACGCTCTACGACTGGTGGCCGCACATCATCACCCTGGTGTCGCTGGGCCTGATGGTCGTCGCCTCGGCCCACATCGTGATGTACAAGAAGGACACCCGTGCGGCCATCGGCTGGGTCGGCGTGGTGCTGCTCTCGCCCATCCTGGGCGCGCTGACGTATGCCGTGCTGGGCATCAATCGCGTTCAGCGCCGCGCGGTCAACCTGCGCGGGCCGCAGCGTTACGTGAGTCTCGATGCGCGTCACGCCTGCGGGCGGGAAGACGTGCTGGGTTGCCTGCCGCCGGATCGCAAGCGGCTGGCCAGTCTGGAAAAGCTGATCGGCGAACTGACCGGCCGCCCGCTGCTGGGAGGCAATCGAATTGCGCCCTTGGTCGGCGGCGCCGAGGCCTATCCGCAAATGCTCGACGCCATTCGGCGCGCCGAGCACACCGTGGCGCTGACCACCTACATCTTTGACAACGATCGCACCGGACGCGAGTTCGCCGCCGCGCTGGCCGACGCCGTCAAGCGCGGCGTGCAGGTCCGCGTGATCATCGACGCCATCGGCGCGCGGTACTCGTTCCCGTCGATCATCCGCACGCTGCAACAGTCCGGCGTGCCGGTGGCGCGGTTTCTGCCCACGCTGCTGCCGGGCCGCTTTTCCTATTCGAATTTGCGCAGCCATCGCAAGCTGCTGGTGGTCGATGGCCGCCTCGGCTTCACCGGCGGGCTCAACATTCGCGAGGGCCACGATGCGCGGCTCGATCCGCCGCACCCGATCGTCGACCATCACTTCCGCATCGAGGGCCCCGTGGTCGGGCAAATGATGGAGGTCTTTGCCGAGGATTGGGCCTTCTGCACCGAAGAGCTGCTGCAAGGCGACCATTGGTTTCCGGAGCAGCACGCGGTGGGATCGGCGCTGGCCCGCGGCATCTCGGCCGGTCCCGACACCGATCTGGACAAGCTGCGTCTGACGCTGGAGGGCGCCTTGGCCAGTGCCGAGACGAGCGTGTGCATCGTGACGCCCTACTTCCTGCCCGAGGCCTCGCTGGTGGGAGCGCTCAACGTGGCGGCGCTGCGCGGCGTGGAAGTCGACATCATCCTGCCCGAGGCCAACAACCTGACGCTGGTGAAATGGGCCTCCAACGCCATGCTCTGGCAGGTGCTGGAGCGCGGCTGCCGGGTGTGGATGTCGCCGCCGCCGTTCGACCATACCAAGCTGATGCTGGTCGATCGCGTGTGGACGCTGCTCGGTTCGGGCAATTGGGATCCCCGCAGCCTGCGGCTGAATTTCGAGTTCGACGTCGAGTGCTACGAGGCCGAGCTGGCCGCGCAACTGCACGAGTGGATGCTGGAAAAGCGCCGCCGCGCGCGGCAAATCACGCTGGCTGACGTCGACGGCCGCCCCCTCCCCATCCGTCTGCGCGACGGCGTGGCACGGTTGCTGACGCCGTATTTGTGAGCTGCGGCGGCCGGCGATCGACTCCATGACTCTCGGTCCCTCGCCGGGCCAATTCGCACATCGCGCGGATTGACGGCCTTGATATACCGCGTGCCGCCGTCTGCTTTTCCAAAACCCTTGACACCGCTGGCGGGTAGAGTCACCATGGAGAACCTGCGATGAGGAACGGGCGCACGGCATCGACTGTCGTACCGCTTCGGAGTTTGATGTGCGTCCTACCCGTCGGCGAGTTATCGCCGCCTGCCTGTTAGCAGCCTGTTGAAAAATGCCGTCGTGGCATTTTTCAACCTCGCCAAGTGCGAAGCAAAGCTTCGCACGGCTCGCAAAACAACGACTTACGTCGCCATTTTGTCATCGCATCCATGCGATGTCACAGCCCGTCGAATTCTTCAACGGGCTGTTAGCGAATTACACCTTCTTGCTGGTGGGGATTCCCCTGCCACTGCCAGTCAAGCAGGACGTTTCGCGCCCGTTTCCCTGCCAGCGCCGACCTCGCCGTTGAGCATGGCGCAGAACGCCATCTACAGCGCAGCGGTTGCCGTGCCGGAGCCCTCCGCGATCGCGCTGGCCGGCGCGGCCGGCGTCGTGCTGACGGCGTACGGCTATCGCCGGCGCAACTTCGCCTGCTCGTGAGCGGACGCTCTGAGCGTCCATGCAAATCGACCCCGACTCGCTCGCCTTGGCCCCCGGTGAATTCACCGGGGGCGCTTGGCGAGCCGATGATCGATGCCGCCCTTGTGCTCGTCCCTCGTGCTCCAACAGCCTGTGGAATTCTTCAACAGGCTGCGAACATTGACCCGCGCGCCGGTGGCCACTATATTCGATTTATTGGTGCGAAAGCGGTGTCCGACTTGCGCTTGCGCGCCGAGAGCCTCCCGCCTTCGCCGACGCCCGCCCGCCCTGTCGAGCACGATTCGCCATGAAGCTGCCGAACTCGCTGCTGCTGGTGGTCGTCGCCACGTGCCTGGCTTGCGGCGCCGCCACGCAGCGGCTCTCGGCCGATGAGCGTGCGTCCGATCCGGCGTACGTCGAGTTCTTCGAAGAGAAAGTGCGGCCGCTGCTGGCGGTTCGCTGCCACGAGTGCCACGGACCCGACGAGCAGAAGGGCGGATTGCGACTCGATTCGCGCGCCGGTGTGTTGGCCGGGGGCGACACCGGTGCGGCCATCGTGCCCGGCGAGCCGGACGAAAGCCTGTTGGTGGATGCCATCCGCTATGGCGACACTTACCAGATGCCCCCCAAGTCGCGCTTGCCCGACGAAGAGGTGGCGACGCTCGTGGAATGGATCCGCCTCGGCGCGCCCTGGGGACACGACGTGCCGGCGGCAGGGCAGGGAAGTGGTTCCGCGGACTTCGATCTACAGAAGCGCGCGCAGCACTGGTGCTTTCAACCAATCCAGCACGTCGCGCCGCCCGAGCCGCGCGCGCTCGACTGGATCCGAACGCCCGTCGATCGTTTCATCCTGGCGCGCCTGGAAGCTGCCGGATTGCGGCCCGCTTTGCCCGCCGACAAGCGCGCGCTGGTGCGCCGCGTCACGTTCGACCTGATTGGCTTGCCTCCCACGCCCGCGGAAATCGCCGCGTTCCTGGCCGACGACGATCCGGCCGCCTATGCGCGGCTGGTCGATCGACTGCTGGCTTCGCCGCGCTACGGCGAGCGCTGGGCACGCCACTGGCTCGACCTGGTGCGCTTTGCCGAAACGTACGGCCACGAGTTCGACTTCGATATTCCCAACGCTTATCGCTATCGCGATTACGTGATTCGCGCGCTGAACGACGACGTTCCCTACGACCAGTTTGTTCTCGAGCACGTCGCGGGCGACCTGCTGCCCCATCCACGCCGCAATCGCGACGATGGCACTAACCAGTCGATCATCGCCACCGGCTGCTTCCTGTTTGGCGAGGGGTTGCACTCGCCGGTCGACGTCCGCCAGGACGAGGCCGATCGGATGGACAACCAGATCGACGTGCTGGCCAAGACGTTTCTCGGGCTGACCGTAAGCTGCGCTCGCTGCCACGACCACAAGTTCGACGCCATCTCGACCAAGGACTACTACGCGCTGGCCGGCTACTTGCAAAGCTCGCGCTACCAGCAAGCCTATATCGACCCGCCCGAGCAACTGGCCGATCCGCTTGCCGCGTTGGAAACGTTGCACGCCGAGCGGCAGGCGGCATTGGTCGCGGACGTTGGCCAGGCGGCCGCCGCATCGCTGACCCAACTTTCGGCAACGCTTCTGGCCGACGCGGAAACGACCGGCGACGCCTGGCAGAAGTATCTCAACGAAGCGGCGCGCAACGCGGCGGACCATCCCCTGCACGCCTGGGCGGTGCTCGCCAACCAACCGGACGCCGACGCGACCGAGTCGTTTTCCCAACGCCGCGACCAGCTTGCCGCCCAGTGGGCCGCGCAGTTTGACGAGTCCCCATCAACTCCGTTCGTGGCCTTCGACGGTGCAGACTTCGGCGAGTGGACGGCCACGGGCGCCGCCTTTGGCGATCGGCCGGCGCGCGCCGGCGAAGCG
>JBGSYQ010000124.1:0-4729 GCA_041750795.1 Pirellulales bacterium | reverse complement strand
AACCCTCGACAGCGTGCGCGATTCGGCGCCGGCCGCGCCCCCCTTGGACGAGCGGCAAATGCGCCGTGCTGCTCCCGAGCTCAACAGCGCCGCGGATGCCTACGGTGCGGCCCGCGGCGCACCGCCATCTGCCGAAGCGCTGCGCTACGAGGATGCGATGAAGCTCGCGGCGCCCACCGCCACGACACGCGCCGCCGGCGGCGATCCCCAACAGCACTTCTACGCGGGGGCCAAGGTTGAGTCCAACGTGCAGCGGGCTCTCGAGAGTCGCGAGCAGGTACACTTGATTCAGTGCGACGTGACGCCGGCCTTTCTCGACGAGAATTCGTTGGAGAAAGTGCTCGCGGGCAACAAGATCGCGTTCCAGCGGTATGCCATTCCACAGGCCGACACCAAACGCAATCGCGCTATCCTTTCGCAAAGCGAGCTCGATGCCGACGACAACCTGGGTTATGCCGTCGAGGCCACGCCCGATCAGGTCGAGACGATCGTGGTCGAGCTGGAGCAGGAACAGAGCCGCCGCCGCGTGAGCAACCTGGTGATCGGCTTGCAAGAGCCAGCGATCGCAGCGAAGGCACAGGCCGCCGAATCGGCGCCGGCCGATGCACCCGACCTGCGCAAAGCCAGGCAAGCGCAGCAACCGGTGACGATCTATTTGCGCAAGCAAGCCGCCCCGCAACAGGCCGTGCCGCAGCAAGCCGTGCCACCGGCGCCCGTCAAGCCGTAACGGCAGGCCGTAACGGCGCGGGGATCGCGTTCGAGCGACCACCGTTGCCGGCAGAGCGGCCGTTTACCTGCGTCGCCGCATGCATGCCTCGCGACCTCGTTGCGGGGGCTGGCATCGCCACAACCGTGCGGTAGACTGACACGCCTGACCCGTGTCCCCCAAAATCGCACATTGTGAAGGAGTCTCTTCATGTCGGTGACAATTCGCATGCGCCCCAACGGACCATTTCTGGTGGAAGGCCCGGTGACGATTCTGGATCCTGAGGGCAAGCCGTTTCCACTTAATCCGGACAAGCCCGCCGTCGCGTTGTGCCGCTGTGGACATTCGGCCAACAAGCCCTTCTGCGATGGCACGCACAAGTCTTGCGGGTTCGATTCTTCCGAAGCCGCGCCGACGCCAGCAGGTTGAACCGCCGATGGAACCGCGCATCAGCCTCATTACGCTGGGCGTCGACGATCTCGAGCGATCCTGGCGCTTTTACGGCGAAGGGTTGGGGTTTCCAACCACGTGGACGCCCGACAAGGGCGTGATCTTCTTTCGCACTGGCGGAACCATCCTGGCGCTGCACGGCTATGACGACCTGGCCAAGGATGCGGGCGATGAGTTTCGCGTGCCGCGCGGCAAGTTTTCCGGCATCACCTTGGCCCACAACGTTCGCCTCAAGGAGCACGTGGCCGAGGTTCTCGCGCAAGCCGAACGCGCCGGCGCGATCATCGTGAAAGAGCCGCAGGACACGTTCTGGGGCGGTCATCACGGCTATTTCTCCGATCCGGACGGCTACCTCTGGGAAGTGGCGTACGGCGCCTTTCCCATTCGTGAAGATGGCAGTCTGGACGTTCCCTGACATGGCGGCCATCGAGCGACTGCGGAAGTGTAGCGATCGACAAGTTTTCCCCAACCGGCCGCCACGCTCGCCAACCTGCGCCGCATCGGTGAAACGGCGCCACGTGCGACGGTTTTGCCGCGCCGCAAGTCACGAAGATTGCTCCCCCACCAGCCTGCGCCGCTTGGCGTCCACAGCGCGTGTGATAGACTCGCAAGTCCTGGCTGCGCTTCGGGCGCGGCTCTTTTTCATCCACGACGCCACCTCTTTCAGGAAGCACCGCCACGCATGGAATTAGCGCTCGTCGAAGAAACCTCGGATCAATTTGTCGGCCAATGGCGATTGCTGGTCAGCACGACCAATTGGGAAAAAGGGCGGATCATACTGGAATGGCGTGACTCGCTGATCAAGCGCGCAGCTGCGGCCCACGAGTACTCGGACGATGCCTGGAGTCGGCGCGTCGGACACGTCACGCCGCAGCACGTGGGCCGGCTGCGCCGCGTGTTCGAGCGATTCGCCCACGAGCGCGACAAGTACACCGGTTTGTTCTGGAGCCACTTCCAAGCCGCGCTCGACTGGGACGACGCCGAGATGTGGCTGGAAGGCGCCGTGCAGAACGACTGGTCGATCGCCGAGATGCGCGCGCAGCGCAGCGAGGCCCTGGGCCTCATGACGACCGACGATTCCGCCTCCGAGGAAACCAGCAGCGAGCCTTGGGACGACGACGCGGGCGACGACGGCGAAGTGATCGGCGGCGCACTGGACGTGGTACGCGACCCGGCCGAAGCGAATGTCGGCCAGGACGCAGACGACGCAGGGTACGACCGCGAACCGTCTGACGACGACGCCCAGGAGGCGGCCGACGACGTGCATGCCGCCGTGCCGGCCGAGCCTGCGGTGCGTCCCTTCGCCGAATTGCCCCCCTTGCCCGCCGACGTGAACGACGCCTTCGAGAGCTACAAGCTCTGCATCCTGCGCCACAAGCTGGCCGGCTGGCAAGAGATCTCTCGCGACGACATACTGGCCAGCCTCGATTCGCTCAAACAACTGGCCCTGGCGCCTGCGGATTGAATACGCACGACGGGTGGCACGGGCCTCTTGCCAGTGCTGAACGCGGCATGATGCGTTGCACTGGCAAGAAGCCCTGCGCATCCGGAAAATTGATCGAACGCGCGTGGTATGATGGCGAAATGAGTGATACGCCAGCGCCCCAACTGAAGCGCCGTCGATGGCTGACCTTCAGACTGCGCACATTTTTCGTGCTGCTGACGCTGTTTGGCGTCTGGCTCGGGTTTCACGTGCGAGCGGCGCGACGGCAGGAGGCCTCCTTGGCCGCGATTCGTGACATCGGCGGCTGGTGTTACCACGATTTTCAACACCTCACGCCGCAGCGGAATCGGGACTACGCGGCCACTTCTCCGCTGCCGGAGTGGTTGATCAACCTGTTGGGCGTGGATTTCTTTCACGATGTCGTCGAGGTGAACCTGGTATACGCCTACGATGCCGAAGGGCGCCACGACAACTCACGCGGCACGGGGAACGATCTGAAACACCTGCTGGGGTTTCCGAGGCTCCAAGTGCTGGCCTTGCACGAAGGACAGGTGTCGAACGCCGGGCTGGAATATGTTGGCCGGCTGACTGAACTCGAGGAATTGTTTATTTGGAATGGCACGGAAGTGACGGATGCGGGCGTCGAGCACTTGCGGCCACTACGGAAGCTCAGGTATTTGCACTTGAGCAATTCAAAGATCAGCGACGACGCGTTCAAGACACTTGCCCAAATGCCATCGCTGACCGGCTTGAGCCTGCAATACAATCACTTTACGAATGCCGGGCTGCAATACTTGCGCGACGATACCAAATTGGAGCAACTAATCATTGGTTTGGGCGAACTTGAGATTGACGACCAAGGGTTGGCCCACCTTCAGAAGCTCGTCAATTTGCGGCGTTTGGACATCGCAAATTCACGGGTCGAGGGCCCTGGACTACGTTTTCTCGATGAATTGCGACAACTGAAGGATTTGTGGGCAAGTGGCACTCGAATCCAGCCCGCGTACTTCCACGAATTTCAGAGAGTGCATCCGAATTGCAAGATCGAGAAGTAGCAATTGTGGCCGCGACTGTCGGCAACAGTTACCAACTAACTCTGTGCCGCGTACAACTCTGCGTATTCCAGGATCCAGCGGTCGACCAGCTCGCGAAAAGTGTCGATGTCGGCCTCGGAAAGAAGCTGGTATTGGGTGCGGTTGTAGACTTCCTTGTTGCGAATGGTCCCCTTGGCGGTCAATTCCAGCACGTGCGAGGTGGAGAAGGAGCGCACGCCCAGCTCCAGCCGGCTGAACAGATTGACGCGGCGGCCATCGACTACCGACATGTCGTCGCGATTCAACGATCCGCCCCAGCCGCGATCGCCCACCAGCGTCTCATAGCGAAAGCCCGGAAAGTGCTGCGGCAATTGGCGCAGGCATTCTTCGATGTGTTCGGACAACTGCAGCCGATACTGCGTGTGCATGCGGCGCAGTTCTTCCTCGCCCAGGGCGGCTTCCGCCCGCTCGCGCTCCCGTGCGTCGTGGGCACGATGTCCGCGCTGGATGGCTTTTTCCAGTCGTTGGTGGAATTCGGACATGGTCGCGCTTCGACGGGCGATGGAAACGGGCGAACGCGGAGCCTGCCTGCGAACAGGATCAACGGCGCAAGTGCCGCCGGCGGTCGAACCGCCCGCCGCCGAGGTTAAGGAATGACTCCGAAATAACTTCCGTAAACGCTCACAGGTGCCACTGGTGGCGGCAGCCACCAGTGTCGTCGGGCACCGTTGCCCGCAAGGCCCGTTGTTGAACTGCACTGGTGGCATGCGCCAGCAGTGGCACACGCACAAGCACCGAAGTTATTCTCGTGTCGCCCCTAACCGTCCGATTTCTCGTCGGCCGGTTCCGCGGGCACTTGCTCCTGCAGCTCAAAGAATTGTTTCAGATCACCGAAGGTACGCAAGGGCGCTTTCCCCGTTTTCATCTCGTTGGTCAGCGGAGCCAACGGCTTCGATTCACGACGCGGACGCCCGCTGGACATCTTGGGCTTGGACACCTGCGGCGGATGGTCGTGCCGCCGCTGAGGGCGACTGTCGCGCTTGTCGCGCGAACGGGGCGGACCGGGGCGGCGATCTGGCGGCGCCGCGGCCGGCG
>JBGSYQ010000123.1:0-4473 GCA_041750795.1 Pirellulales bacterium | reverse complement strand
ATGGCCGGCACGTCGATCGGCGGCCGGGCGGGCGCCGCCGCTGTCGGGCACGATCACGGTGGTGTTTACGCCCACGTTGCTGAAGGAGGGAAGCTGAATCACCTGTGCCGCGGCGCCGGTGGCGGCGGTTGCAAGCAGCGCGGCAAGAGCGAGTCGCGGGAGCACGTGCACGCCTCCGTGAAGGCAATGGCTCGGAGGGATGGCCTGCCGGCATTTTAACGCGCTGCGCGGCGAAGACAACGGTTCGGCGGCCCGCCGCGATTACTCCTCAAGCTCTCCTTGTCGAAGTGGGCGACGCGTTGCACGCCGTATTCTTAGAATGCGCACGATGCCGCCATCAATCAGAAAGACGGTCCGAAACACGTGCGGCTTCCGCCCAACATTCAACTGTCGAAGCTCGCGACCAAGTCGCTTGCTCTCTATCGCAAGCGCGCATCGCTCCGGATGCTGTCGTAGAGATTGAATCGATTCTTCAAACCGGCGCAACCATTTGGCGGCGGTCGCAGGAGCCCGTTCGGCGGCCCAAACATAGGCCTCTTCAAGGTCCTTCTCCGCCAGCGGCTGGAGTCGCACCTCGTATCGCATCGCTAGTCCTGGATCCGATGCTTCTCGCGCAGCCGCCGAAATGCATCATCAGCGGATTGGCCGGGCTCACCGCGATCCACTGACGCCAGGCCTTCCTCGATCGCTCGCAGCGCCTGCTCATCTTCCGCGAGTGTGTGCAGTGCCTGCACAAGTAACTCCTCTTCAGAGGCATATCGGCCAGTCGCCATTTGAGCGCGGATCAACTGTTCGACAGCCGGTGATAATGGATTGGACATGGAGCCACCTCCCAGGCAAAGCGTTTCCCAATTGTATCACGCAGTTGAACCGGAAGTCGAATTGAGATGCTGCTGTTGCTCCTACGCCAGCAGCTCTCGCACGACTTTGCCGTGGACGTCGGTGAGGCGGAAATCGCGGCCGGCGTAGCGATAGGTGAACTTCTCGTGATCGAAGCCCAGCAGGTGCAGGATCGTGGCGTGCAGGTCGTGGACGTGCACGGGCTGCTCGACCGCTTTGAAACCGAACTCGTCGGTGGCGCCGTGAACGTAGCCGCCGCGCACGCCGCCGCCGGCCATCCAGGTGGTGTAGCCGTGATGATTGTGGTCGCGGCCGTTGATCTTGCCGGCGTTGGCTCCCTTCTTGGGTAGCTCGACCGTCGGCGTGCGTCCGAACTCGCCACCCCAGATCACCAACGTTTCGTCCAGCATGCCGCGCTCTTTGAGATCCTTCAGCAGCGCGCCGATGGCCTGATCGCACTGGCCGGCCAGGCGGCGGTGATTCACTTCGATGTCGTCGTGGCTGTCCCACGGCTGGCCTTCGCCGTGCCAGACTTGCACGAAGCGCACGCCGCGCTCGACCAGCCGGCGGGCGATGAGGATTTGCCGCGCTTGCGTGCCGGGGCCGTACATGTCCAGGATGTGCTGCGGCTCGCGGCTGGTGTCAAAGGCGTCGGCCGCGTCCATCTGCATGCGATAGGCCAGCTCGAACGACTGGATGCGCGCTTCGAGTTGCGGATCGGCCGCGCGCGTGGCGCGGTGCTGCTCGTTGAGCGCACTGAGCAAATCGAGCTGACGCCGCTGTTGCTGGCGCGAGACCACGTGGTTGTCGATGTGTTCGATCAGCCGCTCGACGTCGGTGTGCTTGGTGTCGATGTAAGTGCCCTGGTGAACGCCGGGCAAGAAGCCCGACTGCCAGTTTTGCGACTCTTGGATCGGATAGCCGCCGGGGCACATGGCGATGAAGCCGGGCAGGTTCTGGTTTTCGGTGCCCAGGCCGTACGTGATCCAAGAGCCCATGCTGGGACGAATCAGCCGCGCCTCGCCGCAATTGAGCAGCAAGAGCGACGGCTCGTGGTTGGGCACGTCGCCGTGCATCGAGCGGATCACGCAGATATCGTCGATGCTCTCGGCCGTGCGCGCAAACAGCTCGCTCACTTCGATGCCGCTTTGGCCGTACTTTTGAAACTTGTAAGGCGAGGCCAGCGCGGCGCCCGTCTTGCGTTCGGTCGCCAGGTTGATGGGAAGTTCCTGGCCGTGCCGTTGGGTCAGCTCGGGCTTGGGATCGAAGGTGTCGACGTGCGACGGCCCGCCGTTCATGAAGAGGTGAATGACGCGCTTGGCCTTGGCCGGAAAGTGCGGCGCCTTGGGCGCCAGCGGATTGAGGGCCGCGGCGTTGGCCTGCGACTCGAGCAGTCCGGCGCCGCCGAGCATTTGCATCAGGCCCAGCGAGCCGAAGCCCAGGCCGGTGCGCCGCAGCATCTCGCGCCGCGAAAAGCCGTTTTGTGGTTCGTGATCAGTCGACATGCAGAAACTCGTTGGAAATCAGGACCACGTGTACGTAGCGCTGCCAGGGTGAAAGGGGCGGACCGGCGGGCGGATCTTTCGTTTCACCCTGCTGTTTGCTTGCCGGCGGCGCTGCGCCGCCGGCGGGTTTTTCATCGGCGGGTTGGGGCGTTGCCTCGTCGGCGGCTGGTGGAGTGGGCGGTTCGACGGCCAGCTCGTTGGCCGGCGGCGGCGCGGGTGTTTCGCTCGGCTCGCGAGCCAGCTCGTGCTCCAGAAAGGCCTGCCCCAGCGCCAACTCCTGCTCGCTCGGCGTGCGCGCAAGCGCCAGCCGATAGAGGGCCGCGATGCGCCCGCGCGCGTCGCCAGCTTGCTGTTGGGCGCGCTGGGCCAGCGCCCGCACCTGATCGCCCAGGAAGGGGCTGTTCATCAGGTAGAGCGCCTGTTGCGGCACGGTGGTTCGAAAGCGCTGCGGGCTGTGCGTATCGGGACTGGCGAAATCGAACGTGCGGAACAGGTTCGGCAGGTTTTGCCGATCGATCGAGCCATAGAGCGTGCGCCGTCGCGGCCAGGGACTTGCGGTCAGCGTGACGGTGGGACCGCCCAGCGCGTCGTCCAACTGCCCCGACACAGCCAACAGCGCGTCGCGCAGGCCCTCGAAGTCGAGCCGCTTGCGGTTCATGCGCCACAGCAGCTTGTTCTCGGGATCGACCGCGCGGCACTCGGGGCGGTCGAAGCTGGCCTGTTGATACGTGGCCGATCGCAGGATGTTGCGCGCCAGGTTCTTGAGCGACCAGCCGTCGTTCACGAGCGACGCGGCCAGATGGTCGAGCAATTCGGGATGGGTCGGCGGCGCACTGCGCAGGCCGAAATCGCTGGGCGTTTCCACCAGTGGCTTGTCGAAGTATTGCAACCAGACGCGATTGACGATCACCCGCGGCGTGAGTGGATTGTCTCGACTGGCGATGGCGCGGGCCAGTTCGAGCCGCCCCGAGCCATCGGCAAACGGCTGCCGGTTCTCGCCCGACAACGCCATCAGGAACCGTCTCGGCACGTCCGGCCCCGGGTTGCCCGAGTTGCCGCGGACGAAGATGTGCGGATTGACCGGTTGCTCGGCGTCGGCCAGCGTCATGTACTCGGCCGGTTCGCTGGGCTCGACCGAGCTGGCCATCACGCCATACAGCGAGTAGTAGTCCTCGGTCGGGATCGGATCGTACTTGTGATTGTGGCAGCGGGCGCAAGTGACCGTGAGTGCCATGGTGCCGCGCGTGAGCACGTCGATGCGATCGTCGATGATGTCGTGCTTGTTGTTGAGAAAGCGCCGCCCGACGGTCAAAAAGCCCATGGCCGCCAGCCGGCTGTTGTCGTCGCCGGGCAAGCGATCGGCGGCGATCTGCTGCACCAGAAACTGGTCGTACGGCAGGTCGCGATTGAACGCCTGCACCACCCAGTCGCGATAGCGATAGGCGTTGGGATAGCTGCGGTCTTCCGTGAAGACGTAGCCCTTGGTATCGGCGTATCGTGCCACGTCGAGCCAGTGGCGCGCCCAGCGCTCGCCGTAGTGGGGCGACGCCAGCAATCGCTCGATCACGCGATCGAATGCGCGGGGATCGGGATCGTTGACGAAGGCCTCGACTTCGTCCGCCGTGGGGGGCAGTCCCAAGAGGTCGTAGCTGGCGCGGCGCAGCAGCGTGCGACGATCGGCCGGCTGAGACGGCGCGAGCCCGCGAGCTTCGAGCTGTGCGAGCACGAACACATCCAGCGGCGTTTGTGGCCACTCGCTCTGCTTTACGAGAGGCAAGGGCGGCGCTTGGAGCGGTTGAAACGCCCAGTGCGATTTCCACTCGTCCGGCGCGCCTTCGCCCGTGGCGATCGCCGCGTCGGCCGGCCAGGGCGCGCCGCGCGCGATCCAATCGGCCAGCGGCGCGATCGTTTCGTCGGGCAGCTTGCCGTCGGGTGGCATCTTCAGTTCGTCGTTCGCGTGGCGAACGGCCTTGAGCAGCAGGCTGGCGTCGGCGTCGCCGGGCACGATGGCCGGGCCGTTGTATCCGCCGGAGAGCATTCCCTCGCGCGAGTCGAGGCGCAGATCGCCCTCGGCCTTGGCGGCGTGACACTCGAGGCAACGTTCGACCAGCAGCGGCCGCACGTGCTT
>JBGSYQ010000122.1:0-9243 GCA_041750795.1 Pirellulales bacterium | reverse complement strand
GAGGAGCAAGCGTGCACTCCGGCGCCGACCCCCGAACCGATGCCCGAGCCGAACGCGCCGGCCCCCGCGCCCGAGACTCCCGCTGCGCCGGCCAATCCGGAGGCCGTGGCGGCGATCGAAACGATCGGCGGCACGGTGATGCCGCTGGCGATGAACGACGATTCGCTGGTGGTGGACTTTCACCTGGGAGGCACGGCGCTCACCGACGAAGGTCTGGCACACGTGAAGGCCTTGCCCAAGGTGTATGAGTTGAACTTGAAGGACACGCAGATCACCGACGCCGGGCTGGCTCAACTGGCCGAGCTGGGCACGCTGGTGCGGCTGCACCTGGAGAAGACCAAGGTCACCGACGCCGGCTTGGAGCACTTGCGAGGTTTGGGCAACCTCGAATACCTGAATCTCTATGGCACTGCCGTCACCGACGCCGGCCTGGAGCATCTCAAGGGCCTCGCCAAGCTGCAAAAGCTCTACCTCTGGCAAAGCCAGGCCACCGACGAAGGCATCGCCAAGTTTAAGGAAGCCATGCCCAACGTAACGGTGGTGAAGTAAGGGCGGCGCAAGTAGCTGGGCTCGCAAGAGTTGTAGCTGGACTCGCAAGAGTTCAACCGTCTGGCGCTAAGATTTGCTGAACTCTGGCGAGTCCAGCTACGGGGCTGGAATCCCTGCGAGCGTCCCGGCTGCGGGAATTCGATCCATCAAAATCGATTGATTGCTGGCTGGATTTTGCCTACATTGAAGGTCCCGGCAAGAGCTCCTGCCCTGTGACCTGCCCTCCAGCCTGCCTATGCATTGCGCCCGCCCGAAGTTGTTCGTTGCGCTGTTCGTGGCGCTGGCGGTTTGCGCGGGCAGCGTGCGGGCGGATGAATCCGCTCCGGCCATCGTGTCGGGCGAGATCAATTTCGAGCTTGACGTGCTGCCCATCCTGACGGCCAAGGGGTGCAACGCCGGGGCCTGCCACGGCAAGTCTCGCGGGCAGAACGGCTTTGCACTGTCGTTGCTGGGCTTCGATCCGGAGTTCGACTTCGCGGCCATCGTCAAAGAGGCCCACGGGCGGCGCGTGTTTCCGGCCGCGCCGGACAATAGCCTGCTGCTGCGCAAGGCCTCGCTGGCGATGCCGCACGGCGGCGGATTGCGGCTGCCGGTCGATAGCCCCGAATACGATGCGGTACGCCGCTGGGTGGCCGGCGGCTTGCCGCGCAGCACCGCAGGCGCGCCCACCCTGGAGCGCATCGCGATCGAACCGCCCGAGCACATCATGGCCGCCGGCACGAGCGAGCAACTGCGCGTGCTGGCGCATTACTCCGATGGCTCGGTGCGCGACGTGACGCGGCTGACCGAGTTTCAATCGAGCGAAGCCGGCGTGGTGACGATCGAAGACGGGCTGGTGACCGCCGGCAGCTTGCCGGGCGAGTCGACCCTGATGGCCCGCTATATGAATCACATTGCCACCTGGAACACGGCAATTCCGCTGGCGACCTCGATCGATCCGCAAGTGTACGCCCAGTTGCCGCGCAACAATTTCATCGACGGCCACGTGTGGGACAAGCTGGCAAAACTGGGCATCGAGCCAAGCCCGCCGGCCAGCGATGGCACCTTTCTGCGGCGGGCCTATCTCGACGTCATCGGCCGGCTGCCAACGCCCGACGACGCGCGCGCGTTCCTCACCAGCACCGCGCCGACCAAGCGGGCGGAACTGATCGACTCGCTGCTGGACCGGCCGGAGTACGCGGACTTTTGGGCCAACAAGTGGGCCGACCTGCTGCGGCCCAACCCGTATCGCGTGGGCATCAAGCCGACGATGGCCTTCGACGCCTGGATTCGCGAGCAGTTTCGCCGCAACGCGCCGTACGACCAGTTCGTGCGCGAGTTGCTCACGGCGCAAGGCAGCACCTGGCGCAACGGCGCGGCCACGCTGTTTCGCGATCGCCGCACGCCCGACGAAATCACGCCGGTCGTGAGCCAGTTGTTCCTGGGCATTCGGCTGGAATGCGCAAAGTGCCACCATCATCCGTTCGAGGTGTGGGGGCAGGAGGACTTCTACAGCCTGGCGGCATACTTCGCACGCGTGACGCATAAGGGGCAAGGCATCTCGCCGCCGATCTCCGGCGGAGAAGAAGTCGTGTTCGTGGCGGCCAGCGGGTCGGTGAAGCATCCGATCACGGGCCAGGTGCTGGAGCCGAAGCCGCTGTTCGGCGAAGCCCGGCCGATCGCCGCGGGCGAAGACCCGCGCGCGGTGGTGGCCGAGTGGATTGCTTCGCCGAGCAACCCGTATTTTGCGCAGGTGGCCGTCAACCGCGTGTGGGCCGACTTGATGGGACGCGGACTGGTCGATCCGGTCGACGATCTGCGTGCCACCAATCCGCCCAGCAACCCCGAACTGCTCAAGGCCTTGGGCGAGAGCTTCGCGGCCGACGACTTCGATTTCAAGAAGCTGCTGCGCACGATCATGACGTCGTACGTCTATGGCCTTTCGGGCGAGACGACGCCGCGCAACCTGTCGGACACGCGCAACTATTCGAGGCACCTCCGCCAGCGGCTGCGCGCCGAGGTGCTGTTGGACGCGGTGTGCGACGTGACGGGCGTAGGTGAGGACTTTACCGGCATGCCCAAGAGCACGCGTTCGATGGAGATCTGGACGCACCGGGTGGATTCGCTATTTCTCGACGCGTTCGGCCGGCCCGACGCCAACCAGGATCCGCCCTACGAGCGCACCAGCGACGCCACCGTGGTGCAGGCGCTGCACCTGATGAACGCGCCGGCGCTGCACAAGAAAGTGACCGGCGACGCGGGACTCGCCGCGCAACTGGCGGCCAGCGAGCGCACGCCGCAACAGATCGTCGAAGAGCTTTACCTGGCGACCTACAGTCGATTTCCCACGGCCGAAGAAATGGCCGACATCGGGCCCATCGTCGAGCAGCATCCGAATCGCCGGCAGGCGACCGAAGATCTGTTGTGGGCGCTGATCAATACCCCCGAGTTCATCTTCAAGGATTAAGACGCGATGGGCACGCACCGAAACTGCGCGGGAATGACGCGACGCGATTGCTTGCAGTTTGGCTTGAGCGTGCTGGCCGGCAGTGGACTGGTCGACATGCTGCGGCTGCAAGCGCGGGCGAGCACGCCGACGAAACGGGCGACGAACTGCATCCTGATCTGGATGGACGGCGGGCCGACGCACTTCGAGACTTTCGATCCCAAGCCCGACGCGCCGGCCGAAATCCGCGGTGAGTTTTCGCCCATCAAGACCCGGATTCCCGGCGTGTACTTTTCGCAGCACATGACGCGGCTGGCCGGCATCGCCGACAAGCTGGCCATCGTGCGCTCGGTGTGCCACAACCAGGGGAACCACGGCGCGGGCAACCATTACATGATGACCGGCTCGCCGCCGCGCATTCCGGTCGGCTGCGGCGCGTTCGTGAGCTTTCACCCCAGCATGGGTTCCGTGGCGGCCTACGAGCGCTCGGCGCCGGAAGGCTTGCCGGCGTATTTTTCGATGCCGCAGATGTCGCGCTCTGGCGGGCCCAACTTTCTGGGCGCAAAGTTTGCGCCGTTTGTCGTGGGCAATGATCCGAACAAGGAAGATTTCCGCGTGCGCGACGTGGCGCTGCCCGAGGGACTCTCCACCGACCGCTTTCACGCTCGCGGTGATTTGCGCAAGCTGGTCGATCGCTTTCAACGCACCGCGGACAAGGCGGCCGCCGATCCGGCCGTGGCGCTCGATGAGTATTACCGCCAAGGCTACAACCTGATGACCAGCGCCGCGGCGCAAAAGGCATTCGACATTCACAGCGAGCCCGAGAGCGTGCGCGAAGCGTACGGCAAGAACTCGTTCGGCCAGCGGGCGCTGTTGGCGCGGCGGCTGGTCGAGGCCGGCGTGCCGTTCGTGACGCTGTATGACGGCGGCTGGGACCATCATTCCGACATCTTCAGCGGCTTGCCCAAGAAGCTGATGCCGTTTGAGCACGCGATCGCGGCCTTGATCGAAGACCTGGAAGCGCGTGGCATGTTGGAGTCGACGCTGGTGGTGGCGCTGGGCGAATTCGGCCGCACGCCCAAGATCTCGCAACTTTCGGATCGCAACTCGCCGGGGCGCGATCATTGGGCCAACGCCATGTCGATTATGTTTGCCGGCGGAGGAACGCCCGGCGGCCAAGTGGTCGGCGCCACCGACCGCAACGGCCACTCGGCGTGCGAGCGCGTGCTGTCGCCCGAGAACTTCGTGTCCACCGTGTATCGCAAGCTGGGCATCGATCCCGGCAAGATTTATCACACTCCGCAAGGACGGCCGGTCCACCTGGTCAGCGACGCCACGCCGATCAGCGAGTTGATGGGCTAGTCGAGCCGCGGAAAGCCAGACTAATCTCTCCGTACCAAGCTGCTCTCCGTACCAACCTGCTTCTTGCCACGCTTGGCGCAGCCAGCCGTCCGTGGTCCTGCCCTCCGCATCGCCCTTTCTATGAAGAACCTCCGACGCCGAACGTCTTGCGCCTTGCTTGCCGGAGGATTATTCATCCTGCTGGCCGCCGAAGCGCGCGCCGCCGGCCCGGAGCCGAAGCACACGTTTCCCATGGGCGTGCAGCGCGGGGCGACGGTCGAGGTGACCCTCGGCGGCAATTTTCCCAAGTGGCCGGCGGGCGTCTGGGTCGATCGGCCGGGGCTTTCCATCACCGCGGGCGAAAAAGGCAAGTTGTCGGTGGCCGCAACGGCCGATGCGGCGCCCGGCGTCTATTGGTTGCGTATTCACGACGATGCGGCCGCCGCCGCGCCTCAGCCGTTCGTGGTCGGCACGCTACCGGAGATCAACGAGACCGAGCCAAACAACTCACCGGAACAAGCGCCGACCGTCGATGCTGCGATCGTCATCAACGGCCGGCTGTCGCCCGGTGGCGACGTGGACCACGTGGCCGTGAACTTGTCGCAGGGACAGACGCTGGTGGCGTCGCTGGTGGCGCACGAAACGCTCGGCTCGCAGTTCGACGGGGTGATGCAGATCGTCGCGCCGGCGGGGAACGTCGTCGCCTACAACCACGATCACGGCGGACTCGACCCGCAAATTGCCTTCGTCGCGCCGGCCGACGGCAAATACCTGGTGCGCGTGTTTGGCTTTCCCTCGGCGCCCAACAGCACGATCGGCTTCGCCGGCAACGATGCGTACGTCTATCGCTTGACGCTGACGACCGGCGGGTTTGTGGATTATCCATGGCCGCTGGCCGTCGCGCGGGGAAGCGATGCACAAGTGGAAGTGTGTGGCTGGAATCTGCCCGAGAGTGTGAAGTCACTGGCGGTGCGCGGCGATGGCGAAGCGGCCACGCTGTGGGATCCGCAGTTGGCCAATACGACGGTCGTGGCCATCGAGCCGCATGCCACTGCCGTGGAGATCGAGCCGAACGATCAGCAGGCGCCGCAGGCCATCGAGCTGCCGCTGACCATTTCCGGCCGGCTCGAATCGCCCGGCGACGTGGATGCGTTTGCGTTTGCCGCCACGAAGGGGCAGGCGATTTCGTTCGAGTTGGCCGGTCGTTCGCTCGGCTATCCGATCGACGGGGTATTGGAAGTGTTTGACGAAGCCGGCAAATCGCTCGCGCGGGTGGACGACGTGGGAGCGTCGCGCGATCCGGTGCTGGCCTTCGCGCCGCCGGCCGACGGCACGTTTCGCGTCGTGGTGAGCGACTTGAACGGCCAGGGGAGCGATCGGCACGTCTATCGGCTGCGGGCCACGTTGCCGCAGCCGGAGTTTACCCTCTCGACCGACTTCCACGCCGTTGAGCTGGTGGCCGGCAAACCGGCGGAGATCGCCGTGGCCGTCGAGCGGCGAAATGGCTTTGCCGAACCGATCGCCCTGTCGGTCACAGGATTGCCGCAGTTTGTTACGCTGGCACCGGCCACGTCGTCCCCCGAGGGTGACTCGGCTAAGTCCGTGAAGCTGGTGCTCACGACGGACCAGGGCCCATTTTCCGGTCCGATTCGCATCGTCGGCACCGCCGCCGGTGACAGCCAGCAAGTGCGCACTTCGACGACGGCCATTCCCAATCACGAGTCGCGCATCAGCGACCTGTGGCTGACGGTGATCGGCGAACCGAAGAAGTAGCCCGCAAGCCTTGCGTGCTGTCGCTGAAGTCGCAAGACTTCAGGCCGGGTAAACGAAGTCGCCGGACGTTTCATCGAGCGCGGCCGCATTCTGGCGATTTCAGCGACACGATAGTCTGCTTGCAAGTGCGCGCACTCCTGTGAGTCTGTTACTCTTCAAGAAACGGCGCGGGCTAAAGCCTGTACACCAACAAATGAAACTTTCGCAGGTTAGCGATCATTGCTTTGCGGTCACCAACGAGCGGAATCGGTTGTGCGATTCGAACTCGGGGTTGATCAACCTGGGCGGCGGCGTGGTGATGGACACGCAGTGCGACCTGGGGCACGCGCGGCGGATGATCGAGCTGTTCGGCACAGTCGCGCCGGCCATGCCCGAGCAGGTGGTCATCACGCACGAAGATCCGGACCACGTGTGGGGCAACCAGCTTTTTCCGCATGCCCAGATCATCGCACAGCGGAAGATCGTCGAGCGCTTGCCGCACACCTCGAATCCGCAAGCCCTGCAGCGCATGCAGCGCGCGGCGCGGAACCGGCTGTCGCGGATCGTGCTGCGCGTAACCAACCCGGGCGTGCTGGCGCTGGCCGACCAACTGGCCGAGGACTACGATTTCGACGGCATCGAGCTGAAGTTGCCAGATACCGTGTTCGAGGATCGCATGGAGTTGCAGCTCGACGGCACTCAAGTCGACCTGTTACACGTCGGCCCCGGGCATCAGTGGGGCGACACGATGATTCACCTGCCGGCCGAGGGCGTGCTGTTCAGCGGCGACGTGCTGTTTCGCCATTGTACGCCGATGGCCTGGGCCGGCTCGTACGCCGACTGGCAGCGGAGCCTGCAGCGAATCGTGGAACTGAAGCCCGCGGTGATCGTGCCGGGGCACGGGCCGATCTGCGGGATCGAGGGTGTACACGAGTTGCATGCGTACCTGCAGTATGTCTACGACGAGGCGCGGCAGTGCTTCGAGCGGGGACTGACCGAGATGGAGGCCGCACGGCACATCGACTTCGGTCCGTATGCCGCGTGGAGCGCCCCGGCGCGCCTCTACTTCAACGTGGCCAGGGCCTACCGCGAGTTCCGCGGCCAACCCCACGACGCGCCCTGGGAGATTCCCAAAGTGTTCGCGGGGATGTACAAGCTGGCCAAAGCGCGCGGGCTGGACGTCGAGTTTTGATGGGAGGCTGGAGAATTTGGGATTCTCGCTTTAGCGTGTTCGTCTTGTGGTCGCGGCATTGCCACTCCTGTGCCTTCGGCGCCCAGACAATAAATAAGCTGTCTGGGCCATCCGCCTTGCAATCCAACGATCGCTGAATTGGTGCCACTGGTGGCGCAAGCCACCAGTGCTGGGACTCCCGCGCGGGTTACGTTGCTGGCAGCACTGGTGGCCGCTGGCGCGGACCACCAGTGGCACATCGTCAACCACCAGTGGCACATCGTCTGATGCGTCCACTCTCATCTACTTCATGCTCTCGTCGAGACCCAGGTCGACGATCGTGGGCAGGGTGTGTTGATCTCGGTTGAGGGCAACGTCGCGGACTTCGACGCGGTGAAACGGGCGGGCTTGCAGTTGGAAGGCGTGAATGTCCTTGAGCGACAGATTGCGGAAAATGCCGGTGGTTTGCATAAATCCGCCGGACCCGCCGCCATGACCGCCGCCGTCGGCCAGCATTTTTCCATTTGCGTCGACGGCGATGATGCGCAGATTTCGGTTCAGCACGTCGTGGGCGATGGTGATGGTCACTTGCCCGTCGTGCTCGATGGCCGGGCTATAGGCGAAGCCATGGGCTCGCTTGCCGCCGGCCCATTTGCCTTCCGATCCAAAGTAACTGCCATTGGTTTCCGTCATGGTTTGCCACTCGCCTGCGGCCACGCTGAAGGTGATTGTGGCGGTGTTGCTGTTTCCTGGCATCGCCACCGCGGCGGCTGCGATTTCGCGCAGGCGGTTGCCTTGGATGTCTTGGGGCGTTCCCCCGGACCAGACGGCACACCCCGGGACATTCCACCGGGTCGCGATGTCGCTGTCCTTGGGAACGTGCCAGCGCACGGCGATTTCGCGCAGCGTATGGCGGGCGGCATTCGCGCTTGATCCAAACTTCTGATACGGCGCCGCGATCGGCGATCCGTCGGGCGACCACCAGTTCTTGTCTTTCGATGGATGCTCGCAGAGACCGATCAATTCGACCGTGACGCCTCCTTCCAATTCGATCGCCAGCAGTTCGCCGGGCTTCTGCGGCGCTGCGGCGGCTGCGACCGGGGGCTGCTCGTCGGCCGCAGGTTGCGGATCGGCCGCGGCGACTTGTCGGGAGAGATGCGCCGTGGGCCAACCGAGCGCCAGCATGCCGGCCAGCGCCAGCAGCACGCCCGAGCGCCGCGACACGCGCGGCGAGGAATTCGCCAACTCGGGAAGTTGGTTCATGCGCCGCTTCCAGAAAGCGCTCAAGGCCGCGGACGAGCCGCTATCGATGGCCGTGGTCCAGGGACCCAGGGACATACTCATGAGGTAATCTCCTTGCGTGGAGTTTGCGAGAGGTAGCTGACGACGTGAATCAACGTTTGCACGTAGTCGGCCGGCGCATGGCCGCCGCGGTGGATCACCCATTGGTCGCAAGCCAATTCGCGCTCCAGGCGGAGGCGCGCCGCCAGCCAGTGCGCCAGCGGATGAAAGAAATACACGACGCGTGCCAGTTGCACTGTCCAGCCCCAGGCCAGATCGCGCCGCTCGACGTGAGCCAGTTCATGCGCCACGGTTTGCCGCAATTGCGAGGCGGACAACTCGGTCAAGAACGTCCGGGGGATGACCATCGCGGGATGGAGGATGCCGCAGGCGAACGGGGAACAGACCGCCTCGGTAACCAAAACGGCCGGCCGCTGCCGTGCGCCGATCGTTTCAGCCACGTGCTCGACCAGCGCCATCAGGTCCGGCGGAGCGGGCTGGCATTGCCGCAACAGCCGCGCGAGTCGGACGCGCTGCACGCCCAGGCGAGCGACTTGCAAGCCGATGATCGCGACCCAAGCAATCAGCAAACAACTTTGCCAGGTGAGGCGCGGCGCGGGGGCGGCGATGGTCGACGACGCGCCGGAGACTTGCGACGCCGCGGAGAGATTCGGCGACGTGGCTGCCAGGCGCTCACTGGGAACTTGATCGTCAGGCGTCGCCG
>JBGSYQ010000121.1:0-5186 GCA_041750795.1 Pirellulales bacterium | reverse complement strand
CCAGCGTGCGCGCCACGAACAGCGGGTCGGGATTCGCGGCGCCGCTCTCCACCAGCACGGCCTCGTCGGCCTTGACGGCCAGCGCCTTGCGCAGCACG
The DNA here is from genome assembly GCA_041750795.1 of Pirellulales bacterium. Lineage (GTDB taxonomy): Bacteria > Planctomycetota > Planctomycetia > Pirellulales > PALSA-1355 > JTS-RE94. Next base: position 5,088 of record JBGSYQ010000121.1, on the reverse strand, counting down.
TCTTCGGCGTCGGACGAACCCACGCACAGCGCCGTGATCTTTCCGCCCGCGGCGTCGCGCGTCTGCAGGGACGTTTCCAGGGCGTTCTCGCAAAAGATGTTCATCACCAGGTTCGCGCCGCCGCGCTCGGCCTCGCGCTTGGCGCTATCGACGCGAAAATCCCGGGCCGGGATCTCCGGATCGAGAATCTGCTTGATGCAAACGACAAGATTCATGGCTGTTGGTGCGGGTATTCGTGTGTTCGGGCGGGTGAGGTTGGATCAATTGGCTCCGTCAACCAGCAGGCCGCCGCAGGCGATGTCGGTAATCGCTTGAATGATCTGGTCGATGGTCAACGCGCCGTCGGGGCGATACCAACGCGGCAGCCATAGCAGCGATCCAAACAGGCTGAACGTGGCCGCCGTGGTGTTCACGTCGCGCAGGCGCCCGGCGCGCTTCAGCTCGTCGAGCGTGTCGCGCACGAAATCGAAGTACACCCGCTTGCGATCCAGAATCTGCTTGCGGTGCTTGGGCTTCAGCGCCTCGACCTCGTCGGTCAGGATGGTGATGGCCTTGTTGCCTTCGGTCAGCAGCCGGGCGTGCCGCTCGATGATGCTCTTCAGACGTTCTGTCGGGTCGGCGATGCCGCGCGACGGCTCGATCACGCGCGTTTCGAGTCCTTCCATCGCGTAATTCACGATGGCGTGCAGCAGGTCTTCCTTGCTCTCGATGTAGTAGTACAGCCCGGCCTTGGTCAGATCCACCGCGGCGGCGATCGAGCTCATCGACGTGGCATCGAAGCCTTGCTCGTGGAAGATCTCGGCCGCCTTGGTGTATATGTCGATCGCGCGGTCCGACTCGGCCGCGATGGTGGGCTTCTTGGAGGCTTTCAAGGCGGGGCTCGCTGGGTGCCGAAGGGCAGATACGCGGGGTCAGAAACGTGCGCCAGCGGCCGGCACGCGCAATTCTACCGACCGTCCGGTTAGTAAATCCCATCGCCCACCGCCGGTCAAGCCCCCGCGTCGGGTTCCGTCGGGTTCTGCCGAGAATCCCCGCAAATCGATCCAACCTCCCTTGGCCCACTGGGTACAAAAAACGGCCCGCGCGCAGCGGGAACAACTCTGGCGACATGGTTAGAGCCCACTGCGCGACGGGCACGACTGCTACGGAGGTCGGACGGGACAGGCCGAGGGGCCGGACGGCTGTTGTCCTTAATACTCCAGGCGCAGCGGGCACGGGGATGTTACGTGCCAAGTTGCCCGTCGGCAAAAAACCGGTGCAACTGGCATGCCCGTCCAAGAAGCGCGCAATAAGATCCGCCGACCGTGGTCGCGGCGGCGCGCAGCGCTGGTGAGAAAACGACCGCGATGGGCGATCAGGCGCTGCCTTCGGCCGGCTTGGGAGCATTGTGGCGGAACTGCTCCAGCGAGCGGCCCAGCCGTTTCGGCTTGGATTTTCCCGCCGCTTGCGATCCGCCGGACGCTGCCGTCTCGGCAAGCGCCGGCGCGGCCGATTCGCGCAACACGGCCGACAGTTGCGGGTGCAGTTGATCGTCGGCGCCGGCCGCACTCCCCAGTTGCTCGACGGCATCGGAGAATCCCAAAAGCACCGAGCGTCGCACCGCGTCTCGAATCCAGTGAAACACACCCAGATTGCTCATGCTGTCACCCATCGCGTTTGTTGGCCGAGAATCAAGTCCTGCCCTCCGGCGTCGCCTGCGGCGCGCGCTCCGCCGGGGACGGCCGCAAGGGGCGAGGATCATAGCCAGCGCCGGCCGCCGACAAAAGAGCAGTTCGCCGCGGAATAGCTATCTTGCGCCGCCAGCACGGCAAGCGTAGGCGCTTGGGCCGCAACGACGAGGCCCATTGCAGCCACTACGATGTCGAAACGGCCTGGCCCGCGGATCGGCGGCGCCAGCCCCATGCGGCGGCGCCAGCGGCCCCCAGCGCCAACAGCACCACGCTCGACGGTTCGGGCACCGGCGGCACCAGCGCCAGATAGATCGCCGATTGTGCCTGGCTCCACGGAGAGTCCGGATTCAAGGGATCGTTGCCGGGATCGAAATTCGGCGTTCTCCACGTGGCCACCAGCAGCGGAGTCGGCGAATAGTCTTCGCCCTCGTTTTCGTGTCCCATGACGCGGTACGCAATGCCGTAAACGCCCTCGGGAATGGCCACGCCATCGGTTTGCAGCGTGAACAGGAACTCGTGGCTGGTGTTGCCGCTGATCGCAAAGCCGGGAGTGAACACCGACGTGCCGTCGACCGTGGCCGAGCCGAAAAAGCCGGCCTGCTGACCTTCGATCAACAGGGACACGCCCGGTATGGCCGGCGAGGCGCCGGCACCGGGGGAGTACATCAAGGCGCCAAAGCCGTCGAAGCTGAGCGATTTGCCGGTGCCGAACAGCGTCGAACCGGCTCCGCCGTGATCGCTGACCAAATCGCCCAGGATTTCGTCAAACTCGTCGCCGAACAGGTACTGGTTTCCGTCTGGGGGGAACTGCGCGATGTTGGCGGGATAGTCATTGCTGGTGGAATCGAGCGCCGTGCCGTTGAGGAACAACGAGAAGCCATGTCCCCAGGCCGGCGTTGCTACCCCCGTCAACAGCAGCAGCGCCAGCGTCAAGGGTCGGAGCGTGGCCGAGATCCATGCGGTTTTCATGCGAAGTAAATTCATCGAAGCCGTTTCGCAGATGTTATGAATTGGTGAAGTTCTCAATCGCTGCTCATTTTGCCGGTTTTGCAAAATTCGTTCCGTGAGTCATATCGTCCTGCACCCATCGGTAAACCGTCTGCATCGGGATCGTTTCCACATGGCCATCGGCATACAGGTAGTTCGCGGTTTCGCCCTGGTGGCGGTCCGGCTTGAACTCCTTGGCGGTCATGAACGCCCAGACGTAGTCGATGCCCTTGGAAACCTTCAAGGCCGTGTACCAGGTCGAACAGTGTACGTGTTCATCGGTCGGCTTGCGGTTGTCGCCCCCTTCGAACACGACGACGGACTTGGACGTCTCTTGCATCTTGTGCAGGTACAGCACGGCATCGGGCGAGGGCACGGCAACGTACTCGTTGATCAAGTAGCTGGTGCCCTTGGTTTCCAGCCATTTCTCCCCGTTCGGATCATCCGGGCAAATGCGCACCTGGTCAACGTCTTCCATGAACGGCGCCAGCGTGTACACCCAGGATTTGTTCGCCTCGCCGTAGATATTGGAGTGGATCGTTTCCGGGAAACGTCCGTGATTGGAATTGGCGAACATATGGATTCCCAAGCCGATCTGCCGAAGGTGATTCGAACAGTGCGTGCGTCGAGCCGTGGCGCGCGAAGCCTGCACGGCCGGAATCAGCAATCCGACCAGCATGCCGATAATGGCGATCACCACCATCAACTCGACCAGCGTAAAACCTTGCCCGGGCACCTGCCGGCCCGTCGCTCGTCCGAGACGTTCATCGCGCGCGACGATGGCCCACACGGTGGCGTACCGGCGGCGGCTAATCGACGTCGTGCTTGGCAGCGGATTGAGCAACATGGATCTATCGTGTTGGGGAGACTCTGTCAGACAGCGAACCGGCGCGGCCTGTGCGAGTGTCCTGGCAGGGAGGCTGAGAAGTTCCTTCGAGAGCTTCGCGCCGTTGATCGACGCGGCCGTCGGCGTGCAAACTGCTTAGCTGCGATTCACTAGCGCCATCGAAGGAAAGAGGCGGGTGCGAGAAAGCACCTCGGTATCCCGGAACATCCGCAAACCTACTTGCCCGCCAGACGCCTGTCAACAAACGGCCGAGCCAGAATTAACCACCAGGCAGAGCCCTGAGTTTCGCCGCTTTGCGCGTCGACTCGGACTGGTTGCCTGCCCGGGGCGTCGGTACACTGTCATTGTAGCCGCTAAGTCCAGGCAGGGTCCAAAGATCGGGCGAACTTTCGGCCGGTCAGCCATGTCCTGCCAGGGCCGTCCCCCCGAGCGCGGCATTGCGCCACTCCCCCCGCAACGTCCATGATTCTCCTCATCGATAACTACGATTCGTTTACCTACAACCTGGTGCAGCGGTTGGGCGAGCTCGACCCGTCCTTGGACCTGGAGGTTCACCGTAACGACCAGATCACGCTGGACGAAATCGCTGCCCGCCGGCCGACGCATTTGATCATTTCGCCCGGCCCATGTACGCCCACCGAGGCCGGCATCTCCTGCGCCGCCGTCACTCGCTTCGCCGGTACCGTGCCAATACTGGGCGTTTGCCTGGGACATCAAGCCATTGGCCAGGCCACCGGCGCCACGATCGTCCGTGCCAAGCGGCTGATGCACGGCAAGACCGACTGGATTCACCACGACGGCCAGGCCCTGTTCGCCGGCTTGGAAAACCCGCTGCAAGCGACCCGCTATCACAGCCTGGTAATCCAGCCGGACACGCTCAACTCCGAATTCATCGTCTGCGCGTGGAGCGATGCGCCCGACGGCTCGCGCGAGATCATGGGCATTCGCCATCGCAGCCAGCCGATCTTCGGCTTGCAGTTTCATCCAGAAAGTTTTCTGACGCACTCCGGCACGAAGATTCTCGAGCGATTTCTCGAGGTGCGCTTGCCGCAAGCCGTTGCATCGGCCGCAAAAACTTAGCAATGCATACTGCGCATCGCTGCTCACCGGGCCAATGCCGACCAGGACCCAGTCATCATGCTCAGCGTTGACGAAGCCTTGCAGCGGGTGTTGTCGCATGTGGCCGTTGGGCGGGCCGCCATAGTTCCGGCCGGCGAGGTGCTGGGGCTGGTGTTGGCCGAAGACGTCGCCAGCGACATCGATTCACCGCCACACGACAAGGCGCTGGTCGACGGCTATGCCGTGTGCGCAGACGACCTGGTCGAAGGTCGGGCCGAGTTGACCATCCTGGAAGAAATCACCGCCGGCGCCGTGCCGAGCAAGCGCGTCACGCGCGGCCACGCCACGCGCATCATGACCGGCGCGCCCTTGCCCGACGGCGCCGACTCGGTCGTCATGATCGAGCAGACCACGCTGCCGCCAGTCGTTGACGGAGTACCGCGTGTCCGAATTGCGGCGCCGCGCATTGTCACCGGCCAGAACATCATGCGCCGCGCCGCGTCGATGGCGCGCGGCGACGTCGTG
>JBGSYQ010000120.1:0-3578 GCA_041750795.1 Pirellulales bacterium | reverse complement strand
CGACAGGATGGGACGCACGTCCCGGTTGAATTGCACGGTCAGGTCGCCGGCGCGCGTGGCACCGACTTGGCACAGCAGCAACAGTACGACGAAACGGAAAGACCACATCGGCAGGCTCGCGAAAGGGTGGGTTTAGCTGTGGAGGGGGTGGTGAGGACCTGCCTATATGGTAGTCGCCAGCCTAGGAGTTGGTCAAATGCGTCTAGAATGCGTCTGGAACCCCGAAATCCTGGACCCAGTGCCGTGAGTTCGAGTTCGGTCTGGGGCAGCACCGTCCCTCCCGAAGCCCCTCCCGAAGCTTCCTGCACACTCCATTTCGCGGCCCGAAAAACGCAAAAATGGCGTGTTTTGCAGGGCAGAACGCCACCTCGTGCCGCTACACCGACTGGCTCGGCACTGCCGTCCTTCGGCACGAAAGCGTTGATCAGGTCGTTTTCGACGAGTGGCTGCTTGTCGGGCGGAAACCTGGAATTATTCCAGCCAGCGATGGTCAACATCAGGACCGATTCGGCTCGCTCGGCAGTCGTGCCGTGCCGCTTGATCTAAGGCTACGACTCGCTTCCAGAATCCCGTCGGTTTGAGTTGGTTCGTAAGCGCCCGGGGTGGGCATATGCGGTCGTGCCGGTCGATTCAGGCCTGGCGGGGGAAGGGCGGCGATGCAAGGAGACGGACTGGCGGCAGCATGAATGGCACGACCGCCGGTGCGGGACCGGTGATCGCGCTAGGGCTAGGATTATGACGGCCTTGTCTGCTGAGCGGCCTGCTGCTGAATGGTCCGCTTCTTGGTGCGCAGTTCTTGGCGACGCTTGGCTCGTCTGATGCGTTTGGCTTCGGCCACGTCCTTCTTCTCAGCGACCCGCTCGTGCCGGATCGATTGTGGATGCGACGCTGCCCAACGGTCCGGCAGCAAGTCTAATAGATACTGCGAACCCAACTCCAAGTCTTGTGGATGGTTTTGCCCGGCGTCGGCGAGCTTCGTCAGCACATCGACCAGGTAGTCTTCGATAATCACATTGTGGCGATGCGCACTGCTCACGACGCTCAGCAACTGCATGCGCCCCGGCGCGGCGGCCGGATGCCCTAAGAACAACCAGTTGCGGCGACCGACAGTCAAAGGCCGGATGGTCTGCTCGACCTGGTCGTTCGTCATCGGAACGTTGGCGTCATGCAAGTACCGCTGCAACGCTTGCCAGTGATTCTTCAAATAACCGACTGCCTTGCCGAACGGGCTGCTCGGCAACACTGCTCGCTGGACCGGCTCCGAATTCATCCAGGTATCGATCATTCGCCAGATCGGAGTCGCCTCGCGCTGGCGCAACGCCAAACGCTCCTCGATCGTCAACACCTTCGCTCGGCCTTCGATGTCACTCAGCTGACGGTAGAACGCTGCGATTTGAGCGCAGAGAATCGGCTCATACGTTTCCGCTTGCACGAACTCGCGGCGCGCGTGCGTGTTGCACGCCGCATGGACAATCCGACCCTGCGAACGCTTTTCAATGTTCACATACCCGTCGTAGCCATCGCCAACAATCGTGCCACGATAGTTGGCGAGCAACTCGTCGACCGTCTCCTGTTGTCGTGTCAGTGTCCAGTGAAACCAATTATACGGGGCCATCGTATCGGGGCTCGAGAAGAGCCACGCGTAGCTGTTGACCGAACCGCCGGTCGGTCCTTCGCTCGCCTCCGCGTCGTCTGGTGAGCCTCGATTCTTGCGTGATCGCAGCTTGCCCAGCTGTTCGTCCGTGAGTGCATCTCGCGTCAATAGAAGCACGCGTGTCTCGTCGATCATCAGCACCAGCTGTAGCACCAGCTGCTGCCACATTTGAGCGACCAGCGGCGACACCGTCGTCGCCGCTACATTGATCAGATCGTTGATGGTCGACCGGTTCGGGAACCAGCCACACTGCGAAAACCAGTCTTGTTGACGGTAGGTCGGCTGGTGAAACGCGAACTTCAAGGCCACCATCGCTGCGATCACCGAGAAGTCGTACTTGCAACCCTCGACGATCGCCAGCGGAGGGGGCGGGCTGATCACACCTCGCTCCGGCTCGCCCGCCTTCACATACTTGTGTCGCACAATCCGTTCGACATACATACAAGGATTTTCAAATCGCAGTCGTTCCGTGATCACTTGACCGATGGGCGTGAGGCCAGACTTTTGTTCTTCGGGCAGATCAAGCACGCGTTCGCGGCGTTCGATATGGGCGGGAAAGTCCTGAGGACGACCCTGACGCCGTTTTCGCAGTTCGCGCCGTCGAGCCTTTTCCGCTTCCCACTTCTTGATCAATTCCAGATCGGCAATCTCTTGAGCTTCCTCGCCTGCCACGACTTCCGCCGACTTGTCCGCTTCTTGTTCGTACCAGGCTTCGGCTCCGGGGAGCAACGATTGATTGGGATCCGGAACGCGACGCTCGGAACGACGGCCCCACAGCATGTCGACAAGCTTCTTGTTGACGACTTCCAGCTCCGCTACGCGTTGCTTCAGCCGATCGCGTTCCGCCATCACTTTGGAAGTGGAATCTTCGAGAGCCGCATGGTTGGCATGCAGCGATGCGTGCGACCGGCGGAGCTCGTTGAGCTCATCACGCTGCTGGAGCGTGGTCTGCCGCAGTTCATCGAGTTGTCGTTGAAGAGCATTGATTGACATGATGGCGTTATGATAACAACTGTATCCGAATGCGCAAGAGCAAAGGCTGAGGAAAATCGAAAACTTCTTGCGTTTTCCTCAGCCTCTTGGAGCATTAGTCTTCAACGCGGCTGATGTTCAACACGCGGCGAGCTGTGCATGTTCCTCGCGACGTGCGTGAACATGCACTTCGATCGGCGGGGAGTTCGATGGTGGCTCCGGCCGATGATATCGTTTGCGGCGTTGCGTGGCGGCTGGGTCGACACCGCCAAGAACCATCGCCAGCGTTAGCGAGTCCACCAGTGTCGCCAGCGATGCGCCGTCGGACGATGGACGCCGGTACGTCCCCCGTTCGAGCCGCTTGGCAAACATTTCATACCCTGTGGCTTCCCAGCGCAAGATCTTGCAGAGCGTCCGGGATCGATTGAAGAACACGAAGTAGTCGCCAGTGAAAACATCCTGCTGCAGAGTTTGAGTCACCAGCGAACTCAGTCCGTCGAACTGACGTCGCATGTCCGTTGGCAACGAATAGACGAAAATGCGCGCCGATCCGGGCAGATTAAGCATGGTGGCCGCCTCCTGCAGTCGTCCGCACCGGAACCCCGGCCACCGTCCTGAGCACCAGTTCGATCGCGCCGAAGTTGCCCGCCGGCACGCGCACGATGGTGCCATCAACAAGCTCGAACTCAACGTTCAGCTGCTCACGTCCGACGATCACTGGCACCTGAAAGAAGCTCCCCGTCAATACGTTGGTGGGCGTCGTCTCCGCCGGTCGAGCTTGACGCGGTGCCGACGCGGCTTCTTCCCCGGTGGCCTTCAATCGCCGCTTCCACGAGCTGAAGCTCCCGGCCGAGATGCCCTCAGCAACGCAGAATTCGGCAATCGAAAGACCGCTCGCCGACTGTCGCTCAAGCCTCTGTACCCACTGCTCCCGCAATTCCGCACTGGCCTT
>JBGSYQ010000119.1:0-1768 GCA_041750795.1 Pirellulales bacterium | reverse complement strand
GAAGAATTCAGCAGGCTGCGACATCGCATGGATGCGATGACAGAATTGCGACGTAAGTCGTTATTCTGCGAGCCGTGCGAAGCTTTGCTTCACACTTGGCGAGGTTGAAAAATGCCACGACGGCATTTTTCAACAGGCTGCTAGGAGCGGTTGTGGCGTGGCGCAATCCGGCGACAGGTGGCAAGCGGGCTGAACGGGCGCGCGTTGTGCCAGCGTGCGCGGCGGTTTCGTTTTCCAAAAGCGGGGATCTGTTGGCAGGCGATTGAAGCATATTGGCGCCCCTTTGATAGTGACATTTGTCCCACCGCGCCTCCTCGGTATGGGGGTCGGTGATGATGATAGGTGGGTTTATCGCGGGAAGGACTTGCGACCCCTTGTTTCTCCCGCTCGCCAGGGTGAGCGGCGAGTGGGGGAACCGCGCGGGGGACAGAGCCACGGCCGCAGGCGCGATCGCACCCTCACCTGGCTTGCTTCGCAAGCCTTCCTCTCCCATCAAGGGAGAGGAGAAACCGACGCTCGGCGGCAACGCGGGTGGAGAATCCACTTTTCTCTTGGACGGTTGGGGCCGCCTACGTTTCGTCCGTCGAGAGGAAGACTTCGTGGACGTCGAGTTGGCTGGGGCCGCGGAACATTTCTTTGGGGGCGCGGTTGGCGTGGGCTTCGGCGAAGGCTTTGCTGCGGGTCCAGGCGACGAAGTCGTCGATCGAGCGCCACCAGGTTTTGACTTCGTAGTAGCCTTCCACGCTGGCGTCTTCCAGGAACGCCCCGGTCTCGTGATCGAAACGCATGGGTCGCGGCCGATGCACTTCGTTGCGAATGAAGCCCGGGGCCTGGTCGACCAGATGCGCCCGATTGCGAAAGCGGTCTTCGAAGTCGATCTCGTGCCCCTTGGCCACGGGAATGCGATTGGTGACGACGATCATGGCAGGTCCTCGGTTCAAGTTTCGCGGGTTGCATAACGGGGCAGGGCAGGGGGGTGCTTCATGCGCTTAACAAATCGCCCAGTGCCGTCAGCGGCAGGTATACCCAGTCGGGGCGATTGTTGAGCTCGTAGCGCAGTTCATAGACGGCCTTCTCCAGCAAGCAGGCGTCCAGCAGCCGCTCGAGCTCGTCGTCGGCGCGCGGCACGAACGGAGCATCCTGCACGGCCTGTCGATAAGCTTGCAAGAACGCGACGCTCGTCCAGAAGTACCAGGCGGCGGCCTTGCCGGCGATGGCTGGCGCTTCGGCGGGCGAGGCCGATCGTTGCGCTTTGGCGGCGGCCGTGCAACTGGCGTAGTGGAACGAGCGGATCATGCCCGCCACGTCGCGCAGGGCCAGTTGCTTGCGGCGTCGTTCGGCCAGCGGGCGGGCGGGCTCGCCCTCGAAGTCGATGATCACGAAATCGCCATCACCGGTCACCAGCACCTGGCCAAGGTGATAGTCGCCGTGACAGCGGATCTGCTGGACGTCGATGTGCTGCCGGGCAAAGAGGTCGAGCTCGGCCAGCGCGCGGGGGCGGCAGTCGAGCAGCTTGTCGGTCAGGCGCAGCGTTTCACCTGCCATCAGCGGGGCCTGCCGCCGCAAGAGGTCGAACGTCTCGTTCACCAATGCTTGTGCGCGGCTGGCGAATTCCTGTTGAGCGGCCGGCAAGAGCGGCTGGGGCGTGAAGGCCGGATCGTGGTCGTGCTGGGCCAAGGCCAGGTGCATTTCGGCGGTGCGCGTGGCCAGGCGCTGGGCGTCGGCAAGGAAGTCGCCCAGGGCACTTTGCAAGCCGGCTGGCAAATCC
>JBGSYQ010000118.1:0-1841 GCA_041750795.1 Pirellulales bacterium | reverse complement strand
GACAAGCTGGTGCCGGAGGGACGCTTTGGGGCGGCGCTCGATCCGCGCGGGCAAGCGGCGCACGCGCCGCACCAGGCCGTGTACGAAGCGCGACCGCTGACGGTGGAATGCTGGGCCAAGGTGTTCAGCCGCACGGGCTTCAACATCCTGGTAGCCAGCGCCAGCAAGGAATCGGGGGACCATTGGGAGATCTATACGTATGCCGGCGCGGGGGATTTCAGTTTGTACCTGCCCGGCTGCCAGCCGGCGGAGATTCGCTCCGGCGTCGATATCTGCGACGGCGTGTGGCATCACGTGGCGGCGGCGTTTGACGATACGCAGGCCCGGCTCTACGTCGACGGGGCGCTGGTAAAGGAATCGCACCTGGTGCGCCAGCGCCGGGGCGGCCCTGCCACGCCCCTGTGGTTCGGTGGATATCCGCCGCAACAGATCGGTTGCGACGGTTTGGTGGACGACGTGCGAATTTCCAGCACGCTGCGCTCGATCGATGGCGTGCCGGAGGCACCGCTGGAGGCGGATGCATCGACGGTGGGTTTGTGGCGGTTCGATCGGCTCCAGCGCGACCGGGTGGAGGATCTTTCGCCGACGAAGAGCGACGCGGTGACCGCTTCGGCTGCCACTGCCAGCGGCCCGTTGGCAACGCGCTGGGTGGCTGAGGACGACTTGAAGCTGGTGTCGATCGACAGCTCGGCGGACGAATCGTTCCTGTCGGTGTACGTCGATACCGAGGGGCGGCTGTTTGCCGGCGGTCGCGAGGCATTGTTCGTCTATGAGGCCCAGCCCGGCGGTGGTTATGCGCCGCGGCAGTTGCTCTATCGCTTTCCGCCCGACACCTGGATCACCGACATCGAAGCGCGGGGAGACGATTTATATGCGATCACCAACGCGGCGCTGTACGTATTTCCGCGCGGACGCGTGGAGCGCGAGAAGCTGTCTCCGGTGCGGCTCGTGTGGGGCACGCCGGTCGACTTGCACGTGACCTATCACGGGCTGGCGTGGGGGCCCGAGGGCGATTTGTATTTTTGCTCGGGCGATCCGCTGTTGAACTTTGGCGACTTTCAGAACCGGCCCGATCATTGGGGACATTGGACCGTCTTCACGCAGCCGGAAGGAACGAAAGTGCCGTACACCGGCGTCGGCGGCTTCTTTCGCTGCAAGCCCGACGGCAGCGGATTTCGCGTGGTGGCCGGCGGGACGCGCGGCACCGACGGACTGGCGTTCGATCGCCAGTGGAACCTATTTTCCGACGACAACGATCACGAGTCAATGGCCGATCGTTACTCCCCTGCGCGGCTGCTGCACGTGGCGCCGCAGGCGAACTTCTTCTGGCCGCGTGGCTGGATGGCCGGCATGTCGCCCGAGCGAAGCGATCTGCTCGACGTGGTGAACGGGGGCATGGGGCGCGAAGCGCCGGTGGACGTGGCCTATTACGACGATCCGCTGCTGGGACCGAAATATCGCGACAGCCTGCTGGTGGCGTGTTGGGGGCAGCGCAAGGTGGCGCGGTTTGCTTTGGAGAAGCACGGCGCCAGCTTCCGTGCCGAAGAGTTTCCGTTTCTGGCCGGCGCCGAGAACGCGCGGCCGGTGGGCGTGACCGTCGGTCGCGGCGGACGCGTGTTCGTGGCGTTGAGCTACATGGCTGGCAACGAAGGCTCGCCCAAGTATCCCAGCGAATTGGTGATGATCACGCGGGCCGATGATCCGGCGTCGATGCCGTTCGAAGCGTACGACGCGCCGCGCGTCGAGCCGGAGCGACTGTGGGCCGAGCTTTCGCACGAGTCGACCTGGCGGCGTCAGCAGGCGCACAACGAGATTTTGCGGCGCGGCGGCGCGCTGTTGGC